>CAMFNB010000040.1 GCA_945965275.1 uncultured Clostridia bacterium | reverse complement strand
TATGAAAATATGAATGCATTCATATCAAAACTACTAGGCGAGGCAAAACATGCCGTGTCTCCGCTTTAGGCATGGAGACTTGTACATAAGGTTTGATATAAAATTTAAACTTATGTCAGACTTTGTTTTTAATCTTAGAATTGCAAGTTCAAGGGAATCAATCAGAAATGTCTTGGCTAATTGGAGCAAAAGTTTTTTATTTATGTCACAACATATGGGTGAAGCCAATAACAATTTATGCTACACGTTAAATTTGATTTTAGTGCAATCTATGAACGAGAATCATCAAGTTTTTATCAAATTAGAACTAAATAAATATATTCTATTGTGACATTTATGGGACATATTATCAAATATACTGTTACCAGTTAAGAACATAAAGGAGAAAAAGGCAGTGAACAATAATGATTGTGAAAGTGCAAACATTTTTATTGAAAATGGAGAAGCAGTTATTCAAGAGGGCCCGATTATGGGACCTCCGCCGAATCCGTTTTTAAATGAAATTAATAATCAAAATCAAGAAGAAAATCGAATTGAAGACTTAAAGTATGCTATATACGATGAGTGGGCAAGCAATCCGCCGGCAGGTGTGTCAACTATTCATTTTGATGTGTACGGAACATCTTATGAGGACTTAGCATGGCCTGTAGATGAAATGTATGACCATCTCAGTTACTCTTTATATGATGAGGAAGCTGAGGAGTTTGAAGAATACTATAACAGTTTTGAACCGACAAAAGAGGGAATACTTAATTACTCATGGGATAATGGCGGATTAGGTTGCGGCTGCGGACTATTGGCTGAAGGAAAAGAAATAACAGAGAAAGCAGCAGAATTCTATAAAGATGTACTGGAAGACTGGCTTGATTTCGATGATGCTGAGAACATTGATTTGGACGAAAATCAAAAACTCATTGAAGCGGCTGTGAAGAATCCGGAAGATTATGATTCGGTTATAAAAATGTTGGATATGATTTCAATGTGCATTGAACATAAAAACTACAGAATGCTTTCTTAAGCAGCAGAAACTCTAAGAGGAGGCAAACCATGATTATAAGCAAGACATATATTGCAACACCACCGGGATATACAATAAAAGAACAATTAACTGACCGAGGAATAGCCCAAGAAGAATTTGCAACCAAAATGGGTATGTCACAAGAAGATTTGAGTAAACTCATAAAGGGGGAGATTCAGCTTACTAACGACATGGCCGTAAAGCTTGAAACTGTTCTCGGAATCGAAGCAAGTTTCTGGAATAACCTTGAGGCTATATACAGAGAAAAATATGCTAAAGCCATAGCGGAAAATTCAGCGAATTGAGCCACAAAAAAACAGGAAGCCAATCGGCTTCCTGTTTCCTGTTATGTTACTTCAAATATTAACCGAAATATCTCTTAAGAAGTCCTTCGAATGCCTTGCCGTGACGAGCTTCATCTCTTGCCATTTCATGAACTGTGTCATGGATAGCATCAAGACCGAGCTCTTTTGCTTTCTTAGCAAGCTCTGTTTTACCGGCTGTTGCACCGTTCTCAGCATCAACTCTGAGCTCAAGGTTCTTCTTTGTTGAATCTGTAACAACTTCACCGAGAAGTTCTGCGAACTTAGCTGCATGCTCAGCTTCCTCATAAGCTGCCTTCTCCCAGTAGAGACCGATTTCCGGATAGCCTTCTCTGTGAGCAACTCTTGCCATTGCAAGATACATACCAACCTCTGTGCACTCGCCTGTGAAGTTCATACGAAGACCTTCAATGATTTCAGGATCAACACCCTTTGCAACGCCTACAACGTGCTCTGCAGCCCAACTCTTTTCGTTCTCTTCCTGAAGAGTGAACTTGCTTGCAGGAGCCTTGCACTGTGGGCAAGCCTCAGGAGCTGAATCACCAATGTGAACATAACCGCAAATCTGACATACATACTTTTTCATAATTTTTCCTCCTAAATATAATTAAATTTTTAATTATCTATTTTATCTGCACAATCGCAGCACAGACCAATGATAGCAAGGCAAACTGATTTCGGAATGATTCCGGTTTCCTGCTTAACATGAGAAAAGAGTCCGGATATATTATAGCTGAAATCCTCAACTTTGCCACATTTCTCACAGATTGCATGCTGGTGCTCAGTCAGAATACCGTCGTAGCGGTCGGGGCCGCCGGGTACGGTTATCTTTAAAAGTCCGCCGCTTTCCGTAAGCTGATTGAGATTTCTGTAAACAGTGCCGAGAGAAATCTCCGGATTCGTTTTGCGAACAATCTGATAAACCTCATCCGCCGTAGGGTGGATGCGATTATTCATGACTGCGTTCTTTATAATTTCTCTTTTAGCTGAATATCTCATCTGTTTCCTTTCAATAACAATAATCGTTACTGTTTATATGGAAATATTAAACAAAAGTGGAGCAGATGTCAAGGGCAGAATGTTATTATTGTATGCATCAATAACCGATGGCAACTGAGAGATTAATTGCACTTTTACAGAGCTTTGCCGCAAAAATACGAAAATAGGTAGGATTTTTGCAACATGTTGCATTTTTCGGTAATACTTTTGTTGCATTTTTCGGTAATACTTTCTTCTTGTAAATTGCCTCTAATTTATATATACTATAATATTAAGAGCATAAGGAGTTACCAATGATGAAAAACCTCAAAAAAGCAATCTGCATAACACTCACAGCTGTTGTCTCCTTTTGCGTTCTCGGCGGCTGTTCTTTATGGGGAGATCCCTCTGACAAACCGTCAAAATCCGCGGGAGAACCTACCCCGTACAATCCGTACAAAGAAGAAGAAACTGAACTTGAAAGAAGAGTGTCCGCACTTCCTCTCCCTGAGGATGCTGACGTTATGTATATTGTTGCCGGAACAGGTGAAGGCAGCGAATGCCGTTTTTACAGTTTTGTAAAAACAAACGGCAGATGGATGAATGTCTGGGATACAAACGGATATATCGGTAAAAATGGTATAGATCCCGACAGAGCTGAAGACTCAGGCAAAACACCCGGTGGATTTTTCCGTATGGGAGAAGCTTTCGGACTGGGCAAGGCACCTGATAAAATGAACGTCCCGTATCACGAGGTTACAGAGGATGATTACTGGGACGGAGACAACAACTCCGACAAGTACAATACAATGGTAAAAGCATCCGAAATGCCGAAAGGCTGGAACAAGGATGCAGGTGAGCATCTTATTGATTTCACAATCCCTTACCAGTATTGCGTAAACATCGAATTCAACAGGGATCCTGCAGTTCCGGGAAAAGGCTTTGCCATCTTCCTGCATTGCTTAGGCGAGAATGAATATACCGGCGGCTGCGTGGCTATTCCGAAAGGATACATGATTAAAGTCATGAAGCAGCTTACTTCAAATTCATACATGGCAATTGTGGGCAATTTAGACGAATTGGAGGCACTTGTCTATTGAGCATGAAAGGATTTTTTGATAAAATATTCAGCATATTCAAACAAAGGAGAAACCGACGAATGACTGATCGCTGGGAGCTTAAAAAGAACGAAATTATCTGGAAAGTAAAGCAGGGTGCTCATGTTGATAACATGGAAATGGCCGGTAAAAAGCTTGCTGCCGTTGTTTACTACGGAACAAATGATGACGGAAGCCTCTATTTAAGAAAGAGAATTTTCTATCCGACTTTAAGAACAACACCTAACCACACACATGCTTCACTTGTTCATGAATATCAGGACGGCGAATACCTCAAGATTTCAGTAAACGGAGCTGAAGTTAAAGAGTATGTATATGAGGTTCGTATTAAGGGTCTCATTACCATCTATACAAGAGACGTTGACAGAAACGTAAAAATCACAAGATACATCTATCCTTCAACAGATAAGATGGTTTACATTGAACATACAGTTGTGACAAACACGGGAAATGCAGCCTATGATGTTACAACAAACAATTTCCAAAGCCTCATCTATGAGAGGGGAACAAAGGGTGTGTACCCGATGGAAGTTGAATCAAAGGGTGCCGAGAAGGTAAGCCTCGACAAAGGTCAGAGTGTGGCATTCGACACATACTATTCAGCAAGACTTCTCTTAGACGAGAAAGAAGATTTCAACGGAGTTGTTGAGCTTCAGAAGAGAAGAGAGTTTGTTGAAAAAATCTTCAACGACAGCCTTGTCCTTGAAACAGACGATCCGATTTTGAACTGCGAATTCAACTATTCAAAGTTCAGAATTTCAGAAAGTATTTTCGATACAATGAAGGGCCCCATGCACGGACCGGGCGGCCAGATGTACTACGCAGCCATCTGGGCAAATGATGAAGCTGAATATGCAGCTCCTTACTACGGCTTTGCGGGATATGATTATGCTGACAAGGCAACAATCAACGTAATGGATTTATACAAGCCGTTCATGCATCCGAACCTTTATCACATTCCTTCTTCAATTATCGCCGAAGGTCTTGATATCTGGGAAGATCCGGGCGACTGCGGCGACGCTTCAATGTATCTTTACGGTATGACAAGATACCTGCTTCAGAAGGGTGACAAAGCACTGGCAGAAAAATATTTTGAAACAATTGACTGGTGCGTAAGATTCATTGCCACAAAGGAAAATGAATTCCATGTAATTTCATCTGACTCAGATGAGCTTGAGAACAGACTTCCTTCAGGTAATGCAAACCTCTTAAACTCCAGCCTTGCATACGGCGGACTTGTAACAGCTTACTACCTTGCAAAAGACCTCGGTCTTAATGACAAGGCAAAAGAGTACAGCGAATTTGCAGCAAGACTCCGTGACGGTATCGACAACTTCTTCGGAGCTGACATTGCCGGATACAAGACATACAAATACTGTGATGAGAATGCAGAACTTCGTTCATATATGTGTGCGCCTCTTACAGTAGGCATCTATGACAGAAAAGAAGGCGTTGTAAATGCAATGCTTGATAAGCTCTGGACAGAGAACGGACTTCTTTCATCTGAGAATGACAAGATGTTCTGGGATCGTTCAACACTTTATGCACTTCGCGGAATTTTTGCTTCAGGCTTCAGCGATAAGGGCTACAAGTACCTTGACCAGTACACACATCAGAGACTTCTCGGTGACCATGTTCCTTATCCGATTGAAGCATGGCCGGAGGGTAACCAGAGACATCTTTCAGCAGAGGGCGGCCTTTACTGCCGTATCATTATCGAAGGTATGCTTGGCATCAACCCGACAGGTCTCAGATCATTTACAATAACTCCGAACGTGCCTGCACGTCTCGGTAAAATAGCTCTCAGAAAAATCAAGGCATTCGGCGGATGCTTCGATGTTGAAGTTGAAAGAAACGGTAAAAAGTATGAAATTACCGTAACAAACGCCGACGGAATCACTCAGGTGTTCCACGAAGTTCCTGCAGACGGAACAATTGACGTAACATTATGAAAATAGACAAAGCCGTTAAAAGAGAAACAGCATACATTGCAGTGCTTGTGGTGCTCCTCAGCATCATCATGGAACTTGTGTTTTTCTTTATCGGCAAGTGGAATTTTTCAGTGCTTTGGGGTAATATGTTGGGAGGCGGTGTGGCTGTCCTCAATTTCTTCCTGATGGCCCTCACCGTACAGAAAAACCTGGGCAAGGAAAGCGGCCGGGTTAAATCATCAGTAACGCTTTCAATGCTCGGCAGATATGCCATGATGGTTGTGGCAGCCGTGCTTGGCGGAATATTCGCCTGTTTCAGTATTTATGCAGTGGTTATTCCTTTTGTGTTTCCGAGAATAGGAATCGCACTCAGACCCGTGATTGCAAAACTCGGAATAATGGAGATGTAAGTTGGAGAAAAAAAGAAGTCTTAAGTTCATATTAGGCGACATTTTCTGCTTGGCCCTTATTATTTTACCGATAGCATTCGGCATTGTTCTTAAGGTGCTCTTCACACCTGCGTCAAACGGAATCGAAGTAACCGGTGCCAGAATTTATTTCACGATTCACATGCCGATTCAGGATCTTCCGATTACGGAAGCTCAGGTAAACTCATGGATTGTAATTCTTGCTCTCTTGGGTCTTTGCCTGTTCTTAACTCACGGCATTAAAAAGATTCCCGACAGTAAACGACAACTTGCGGCAGAATGGCTTGTTGAAAAGGCAAGCGGAATTGTCGGTTCGAACATGGGCGAATATTTTGTGGGATTCACTCCGTTTATCATGGCAATCATGGGACTTTCCGCTTTTTCAAGTTTACTTACATTGGTCGGACTTTTCCCGCCTACATCTGATATCAACATCATCGCAGGATGGGCGATTCTCGTATTCATACTTATCACTTACTACAAACTGAAGGCAGGACCGCTTCATTACTTAAAGAGTTTTGCGGAACCCTTTGCGGCATTCACGCCGATGAATATCATTTCAGAGGTTGCCACTCCCGTATCAATGTCGTTCCGTCACTACGGTAATGTTTTATCCGGTTCGGTTATTTCGGTTCTCATAGCAACAGGACTTCAGGGACTTTCACACATGATTATCGGTAAGCTCACAAGCTTCCCGCTTCTTCAGATAGGTATTCCCGCAGTGCTGTCCTTATACTTTGACATATTCAGCGGATGTCTGCAGGCGTTCATTTTCGCAATGCTGACGATGCTTTATATTTCGGGAGGTTTCCCGATGGAAGAGTACTTCGCAAAGAAGGAAAAAAAGAGAAAAAAGAAAGAACAAAAAGTTTAAAGTTTTTGGAGGTAATTAATATGGAACTTGCTCTCGGTATTATTTTAGGATGCTGTGCACTCGGTGCAGGTATCGCAATGGTTGCAGGTATCGGACCCGGTATCGGTGAAGGTAACGCCGTTGCCAAAGCCTGTGAAGCAATCGGACGCCAGCCTGAATGCAAAAGTGAAGTAACAACAACAATGATCATGGGTTGTGCCATTGCGGAAACAACAGGTCTTTACGCCCTTGTTATAGCAATCCTGCTCATTTTCGTAGCACCCGGTATTTTAGTAGACGTTCTTAAAAGTGCATTAGGATAAGAAAAACATGCAGACATTAGATATCATTTCAGTTAACATATGGCAAATTGTAATTTCCCTGTGTAACCTGGTGATTATTTTCCTGATTATCAAACATTTCCTCTACAAGCCCGTCAAGAAAATGATGGATAAGAGAAAGGAAGATATTGATAAAGAGCTTGCCGAAGCAGAAGGCGTAATGCAGGATGCGATTGCTGAGAAACAGATTTGGAAAGAAAAACTCGACGGTGCCAAGGCGGAAGCCAAGGGCATTATCGATGATGCTGTTTTGAAAGCAAAGGACAGAAGCGATGCAATTGTTGCAGATGCAAACGAAAAAGCAAACAGCATTCGCAGGCAGGCAGAGACAGACATCGCTTTAGAGCGCAGAAAGTCTGAAGAACAGGTCAAGAAAGAAATCGTGGATGTATCCACTCTTCTTACGGAAAAGGTTCTCGGAAGAGAAATCAATCCGGAAGACCACAAGTCGCTTATTGATTCCGTTATTGAAGATATAGGTAAGGAGTAATCACGTGTCATTCGGCAGAGAATTTGCAACAGCTTTATACAGCATAGCGACGGAGAGCCAAAACCGGAAAGATTATCTGGAGGCACTCCGGCTTGTAGACGGAATTTTCAAGGAGAATCCCGAATACATTGACATGCTCGAGTCTCCTGCAATTGACAAGGATGACAAATGGAAATGCCTTGAAGAAGCCTTTAAAGGCAGAGTTCCCGCATTTGTGCTCAGCTACATCGGTCTTATGAGTGACAAGGGTCAGATAAGATCTTTCGGCGAGAGCGTAAAAGTTTTTGATGAACTGTACAGGCAGGACAACAACATCAAAACAGCAGTTATAGAAAGTGCGGTTGAACTTTCAGACCGGCAGAAAAAAGAACTTGTTGCAAAGCTTGAATCAATGACAGGCAGCGTGGTTGAAGCAAAATACAAAATCCTTCCTGAATTGCTGGGCGGTTTCAGAGTTGATATCGACGGCGAAATCATCGACGGATCATTAAGACACAAACTTGCGGAAATAAAGGAGAAAATAAATCAATGAATCAGAAAACCGAAGAAATCAGCAAGATTATAAAAGAGCAAATCAAAAACTATAAATCAAAAACAGAGATGACCGAAACAGGCAGCGTTATCTTAGTAGGTGATGGTATTGCCAGAGTTTACGGACTTAAGGACTGTATGGCAGGTGAGCTTCTTGAATTCGAGGACGGCTCATTTGGTATGGCACAAAACCTTGAGACTGAAACAGTTTCAGTAGCTCTCCTTTCTGACGACAACAATATTCGTGAAGGCAGCAAGGTAAAATGCACAGGCAAGGTATTATCAGTACCTGTAGGCGATGCAATGCTGGGACGTGTCGTAAATGCATTGGGTCAGCCCATAGACGGCAAGGGCCCGATTGATTTTACAGAGACAAGACCGATTGAAACTGAGGCTCCGGGTATCATCAAGAGAAAGAGCGTTTCAAAGCCTCTTCAGACAGGTATCAAGGCCATTGACAGTATGATTCCCATCGGCCGCGGACAGAGAGAGCTTATCATCGGTGACAGACAGACCGGTAAATCAGAAATCGCACTTGATACAATCATAAACCAGAAGGGACAGGATGTTATTTGTATCTATGTTGCCATCGGTCAGAAGACAACTTATGTTGTTTCTCTTGCTCAGGCTTTAGAGCAGGCAGGCGCAATGGATTATTCAATCATCGTTGCCGCAACGGCATCAGAGACAGCACCGCTTCAGTACATTTCACCTTATTCGGGATGTGCAATGGCTGAACATTTCAGAGAGCAGGGCAAGGATGTTTTGATTATTTATGATGATCTTTCAAAGCATGCCGTTGCATACAGAGCACTTTCTTTGTTAATTCGTCGTCCGCCCGGAAGAGAAGCTTACCCGGGCGACGTATTCTACCTTCACTCAAGACTTCTTGAGAGAGCAGCATGTGTTGCTCCTGAATACGGCGGCGGTTCAATCACTGCTCTTCCTATTATCGAAACACAGGCAGGCGACGTATCCGCATACATTCCGACAAACGTAATTTCAATTACAGACGGACAGATATTCCTTGAAACGGAATTATTCCACTCAGGTATCATCCCGGCTATCAACCCGGGTATTTCCGTAAGCCGAGTAGGCGGAAGCGCACAGCTCAAGCCTATGAAGAAGGTATCCGGCGAACTTAAGCTTCTCTACTCACAGTACAGAGAGCTTCAGGCATTTGCTCAGTTCGGATCTGACCTTGATAAAGACACAAAGGCACGTCTTGCACTTGGTGAGAGAATCGTGGAAGTCTTAAAACAGGACAGAAACTCACCTGTAAGAGTAGGTTGCCAGGTTGCTATCGTTTATGCGGTAACTCACGGATTCTTAAATCATGTTGAAGTAAGACATGTAAGAGAATACGAGAAAAACTTATATACATTACTTGAAAATCACTATCAGAAGCTTCTTGAAAGATTTGAATCAAATCACTGGGAAGACGAAGATATTGCCACACTTGAAAAGGCACTTAACGAAATGAAGGCGGAGTATGAGCGCTAATATCAAAAGTCTCAGAACACGAATAAAGAGCGTCAGTTCAACGATGCAGCTTACAAAGGCAATGGAGCTTGTTGCCTCTTCTAAGGTGCGCCGTGCAATGAAAGCAATGGAGCAGGCAAGGGGATATTGTGACGGTATCGGTAAAATGATTGCTTCACTTCTTTCGGTTAACGGTGTTGAAAAGAGCCCCTACATGCAGAAGCACGAAGAGGGTGTGACAAAGCTTATCGTGATTGCCGGAGACCGCGGTATGGCAGGCGGTTACAACGCAAATATTTTCAGAACTCTCAGAGACATGGATGAGCAGGTTGAAGTTATTCCTGTCGGTAAAAGAGCAACCGAGAGATTTGAAAAGGACTTTGTTTCTTCAGAATACTTCAGCACTGAGGAGGCATTCAGACTTGCAAAGGACCTGTGCGAAGAGTTCAAGGCAGGCGGTCTGAAAAAAGTCGGAATTCTCGGCACTGAATATATAAATGCCATGACCCAGATCCCGAAACTCACGTGGATCCTGCCGCTTGAGAAACCGGAGAAGAAAGAGGCCGCATCACGTGCCGTATTCCTCTTCGAACCTGACGAAGAAACCGTTCTTGAACAGGCCATTCCGGAATATGTTACGGGAATTATCATGGGCGCAATAAAGGAAAGCTTTGCATGTGAAGTTGCTTCCAGAAGAAATGCGATGGAAACAGCCGGAAAGAATGCAAAGGAAATGATAGACAACTTGCAGCTTCAGTATAACAGAGCACGCCAGGGTGCAATCACACAGGAAATCACTGAGATTGTAGCCGGCTCAGGAGATTAAGGAGGAGGTAATTATGGCGGAACTTAACAAAGGTAAAGTATCCCAGGTCATGGGACCTGTCGTTGACGTTTCATTTGATGAAAGTCAGCTCCCTGCCATTTACAACGCATTAACAATCCCGATTGGTGAGAAGACACTTACGGTTGAGGTTGCACAGCATATCGGTGACAACGTCGCAAGATGTATTGCCATGGCTTCAACAGACGGTCTTAAGAGAGGAACAGAGGTTACCGATACAGGCAGACCGATCAGTGTTCCCGTAGGTCACGAAACACTGGGAAGAATCTTCAATGTCTTAGGTGATGTTGTGGACGACGGCCCGGCAGTTGAGGCTAAGGAAAGACTCAACATTCACAGACCTGCTCCGTCATATGATGAGCTTTCAACATCAAAGGAAATTCTCGAGACAGGTATCAAAGTCATCGACCTTATATGTCCTTTCTCAAAGGGCGGTAAAATCGGTCTCTTCGGCGGTGCCGGAGTAGGTAAGACGGTACTTGTTATGGAGCTTATTCATAACATCGCAACCGAGCACGGCGGTATTTCTGTTTTTACCGGTGTAGGTGAGCGTACAAGAGAAGGTAATGACCTTTACAATGAAATGAAGGAGTCAGGCGTTATCGAGAAGACAGCCCTGGTATACGGCCAGATGAACGAGCCTCCGGGAGCAAGAATGAGAGTTGCTCTTTCAGGACTTACAATGGCAGAGTACTTCAGAGATCAGGAAAACCAGGACGTTCTTTTATTCATCGATAACATTTTCAGATTTACTCAGGCAGGTTCTGAGGTATCAGCCCTTTTGGGTCGTATGCCTTCAGCCGTAGGTTACCAGCCTACACTTGCAAATGAAATGGGTGCTCTTCAGGAAAGAATCACTTCAACAAAGAAGGGTTCAATCACATCGGTGCAGGCTGTTTACGTTCCTGCCGATGACTTAACTGACCCGGCTCCCGCAACAACATTTGCCCACCTTGACGCAACAACGGTTCTTTCAAGAGGAATCGCATCACAAGGTATTTATCCTGCGGTAGATCCTCTCGAATCAACATCAAGAATTCTTTCACCTGAGGTTCTGGGTGAAGAACACTACTATGTTGCAAAAGAAGTTCAGAGAATTCTTCAGAGATACAATGAGCTTATGGATATTATCGCCATTATGGGTATGGACGAACTTTCAGACGAAGACAAACAGCTCGTTACAAGAGCACGTAAGGTTCAGAGATTCCTGTCTCAGCCGCTCTTCGTATCAGAGAAGTTCAACGGCTTCCCGGGTGTATATGTTCCGCTCAGCGAAACAGTAAGAGGATTCAGGGAAATCATTGAAGGTAAGCATGATGACATTCCTGAAAGTGCATTCCTCTATGCAGGTACAATTGACGAGGTTATTAAGAAAGCGAGCGAAATGAAGTGAGCAATTTCATCCTTACAATAGCTTCTCCGGAAGGTAACATATTTGATGAAGAAATCACACAGGTTTCACTTCGCGGTGCTCTTGGCGACCTGGCAATCCTGGCACGCCACGAACCCTTCATGACAACAATTCGTCCCGGCGAGATAAAAATTGAGTTGCCGGACGGAAGTGAAAAGAAGGCAACCTGTGACGGCGGAATTCTTACGGTTGACGCAGAGGGAAGAGCCACCATTATTTCCGGAAGCCTTTCAATGCAGGAATAAATCGGTAAAATGGGAAATATAAAAGCGGCAGTTTTGTAAACTGCCGCTTTTTTATGATTGACTGATAATATAACATAATATATAATAT
>CAMFNB010000039.1 GCA_945965275.1 uncultured Clostridia bacterium | reverse complement strand
GAAATACCCAGTGTAAGCTCTTCGAGTACATCAAGAAGCATTCTTACCGTATCAATATATTGGGGATATGAGACATATGTGTCACAAAGCATCGTGCCGACATCTGAAAATGTCCACTTTGTGCCCTTATTTTTTTGATTTCGTGAAAGCCACTATTTATGCGGATTTCAGCCCTTTTTTACAGTAAAAACCCTTTATTCATGCGGTGCCACAAATTGCTTTGATTTTGCGTTTTAGTGGACAAAATCTCAAAGTCAGGTCGCAATTGGCCTGATAAATCAAAAAATCCGCGGCCTTTCAGCCGCGGATTCGAATATCATATATTTTACTCAACCGAATCAATGGTTGAAATACCCAGTGTAAGCTCTTCGAGTACATCAAGAAGCATTCTTACCGTATCAAGCGACGTCAGCATCGTTACATTGTTCTGGGCTGCCGCCTGTCTGATTGCAACACCGTCACCGAAATGGTTTCCCGAAAGAATCGCTCTCGTGTTGATGACATAGCTTACATATCCTGCCCTTATCGCATCAACAACCTCTGTGCTGTTTTCACTCGGTTTATGAAGAATTCTCGTCTTTATGCCGTGATCTCTGAGCACTTCGCCCGTAAGAGTTGTTGCTTCAATATTGAAGCCCATGTTATAGAAACGACGAACAAGAGGGATTGTTTCCTCTTTGTCTTCATCTGCCACACTGACTACAACCGTTCCGTAGTTCTTAAGTGTAAGGCCTGATGCAATAAGTGCCTTGTATGCAGCACGGTGGAGTCTCTTGTCGTATCCGATTGCTTCACCTGTTGATTTCATCTCAGGTGAAAGATAAGCGTCCATACCGCTGAGCTTTGAGAACGAGAATGCAGGAACCTTAACATAGAAGCGTCCTCTTTCTTCAGGGTATCTTACTGTGATTCCCTGCTCCTCAAGAGAAATGCCGAGATTACATCTCGTTGCGATATCAGCAAGTGAGTAGCCTGTTGCCTTTGAAAGGAACGGTACCGTTCTTGATGAACGCGGGTTAACCTCGATGATATATACGTTGTCATCGGCATCAACAATAAACTGGATGTTAAACAAACCGATGATGCCTATTCCCAGTCCCAGCTTTTCCGCATAATCGAGAATTGTCTCTTTAACCTTTTCGGAAATGCTGTATGAAGGATAAACGGAAATTGAGTCACCTGAGTGAACACCCGTTCTTTCAACAAGCTCCATGATTCCGGGGACGAAGACCTTTTTACCGTCACAAATGGCATCTACTTCGACTTCTTTGCCGCGGATGTATTTATCAACCAATACCGGCTTGTCAGCGTCAACTTCTACGGCTGTATTCAGATACTTTCGAAGGTCAACTTCTTTTGCGACAATCTGCATTGCCCGTCCGCCAAGCACGAAGGAAGGACGAACAAGTACGGGATAACCGATTTCTTCAGTTGCCGTAACACCCTCTTCGATGCTTGTTACCGCACGTCCCTTCGGCTGCGGAATCTCAAGAGAAGAAAGAAGTTTTTCAAAGGCGTCTCTGTTTTCTGCACGCTCGATGGCGTCACAGTCAGTTCCGATGATTTTAACGCCGCGGTCACGGAGAGGCTCTGCAAGGTTGATTGCAGTCTGTCCGCCGAGGGTTGCAATTACTCCGTCAGGCTTCTCAAGCTCGATGATGTTCATTACGTCCTCAACACAGAGCGGCTCAAAATAGAGCTTGTCTGAACATGTGTAGTCTGTGGAAACCGTTTCCGGGTTGTTGTTTATGATAATAGCTTCAAAGCCCGAAGCTTTGATTGTCTGAACTGCATGAACTGTTGAGTAGTCAAACTCAACACCCTGTCCGATACGAATCGGGCCTGCGCCCAAAACGATGATTTTTTTCTTGTCTGTAACCACGGACTCATTCTCGTCTTCGTATGTTGAATAGAAATACGGGATGTAGCTCTGAAACTCCGATGCACAGGTATCAATCATCTTATATACCGGGAAGATTCCGTTTTCTTTTCTGAGTTTGAAAATTTCAACCTCAGGCATCTTCCACATTACGCCAAGCACCTTGTCGGAGTATCCCATTTTCTTTGCTTTGCGGAGCACGTCGATGTCGCCGGGGTTTGCACGGACCACGGTTTCCATTTTAACGATATTTTCAAATTTGCGGATGAAGAATTTGTCGATGCCCGTTACCTTTGTGATAACATCAACAGTCTCGCCCTGTTTGAGAAGCTCTGCAATTGCGAAAATTCTGTCGTCCGTACCTCTCTTGATATATTCGATGAGCCCGTCATGATCTCTGTTGTCGAAAATCTTGTGGTGAAGGTGGCATTGACCCGTCTCAAGAGAACGGATTGCCTTGAGGATGCTTTCCTCAACAGTGCGTCCTATGCTCATAACTTCGCCTGTAGCCTTCATCTGTGTTGAAAGGGTATTGCTTGCGTCAGCAAACTTATCAAACGGGAAACGGGGCATTTTTGAAACCACATAGTCCATTGTAGGCTCGAAGGATGCCGGTGTATTTGCAATTTGAATTTCATCAAGTGTCATGCCGACACCGATCTTAGCCGAAACTCTGGCAATCGGATAACCGCTGGCCTTTGAGGCAAGAGCCGATGAACGTGACACACGCGGGTTTACTTCGATTAAGTAATACCGGAATGACTTCGGGTCAAGAGCGAACTGAACGTTACAGCCGCCTTCGATTTCCAGCGCGCGGATAATCTTCAGCGCACTGTCACGAAGCATGTGATATTCCTTGTTTGTAAGAGTCTGTGACGGACATACAACAACGGAGTCACCGGTGTGAATACCCACCGGGTCAATGTTTTCCATATTACAGATAACGATGGCAGTGTCGTTTTTGTCACGCATTACCTCGTACTCAATTTCCTTGTAGCCCTTAACACTCTTCTCGATAAGCACCTGGCTTACGGGTGAGCATGCAAGCGCATTTTTCATTATCGGTAAAAATTCTTCTTCGTTGTTTGCAAAGCCGCCGCCTGTTCCGCCAAGTGTGAACGCAGGACGAAGAACAACGGGATAGCCGATCTTTTCGGCAACCGCAAGGCCCTCTTCCATTGTTCCCGCAATGTCAGACGGAAGCACCGGCTCGCCCAGCTTTGTACAGAGTTCCTTGAAAAGCTCACGGTCTTCTGCGCACTCGATTGAGTTGCTCTTTGTGCCGAGAAGTTCAACGCGACATTCCTTTAAAATGCCCTTCTTTTCAAGCTGCATGGCAAGGTTAAGACCTGTCTGTCCTCCGATGCCCGGTAAAATGGCATCCGGTCTCTCATATCGTATTATCTTTGCAATATATTCAAGTGTAAGCGGCTCCATATATACCTTGTCGGCAATGGATGTATCCGTCATGATTGTTGCGGGGTTTGAGTTGCAGAGAACAACCTGATAACCCTCTTCCTTAAGTGCAAGACATGCCTGTGTACCGGCATAGTCAAACTCAGCTGCCTGACCGATTACGATGGGGCCTGAACCGATTACAAGAACCTTTTTAATATCATCTCTTTTAGGCATCCTTGTTCACCTCCATCATTTCAATAAAGCGGTCGAAGAGATATGCACTGTCCTGAGGTCCGGGTGCACTCTCCGGATGGTACTGAACACAGAAAACCATATCCTTCTCACACTTTGCACCCTCAACCGTATTATCCAGGATGTTCATGTGAGTAACCTTGAGGTCTTTTCCCTCAAGTGTTTCGGGCTTAACCGCATATGAATGGTTCTGCGATGTGATTTCTATTTTACCGGTCTCCAGATTTCTTACGGGATGGTTTCCGCCGCGGTGTCCGAATTTCAGTTTGTATGTCTCTCCGCCGTATGCAAGAGAGATAATCTGATGACCGAGGCAGATACCGAACAGAGGCTTTTTACCGATAATGTTTTTTACTGTTTCGATTGTTTCCGGAACGTCGGCAGGGTCGCCGGGGCCGTTTGAAATAAAGATTCCGTCCGGACTTAAAGCAAGAATTTCTTCCGCAGTTGTATTGTACGGAACTCGTGTAATGTCGCAGCCTCTTTTGTTGAGAGATCTTACGATGTTCTGCTTCATTCCGCAGTCGATTGCGACAACATGATATTTCGGATTTTCAGAAGGAGCCTTAACAATGTTCTTCGGACTTACTTTTGAAACGGCATCGGTTGGAATTCCCGTTTTCTTTATAATTTTGATTCCTTCTTCCAAAGGCGTATCAGCGTCTGTTATGAGGACGCGGCAGCTTCCGAAGTCTCTGATTGACCTTGTTATCTTTCTTGTGTCCACGCCGCAGATTCCCGGAATGTCATATCTTTTCATTACCTGTGAAAGCGTTTCGCGGGATCTGAAGTTTGACGGCTCGTCGTTGTATTCCCTGACAACAAATGCACCGATTGTTGGTGTTGCACATTCGTAGTCACCGTCAGCCATTCCGTAGTTTCCGATAAGCGGATATGTCATTACGACAGCCTGGTATGTGTATGAAGGGTCGGAAAGAATTTCCTGGTATCCCACCATTGATGTGTTGAATACGAGCTCACAGACCTTGTTTACGTCTGCTCCGAATCCGTATCCGTAAAATTCTCTTCCGTCCTCGGTTATAATCTTTTTCTGTTTTTCAAATTCCATTTGAATGCCTCTTAATTCTTCTTTTCGGACAGTCTTGTTTCGAACCAGTTTTTTCGAACATCGCCCGGAATTCGTGTCGGATAATCGCCGCTGAAGCACGCGTTGCAGTACCCGCACCCGCCCGTAAGTTCACCAAGTTTTTCCTGAGGAAAATATCCCAGCGAATCAGCCCCTATTATACTTGATATTTCCGAAATAGTATATTTACATGCTATTAAATTTTCTTCGGAATCAATGTCTGTTCCGTAGTAACAGGGGTGGAGGAACGGAGGCGATGAAATCCTTACGTGAACCTCCTTTGCACCTGCTTCGCGAAGAAGCTTTACAACCCTTCCCATTGTGTTTCCGCGGACAATTGAGTCATCTACCAGGACAACCTTTTTACCGCGAACGCATTCCTCTACGGCAGCAAGCTTTATTCTTATGCCGTCCAGTCTTGCTCCCTGTCCGGGAGATATGAAAGTTCTGCCGATGTACTTATTTTTGATAAGTCCTATTCCGTAAGGAATTCCCGATGCACGGGAAAATCCCAGTGCCGCATCAAGACCTGAATCAGGAGCACCTATTACAACGTCCGCGTCGGCAGGACAGCTCTCTGCCAAAATCTCACCTGCCCTGACTCTGGATGCATGGACGGAAACACCGTCTATTACTGAGTCAGGTCTTGCGAAATATATGTATTCAAACACGCAAAGCTTCCTGTCCCTCACCTTGCAGTGTTCTTTTCTTGAAATAACTCCGTCCTTTGTGAATACAAGAATTTCTCCGGGTTCAATGTCTCTGATAACCTCGCCGCCCACCGCCTTGATGGCACAGCTTTCTGACGCAACCACATATGTTCCGTCTTCTGTTTTACCGTAGCAAAGAGGTCTGAAACCGTACGGATCACGCACACAAATAAGCTTCTGTGCTGACATGATGATAAGCGAATATGCTCCCTCAAGCTTGTACATTGCACAGCTTACGGCATCTTCAACAGAAGGCGCCTGAAGTCTTTCTTTCGTTATTATGTGTGCTATGATTTCCGTGTCGCTTGTTGAATGGAAAATCGCACCGGACATCTCAAGATTGTTTCGAAGATCCACGGCATTGCTGAGGTTGCCGTTATGTGCAAGCGCCATTTTGCCTTTTTGGTGATTTATTTCTACCGGTTGGCAGTTTGCTCTTGTCTGCACTCCCGTGGTGGCATATCTTACATGAGCTGTTGCCATCGTACCCTTCGGAAATCTCGAAAGTATATCCTCGGTAAAAACCTCATTCACAAGTCCCAGATCTTTATGTGACGAAAACACTCCGTCGTCATTGACTACAATACCGCAGCTTTCCTGTCCTCTGTGCTGCAAAGCATAAAGTCCGTAATACGAAAGTCTTGCCATATCGCATGGTTCCTGTGCAAAAATTCCGAAAACACCGCACTCCTCGTGGATACTCATAATATTCCTCCTGTACCTTTCGGTAAAAAAAAACAGCCGCTGCGGAAAGCAGCGACTATTTTAAAGAAATCAAATATTATCAGTTAACCTCTTCATGATTTCCGCATAAGCGTCTTCAACACCGCCCATATCTCGACGGAAACGGTCTTTGTCCAGCTTTTCTTTTGTTTCGCTGTCCCAAAGTCTGCATGTGTCAGGACTGATTTCATCAGCAAGAACGATCGTACCGTCTGAAAGCTTACCGAACTCCAGTTTGAAGTCTACCAATATTACGCCGCATTCTTTCCAAAAAGCTTTAAGCTCCTCATTGATTTTCAATGAGTATTTTTTGATAGTCTCAATTTCTTCCTTTGTTGCAAGCTTCATGGCAATTGCATGAGACTCGTTCATGAGAGGATCGCCCAAATCATCATTCTTATATGAAACTTCAAATGTAGGTTCATCGAATACAACACCCTCTTCAACGCCGTAACGCTTTGAGAATGAACCTGCTGCGATGTTTCTGATGATTACTTCAAGAGGTACGATTGATACCTTCTTTACTACTGTCTCACGGTCGTTTAATTCCTCAACGTAGTGAGTCGGAATTCCGGATTTTTCGAGCTTCTGCATAAGCAGGTTGCTCATTTTGTTGTTGATAACACCCTTGCCTGCGATTGTGCCCTTCTTGAGACCATTAAAGGCTGTGGCATCATCTTTGTATGATACAATATATAACTCAGGGTTTTCTGTTGCATATACCTTTTTTGCTTTTCCTTCGTAAAGCTGTTCCTTCTTCTCCATCTTCCTGCACCTCGTTTATATTTCTTATGGAAAAGGCAAAGACAACTCCGAGAATATACCCAAAGACGCCTTTGCCTTTTTTCAAGTAAATTTATACTCTTATTTGTCACTTTTGTCAATCTGAAAAAGCATAAAAAAAGAGACCGTAAACATATGTTTACGGTCCCCGTTTTATTATTTTGTTTATGCCTCTTTAACCACGTTAGCAGCTCTGAGTTTGCCTGTGTTCTTTGGATCCGGCTCAGTGTCGAATGTAACCTTCTGTCCTTCAGCGAGAGTTTTGAATCCCTCTGACTGAATAGCTGAGAAATGAACAAAGATATCATCTCCGCCTTCGTCATTCTGAATAAATCCAAATCCTTTTGCAGCATTAAACCATTTTACTGTACCTGTATTCATTGCGGTACCTCCATACGAATTTTTACGAACTTAAGCGACAAACTGCTTATTAATATACACAAATTGTCAATAAATAGATTTTAATATCTTATTCACAATTTGTCAATATTTTTTTCAAAGTTTTGTAAAAATTCGGAAAACGTCTGTAAACTGCTTTTCTCAGATGCTCTTTGCGTTAGCAAGAAGGTACTTTTCAGCTTCTCCGTTCCAGAGGCCGTTGTGTTTGTCACAAATGTCAGCAAGCTCCTTGAAGAAAGGATCTGTCTCACCCTTCTCTCTGAAATCGGCAATAGCTGTAAGAGGCATGTCGATATTTGTGTAAACAAGCTTTTTACCACCCGGAATGTGAGGAAGATTCTTAACTGTCT
Organism: uncultured Clostridia bacterium; assembly: GCA_945965275.1. Classification (GTDB taxonomy): domain Bacteria; phylum Bacillota; class Clostridia; order UBA1212; family SIG427; genus CAMFNB01. Next base: position 5,261 of record CAMFNB010000039.1, on the reverse strand, counting down.
CAACAGTGCAGTTAAGTCCGCCTACGTGAGTAATCATTGATGAAGGGTTGATCTTACCTGAGCTCATCATCTCAAGAGACTCAATCATATCAGCTGTGTTACCGCCTGAAGTACCAACTAAGTGGTGAGAAGCGTAATGAACATCATAGAAGTTTATTGTAGCTGAGAAGTCAGCCTTTGAAGGACCTGCGAAGAAGTTAAGACATCCGTCCTTGCCGAGAAGAGCATCGCCCTGCTCAACAACAGGTTTTACAGGTGCGAATACCATTACATCATCGTATCCTGCGCCGTCTGTAAGGCTTCTTAAGTATTCAACAGGGTTCTCAAGGGATCCTGTGTTTACGTATACAAGCTTAACTCCGTTCTTTGCAGCTTCTTCAACTGTGTAAATAGAAGCAGCTCTTGTAAGTCTTGCTTCGTCAATATCTGTTACAACAAGAAGTCCCGGCTTTCTGTCACAGTGGATAGCATAGTCGATGGCACCGATACCCATAGGACCTACACCGGCGAGGATTGCCATATTGCCGCCCTCTTTGATTCCCATGCTGTGAACATATTCGCCCTGTGTTGTGTGGTACATAGCGTGGTATGTTCCGACGATACATGACATAGGCTCTGCAATGCTTCCGTAGAAGTATGTGTCATTGTCATAATCAAGCAAGCAGTTCATTTCCATTACTTCGTTCGGTAAAATGCCGTATGTTGAGCTGCCGCCGATGTATCGGTATGAATATCCCGGAGCATCAAGGCTTCCTTTATAGTTAAGAGCAGGTTGGATTGAGAACTTCTGTCCTGCCTTGTACTTGTCTGCCCACTTTGAACCAACCTCAACGATTTCGCCGCAGAACTCATGTCCTACGATAATCGGATTCTCTGCAACATCGTTCGGAACTCTCTTGTGGTCAGCTCCCTGGATTGTTGCTTTGTATGTAGACATACAAATACTGTCTGAAATGATGTGAACAAGGATTTCATCATCCTTGATTGCCGGAAGCTCAAATTCCTCCAAACGTAAATCATCTTTGCCGTACAATCTTACTGCTTTTGTTTTCATGTATTTTTCTTCCTTTCAAATATTATTTATTTTTTAGTACTTGAAAACCGATAATTCAATGTTATTCACCATGCTGAGCATAGGAGTTTCATATGCATTAAACTGCTCCTCAGTTGCCTCATATGTGAATATGTAATATGCCATGGCACGTGAGCAAACGAACATCTCGCCCTTCGTACCGTCTTCTTTTACGTATTTGTATCTTAAGAAAGTACAATGCTTTCCCGCAAACTTTTCAGGGGATGTTAAATCCTTTGCTCCCATTCCCTCAATCATTTCCTTTGCCTTGCCGCCGGCCTCGTCAAGATCGTAGGGCGCCGGGGTAACAGCTGTTTCGGCAGTGGACTCAGGCCATTCAAATCCGTCGATTTCTTTATAGTAGGCACTGAACAGAACTCCCTCTATCGGTATCTTTATAGGCTCCGGTGTGGCTGAAGCCGGATTCTGTGAACCTGCTTCGCTCTCATATACAACAGCCTCTTCGTCATAAGGATATGCCTTAAGAAAAAGACCTGTTTCAGAATCAATATAGAAGCCGTTTTCACCGGGAACAATTTCCCACTTATTCGGATATTTGAGTCTGCAGAAAAATCTTGATGCAGAATATACGTCTTTCACATCATCGTAAGGATCTTCTTCTGTTCCGCTCTTTGCCCACATGGCAAGAATGAAAACAAAAAGTGCGATGAGCAAAAGAATACAGGCGATTACAATGTATTTGACACGGGATTTTTTCTTCCCGTTTTTACCGTTTCCGCCATGGTCGTCATTTGAAGTTTTGTTAGATGTTCCCTGAACATTTTCCATCGAAAAGCGGTTTGCCGCTCTTCTTTCTTCATCAGGGTATAATTGTGCAGGCATTACTGTCCTCCTGAAACTTCATACATCAAGAGTATAACACTAACGTAAGCGTTATGCAATTTGATTATTGACTTTGGGAGTTGATATAATAGGCATAAAATAAAGGATTAAGAGGCAGATATGGCTAATAAAAGAATCGCAATCACTATAGGAGATCCCGCAGGAATCGGACCGGAAATCGTACTGAAGGCAATGGCAGAGACCGGTCTTTCACAGTGCCTGTCCGCGGAAATCAGGGTGTTCGGCTCACGCAGAGTTTTAGAGGATATGTCCTCCCTGCTCGGGCTTTCTTTCGGCGATTCTTTTTGGAATGAAACAGTTGTTGATGTTCCCGGCCCGGAGCTTCCTTCGGAATACCCGGGCAAAGTTTCGGCTGCATGCGGACAGCATGCCTTTAACTATATCGAAGCCGCTGCAGCTTATGCCATGGAAGACCCTGCTCATTCGGCCGTGGTTACTGCGCCCATTAACAAAGAAGCTCTGCGCGCGGCAGGGGTGCCGTACATCGGTCACACTGAAATTCTCGGCGGCCTCACTGATTCTCATGACCCTCTTACAATGTTTGAAACCCTGGGACTTCGCGTATTCTTTTTAACGAGACATGTTTCTCTGAGACAGGCCTGCGACATGATTACCGAAGACCGTATTCTTGACTATATCCGTCGCTGCACCGCTGCTCTTGCCCGTCTCGGGATTACCGACGGTAAAATGGCCGTTGCGGGACTTAACCCGCATTGCGGAGAGCACGGTCTGTTCGGAAACGAAGAGCGTGAAGTTGAAAAGGCAGTAAAGCGCGCTGTTTCGGAAGGCTACGACGTTGTGGGCCCCGTAGGTCCCGATTCCGTATTCCACCTTGCGAAAATCGGGCGCTTTGATTCCGTGTTGTCTCTCTATCATGATCAGGGACATATTGCCACCAAGACTTTGGATTTTGAGCGTACAATCGCATTCACATTGGGTTTGCCCTTCCTCAGAACATCGGTAGACCACGGCACTGCTTTTGATATTGCCGGTAAAAAAACAGCTTCTTCCGTAAGTATGGAAGAAGCCGTTAAACTCGCTTTAAAATATCTTTAATTTATTATCCCTTTTTTCTTCTTACAACTACAAGTGAAGAAAGTGAAACTGCTGCAAGAGCTACAAGACCAACGTCAAATGTTTTTGCGTTTTCAGCATCCTTAGGCGGCTGTGTAGGTGTTGCAGGAGCAGCTGTCGGTTGTTCAGTAGCCGGTGCTTCTGTCGGCTTTGAAGGATCAGGAGCTTCTGTCGGCTTTGAAGGATCTGCTGTAGGTCCTACAGGTGTTGTGCCGTTCTTTGCGTCTTCATATAAAGCTGCTGCCTCTGCATCGATGACATGTGTCTTATACATTCTTGCAAAAGCAATCTTTGCATTGATTGTTGTTGCACCAAACATTGAACCGTATGTTGATTCACCGATAAGAACCTGATTGCTCTTCTGAGGATATCTTGTGTCAGCTGTCTTTGTAGGTCTCTGTGTTGACTTAGCTACCTGCTGACCGTTTAAGTAGAAGTAGTTATATTCTCCGTCTGATGTTCCGATGATGTGTACCCACTGTTTTCTCGGAAGAAGCTCAGTTGAATATGCATTGCACATATCGAAGTTTCCGTCAGCGTCTGTACCTGAAACACATCTGAATCCCATTGACTTATCTGAACCGTCATTGTATTCCTGAAGATGAATTGATCCGAAGTTACATTCGAAGAAAGTCTGGTTCTGCTGATACTCAGAAGCCTCAGGAATTACATATAAGTACATTTCCATTGTGAAGCCGTTTGTAAGATCATAACCGCTGAAGTCGAATCCGTTTTTGTTTTCCCAAATCATATTTCCGGCATCTTCAAATAAAGCAACTTTTCTGCCAAGTGTTGCATCATCCTCGAGAACGAGGTCTGCACCTGAAATATCAACATTGAGTGCATAGTTTCCTGTAGCGTCTTCTGCTGAACCTGTGTTGAAATCAACATTGAAGAATAAGTGGTCGCTGATTGATTCTGCGCTTGTCGGTATAATGCACATTGCCATGAGAATCACTGTTGCTATGGTAAGTGCCATAATCTTTCGTAACATAACTGCCTCCTGGGACATAGATATATATGATTATGATAATACCGCAAGGCCTGAAGTGTCAAGATAAAATCCGTCATTGCAGCAGCTTTTTTATTCCTATATAATATTTGAAAACGGAGGAACAATATGGATTGGACAGATATCATAATAAACATAGATTCTAAGGATGCAGAGCTTGCTTCCGCGGTGGCACAGATGGTTGTAAACCGCGGCATTTATCTTGAAGATTATTCTGACTTTGATACGGAAATTCAGAAGTTCGGCCCCATTGAAATCATTGATGCTGATTTGCTTGCAAAAGACAGAGAGCATGCAAAACTTCACATATATTTCAGCCCTGAGGAAAATCCCGCAGAAGGTCTGGCCTTTTTACGTGAGAGATTTGATGCCGAAGGCATCGCCTACTCAATTGACGAAGCCAGTGTCGGAGAGGATGACTGGGCAAACAACTGGAAGAAATATTTCAAGCCCATGCCTGTAGGCGAAAAGCTTGTTATTGTCCCTTCATGGGAAAAGGACTCTCTCGATGACGATTTAAAGGACCGTGCGCAGCTCATTATCGATCCCGGTATGGCCTTCGGTTCAGGCCAGCATGAAACAACACGTCTTTGCATGGAGCTTATCGAAAAATATGTCACTCCTAAAGCAGACGTTCTGGACGTGGGTACAGGCAGCGGAATTCTTGCAATCGCAGCTCTGCTCTTAGGTGCCAGGAAAGTTACCGGTGTTGACATTGATGCATTATCGGTAAAAGTAGCTGCCGAAAACGCGGAATTAAACGGTGTCGGAGACCGCTTCACTTCTGTATTAGGCGACCTTGCAAAGGACATAGACGGCAAATTCAATCTTATCACTGCGAATATTGTCGCAGACATAGTCATACAGCTTACCCGCTCTGCTTCAACACTTCTTGCAGATGACGGAATATATATTGTTTCCGGAATTATAGAGGAAAGACTTTCTGATGTGCTTGCCGCTCTTGATGAGCTCGGCCTTCATGTTATTGAAGAAAAGCGCGACAGAGGCTGGTGCGCCCTTGCCTGCAGGTTCTGAGAAAAACATAAAAGCCATACCTTCCACAGCTATTTTTGTTCCTGCTTATTATCGTGCGTGTTTTATAAAAATATGCACGATAATATTGACATTAATAGATTATTGTGTATAATTACCGGTAAAGAGGTAGTTATTATGCTTAAACTTTTAAGCATCTAAAAAGCTTGGTTATCTTGAATCAAAGATAGCCTCCTATCAGTTTGA
>CAMFNB010000038.1 GCA_945965275.1 uncultured Clostridia bacterium | reverse complement strand
GTAGCTTTGCACTGACTGCAAGTATATGATTTTTGGTCGGTATACTGGATTTTCGGATTGCCAAATCTTTCGCTTCCGTTTCTTAATTGGTATTTATATCAATTATATAGGATTTATTCCCCTATGCAATAGCTTTTTCGCTGTAATTCAAAAAAGTATGAAACTTTTTTGTGAACATTTATTTTCGTTTTCGCCGAGCTTGAAAAATCAGGCTTGGGTTCAGATATCAGTGCACTCGCTGCACCATTTTCGGGTGGATGTTCATCACATCCCCTTTTGTTTGAATACACCGTTTATTCGTGGTAGCATATATTAGCTGCAGATACAGCAAAAAAGGAGATTAAAAATGAAAGCAAAAGCACCAAAGATTATAATCATCGCAGTAATCGCACTTGTACTCATCGCAGTGCTCTTTAACTGTTTTACTGTTGTCCAGGCAGGACACACAGGAGTTGTGGTAACTCTCGGTAAAGTAAATGAAGGAGTTCTTCAGGAAGGGGTGCACCTCAAAGCACCTTTCATTCAGGAAGTCGTTAAGATTGATAACAGAATCGTAAAGCTTGAAGTAGATACAGAATCTTTCTCAAAAGACCTTCAGACAGTAAACACAACCCTTGCCATCAACTATCGTGTTGACACAAAGATGTCATACAGTATCTATAAAAACATCGGAGCAAATTACGAAGATGTGCTCATTACTCCTGCCGTAAATGAAGTTCTCAAAGCAACAACCGCAAGATACACGGCAGAAGAAAGTGTTACGAATCGAGCCCTGATTTCAGAAGGCCTTGTAAAAGGACTTAATGAAAAGTTAAATGACATCGGACTTTATGTAACAGACGTAAATATCATCAACTTTGATTTCTCAGAGGCATTCATCACGGCCATCGAAGAAAAGCAGGTTGCTCAGCAGAAGCTTTTAAAGGCCGAAACGGAAAAGCAGACCGCGATTACAAATGCGGAAGCAGAAGCAGAAACAATCAAAATCAAAGCACAGGCCGAAGCAGAAGCAAACAATGTTCTAAACGACTCACTTTCAAACAACGTAATTGAGTATTACAAGATTGACAAATGGAATGGTGAGCTTCCTCAGGTTACGGGCGGAGCAAATCCCATCATCGACCTCAAATAATCAAACAGACCGTCTGTAAAAATCCTCTTCAAAATGAAGAGGATTTTTCTTTTTACAGATAAATATTCTCTTTAATTGGCATAACAGAAGTGATAGAATAAGCACATTAAATTCAATGAGGATTTCAATATGGAAAGTGCACAAAAAAACGGTGTTCTGATTGAATCAGGCGCAGAGAACAAACAGGTGTTCCAGCAGGAAAACGGTGTGGCAACAATCAGCCTCTCCGGCAGCTGGATTCTGGACCCCAATGACCCCAATGAAAACTTTCAGGTTTTTGTACAGGTGAAAAACGAAGAAACAAATCTTCCCGTTACCGATACTCTCAAAGCTGAGATTATTCCGGGTAAGAAATGGAAGCTTGACATTGAAAATGTTCCGGTTGGCGGTCCTTACAGAATCGAAACATGTTTAAGAGAAAGGAATGCTACCTTCCCTCTCATGTGGACAACGCGAGGTGATCAGCGTCACGATATTTATGTCGGCGATGTTTATCTCATTATGGGACAGAGTAACTCAGTAGGTTATGCGAAAGATTTCTGCACCGACACAAAGCAGGCCGGTGTCCAGATGTTCAGAGACTGCGGTTGCTGGGATGTTGCATCTCACCCTCTTCATGATTCCACTGACACATTATTCGACATTTACCGCGACGGAGGAAACACGGGGCACTCTCCGTACATTTCTTTCGGTAAAAAGATTTTGAGAAAAACCGGTACTCCGGTGGGTCTCATAATGGTTTCAAAAGGCGGAGCTCCCATGGATCTTTTCTTCCCGGACCGTGAGAACCTTTTCTATGACGCAATGAAGCTGATGCTTGCCCGTGCAGGCATTAAGAAGCCTCGTGCAGTGTTCTGGCATCAGGGATGTACGGATGCAGAAGAAGAGCGTCCTTACTACAAAGAAGGCCTTGCAAAAATCATCAATGCCACAAGAAAGGATTTCGGAGACGAAAACCTTCCCTGGTTTATTTTACAGATTTGCAGATTCGGCGGATTCAACACAGAACATGATCACGCATGGGGACAAGTCAAGCAGGCTCAACACGATCTTGCAGATGAGCTGGACAACGTATATATTCTCTCCACTCTCGATTGCACAACATCAGACGATGTTCACAACAATACATACAGCAGCATAATGCTGGGTGAGCGTCTTGCCGGATATGTTCTTAAATATCTTGACGGATTCAAAACAGAATATGTTTGTCCCGAATTTTCAGAAGCAAAAGTCGAAGAAGACGGCAAGAGCGTGAAAATTAAATTCAAAAACGTTTTGGAAAGCATTTCAAACTCACAAAATGTTGATATGCCTTTTACCGTATTTGACAAAAACAAAAACGAAATTAAACTGACATCTTGGGAAGGATACGGTGACAGCGTTATTCTTCACAGTGATTCTGAAATTCCGGCTGATGCACGCGTAAGCGCATGTTGGAAGGCACATGTCACATTCAAGCCACCCTTCGACACAGGAACCAGACTTCCGATTGTCGCATTCTATAACAAGGAGATAAACAAATGATTTTCGGAGCATTTATTGATAAAGGACCAAAACCCTGGCAGATTATCCAGCAGGTAAACGGCGTTGCCGACATTTCAATTTCAGGACATTGGGACTGGAATGTCCTTCGTTTCCCTGAGGAACAGGGAAAAGACCATTCTCTTGTATTCGCGGCAATCTTCGATGAAACAGACGGCTCAAAGGTTGTACCGTGGCAGAAGGTTGAAATGCATGACGACTTTACATGGGAGCACACATTCAGAGATGTTCCCGCTGGCGGTCCATACAGAATCGAGACGGGGCTCTGCCCTTCCAATGCAGGTGTGGACCATGACTGGGATTTCCGTGGTGACATGATTCACTATATCGGTGTCGGTGACCTTTATGTTATTGCCGGTCAGAGTAATGCAGTAGGATATGCAAAGGACACAATTTACGATCCGCCGGAAATCGGAGTTCACATGCTTCGTGCTGACGGCCAGTGGGCGCTTGCAACACATCCTCTCGGAGATTCAACAAATTCAATTCATGACATTAATACAGATTTGTCAAATACGGGTCACTCTCCTTTCATTGCATTTGCAAAGAAGGTAAAGAATGCACGACGTTATCCGATAGGCCTTTTACCGACAGCTCTCGGTGGCTCTGCGATTTGGCAGTGGGATACCGACCAGTGCGGAGAGCTTTGGTTTGAGATGATGGATGTTATAAACCTTGCAGGCGGTAAAATAGCCGGTATCTTATGGTACCAGGGCTGTACGGACACAGATACGCGGGGACAGGCTGATGCATATTACGAATCATTTAAGAAGTTCGTGCTTCACACAAGAAAAGAGCTTAATGCTCCTGACCTGCCGTTCCACACCTTCCAGCTTAACAGAGTTATGTCCGTAAGACCTGAGCTTCCTGAATGGGATGCATGGTGGGGAAATGTTCGCGATGCTCAGAGAAGAGCTGCAGCAGATATTCCGAATGTGTTCATTATTCCCACAACGGACATTGCGCTTTCAGACGGCATTCACAATAAAGCAGCCGGAAATATGCTCATTGCCGACAGACTTGCAAATCAAGTTCTCGACCACAGCTTTGCAGCACCGACCCTCAGCATAGCCGAAACAAACCACGAAAGAAACGCAGTGGTTTTGTATTTTTCCAATGTAAAAGAACAGCTTTTGGAGCGCGGCGAAGCAGGATATAAACTATTTGAAATTGTCGATGCATGGGGTGTTAACAAAGTTAAGTCAATTCATTTCGGTCCCTCAAATCAGATTACTCTCATTCCGGAACGCGAGCTTGAAGGACATGTATATGTAAGCGGTATCTGGCAGAACAATCCCACATATCTTATGCCTGTAGATGACACAACTTCTATGCCTATTGTTTCTTTTTACCGGGTTGAAGCAAATCTTCATCACACAAAATGGTACGACTACGAAGCTTATCATTTCGGTTTCGGCAGCAGAGAAAGCTGGGTTGTTGTTCCGAACAATCCGCGCCCTGATAAGCGTTTTGTATGGAGAACGGAATTCTTCGGTGCATTCGATTATGCAGACCGTGCACTTTTAGACAGCGGATATTATCTCGTATTCCATGCAATGCATGATATGTACGGCTGTCCTAAGTCAATTGATTTTATGGATCAGTTCTGGAAATACATCACAAAGACATTCGGTCTTCGCGGAGATTGTGTTCTCATAGGACTTTCACGAGGCGGCCTTTATGCCACAAATTTCGCAGCCCGTTTCCCTGAAAGAGTCGGCTGTCTTTATATTGATGCTCCTGTTCTTGATATTCGCTCATGGCCCGGCGGAAAAGGCAGCGGTGCCGGCGACGAAGGTTGCTGGGAAGAATGTAAGGCCTGGTACAACCTCACAGAGGAAACGGCGAAGGAATTCAAGGAGAATCCTCTTGATAAGGTTGAGACTTTGGTTGAAGGAAAAGTTCCGTGCCTGCTTGTTGCCGGTCTTGCTGATGACCTCGTCCCTTACAAAGAAAACGGAGAAATCTTCGTAAAGAAGTACGAGGAACTCGGCGGTAAAATAAAAACTCTTTTGAAGCCTGAATGCGGACATCATCCTCATTCATTCGAGGACCCGAAAGAGATTGTTGAATTTATCGAAGAAGTTATGGGGTAAAATATTAAAGAGCCTGCTGAAAAGCAGGCTCTTTTTGTTTGCGTTTTTGAGTGTAAGCAAGTTTTCGTTTTTTTTGTACTGTGAACTCAGTCTGTGAATTCTCACGAAGAGACTCTTTTGTTTGCGGTAATATAAACCTGATCATCTGCTCTCGCCCCGATTACAACAATTCTCATTTCAGTTTCTGTTATAATCAGTTTGTATACTATTCGTAAACCCTCTTTTTTGAGTTTTATTTTCAGCAGTCCCGCGAGGCTGCTGTTATTTTTATTCCCCAACGGTTTTCCGTATCCTCCGAGATAATTCGGCAGAGGATTTTGTTTAACTTTCTCAATTGCCTTTCTTACCGCAATTCTCTGGTTTCCCGATAGTCGCTCTAAATCTTTTTTGGCTTCTTCATAAAATGTTACATTCCAGCTCATTCAATCTCTGCCTCAGGACAGTTCTCCAAATCTTTGTCCGAAACTTTCAGAGATTTCCACACTTCTTCTTCGCTGTATAACTTCTTGCTGTCCGCATTCTTCAGCCTTTCTTCAGCTAGTTCAAGAAGTTTCATGTCGTTATATACATCGATAAGCTTTATATATTCATCAGGAGAAAGAAGAACACATTCCGGATTGTTGTTCTTTATTACAACCTTAGCGCCTTCTTCTCTTACCGACTCAAATATTCGCCCTGCCATTCCTTTATTGAACAGCGTAATGGAAACTGTATTTTTTATTGCACTGCTGACATCACTCATTTTGTTCACCTCAAAATGAGTATATCACCGGCTCTAAATTATGTCAATAAATTCATCGCGAAATTTGTCGATATTTAAAACAACAATCCAAGCAGTTCCTCTTCGCTTACGTTATAGATATTGCCCTGCAGCTTCTGGAGTGCACTTTTTACCGCTTCTCTCTCATATGTTACTCCCGTAAGCAGCTTAGAGAATTCTTCCTTGCTGATGGTTCCGAAAAAGTCTCCGGAAATTTCCGTTGCACTGATTTTTCCCTTGTTTACAGTAAGGCCGATTGTCACCTTTCCGCCCTTAAAATATCCCTTTTTCTCGATTTCGAATTTCGGAGTGTTACCGAATATGAATTCCTTTGTGGCAAACTTTTCTGCAGACATTTTCTCGATTATGCCGCGTTCCTCTTCAGTAAGTTCATATCTCTTTCCGCCTGCCGTGATTTCATTGATAAGAGCCTCTTTAAACTCGTCAATTGTCATCACCCTGTTCATATGCTCAGAGATATTTGTAACTCGCTCTCTTACGGATTTTATGCTTTTTGAAATGATCTTTTGCTCATCAGGAGTTGTGGAGCGAACAACCTGTTCCAAATCTGTGTTGTATAAAAGAGTGCCGTGGTGAACCGTGCAGCCTTTGACCTTATATTGTGAGTTTCCGGATACCTTTTTACCGCAAACGAGAATATCGTTTCTTCCTGTAAAAGTCACATCTTCCACTCCGAGCTTTTTCAGTGCATCAACCACCGGATACACAAACTTTTCAAAGGAAATTTCTTTGTCAGAGTCCCTGGTTATAAAGGTGAACTGCATTCCGCCCTGGTCAACGTACATTGTGCCGCCGCCGGACATTCTTCTTGAAATGAGAACGTTGTTTTTACGGACATAGTCCATGTTTATTTCTTCATATGGATTCTGATACTTTCCGCAAACCATTGTTGGCACGGTACTCCAAAGGAGAAACACATCGTCTCCGAGATCCTTCTCGGTGGCAAGCCAGTACTCCAGAGCGAATACCTCATATATTCTGTTATATGGTGTATTTACAAATATCATTTTGTTTCAATCTCCGCAATCTTTTCTCCCAAATTTACTTCGTCGCCTTCTTCAAAGAACTGTTCTCCCATGATTCCGTCTTCGGTTGCTTCAACTTCGCTGACTGCCTTTGCTGCTTCAACCTCAAAGAGTATATCGCCCTTCTTAAATTCGTCGCCGGGTTCAAAGTTCCATGCAACAAGAGTTGCTTCTTTATCGTCGCCAAAACCCGGCATTGTAATATCTTTTTTCATAGTATTTCTCCGAAATATGATTTTGCGTCCATACCGACAAGTTCCGGGTTGTTGCTTTTGATTATTATACCCTTTTCCACAAAAATTTCTGTTTTGCCGTTCTCCGTTGTATGTGAGAACTTAGGTCCCCTGCAGTATGTCCATTCATCTGTCATGTATTTTGATTCTGCGATTTTTCTTACCTGTAAAAAATCCTCTTCGGAAAGAGTCTTCTCCTCTGTAACATTAAATGCTTTAAGGAGCTTTTCCTTCAGCTCTTCCAAAGTTTCGATTTCGCAATACTCCTTTATATTCGTAACCTCGCTTCTTACGGAAGCTATTGCTTTTGACACAAAATTGCCCTTTGCACCGGAAAGAAGTCCGTGAAGAAGGGACATGTCGGTATTGAATAAAAGGGTTCCGTGGTGGAGCATTTTACCGTGGGAAACATTTGCAGCACTGCCTGAAATCTTTTTGTCGTCAATGGCAATATCCGAGGTTCTTCTCTTGTGAGCAGGTATTCCTATGCTGTTAAGAGCTTCTATCATCGGTAAAATGAAATTATCATAGTCCAGCATTTCGCCATCTTCGGCCTGGTGCATGATTGTATAATTAAGATTTCCGAGATCGTGGAATACTGTTCCGCCGCCTGTGTTTCTGCGTATTACCGGAATGTTTTCGCGAAGTGCTCTTGCGATATCAATTTCCTCGAAAACATTCTGATATCGTCCGCTCACAACGCAGGGTTTATTTACCCATAAAAGGAGTACGTCTTCTCCTTTAAACCGGTCAAAGACGTACTCTTCAAAAGCTTGATTAATATATGGATCCTGCGATTCGTTTTTAATGTATAACATTAAAGTCCCAATCTCTTCTTAAGTCCTTCATACTGAGCAGTAATCTCAGCAGGAAGTTTGTCGAACTTAGCAAGATGAGCTTCCTGATCCTTAACTTCTTCTGCCCATGAATCCTTGTCGATTGAAAGAAGTCCCTTGAGTGTCTCAAAATCAATGTCTGTTCCTTCAATGTCGATATCCTCAGGCTTCGGAAGGTAACCGATTGGTGATTCAACTGCGTCTGCCTCGCCGTTGCAACGAGCAAGAATCCAGAGGAGAACTCTGAGGTTGTCACCGAATCCGGGCCAGATGAACTTGCCCTCGTCGTTTGTTCTGAACCAGTTAACATTGAAGATCTTCGGAGGGTTAGGAATCTTCTTACCCATGTCGAGCCAATGCTGGAAGTAGTCACCCATGTTGTATCCGCAGAACGGAAGCATAGCCATAGGATCTCTTCTTACAACACCAACAGCACCTGTTGCGGCAGCTGTTGTCTCAGATGCCATTGTAGCACCTACGAATACACCGTGCTCCCAGTCAAATGACTGATATACAAGCGGAGCAACTTTAGCACGACGTCCGCCGAATACGATAGCTGATACCGGAACACCGTTAGGATCGTCGAATTTATCTGATACGCAAGGACACTGCTTAGCAGGAGCTGTGAATCTTGAGTTAGGATGAGCTGCCTTGATTCCGAGATCAGGTGTCCACTCATTTCCCTTCCAGTCGATTGCATGCTCAGGAACATCCTTGTTCATACCTTCCCACCAAACTGTCTTGTCATCTTTGAGACATACGTTTGTGAAGATTGTATTTGCCTGACATGTTAAAAGTGCGTTCGGGTTAGACTTCATTGATGTTCCTGGTGCTACACCGAAGAAACCTGCCTCCGGGTTTACAGCCCAAAGTCTTCCGTCTTTACCGATACGGAGCCAAGCGATATCGTCGCCTACTGTCCATACCTTGTATCCCATCTTCTGATATTTTTCCGGTGGGATAAGCATAGCCAGGTTTGTCTTACCGCAGGCACTTGGGAATGCAGCTGTTATATACTGGATATCTCCGTCCGGCTTTTCGATACCGAGGATAAGCATATGCTCTGCCATCCAGCCTTCCTTAAGACCAAGCCAGCTTGCAATTCTGAGGGCGAAGCACTTCTTACCGAGAAGAACGTTTCCGCCGTATGCTGAGTTGATTGACCAGATAGTGTTGTCTTCAGGGAAGTGAAGGATGTATCTGTTCTCAGGATCAACGTCTGCTTTAGCATGAAGACCTTTGATGAAGTTCGGAGAATCTCCGAGGAAGTCCATAGCAATCTTACCCATTCTTGTCATGATTCTCATGTTAAGAACTACGTAGATGCTGTCCGTAAGCTCGATACCTACTTTGCTGAATTCTGAGCTTGCAGGTCCCATGATGTAAGGGATAACATACATTGTACGACCCTTCATTGCACCTTCATAAAGGTGACCTACTTTAGCGTAAGCGTAAGCTTTTTCCATCCAGTTGTTTGTCGGGCCGGCGTCTTCTTTTCTTTCAGTACAAATGAAAGTACGTCCTTCTACACGAGCTACGTCATTTTCAAGAGTTCTGTGATATAAGCAACCCGGGAGAACGTCCTGGTTGAGTTCAATCATTTCGCCTGTTGATACAGCTTCCTTTGTAAGGCGTTCTCTTTCCTCTTCAGAACCGTCACACCATACAATCTGATCAGGCTGAGTTAAAGCAGCCATCTGCTCTACCCATTCATTAACATACTTATTGTTATACATATTATTTGCCTCTCTTAGATTCAAATTTTTCACATTTACATTATACACTAAGTCTTTTCTTAAATCAACAAATTTGAGAGGCTTCCGAACTCTTCGGGAGTAAGACTTTCGCCGCGTGCCTTAACATCCTTACCCATTTCGGTAAGAGCTGCTGCGACCTTTTCTTTGTCAGCATCAAGGTATGCCGCATTGGGAATTGCATTGGTGAGCATCTTACGTCTCTGACCGAATGCAGCTTTTACGACTTTGAAAAAGTGATCTTTGTTTTTCAGGTAAAAAGGAGCTTCCTCACGGACAGCCATTTTTACCACACATGAATCAACACCGGGCTGCGGTATAAAGCAGTGCGGCGGTACAATAAATGCAATTTTGCTTTCGGAAAAATATTTTACCGAGACAGAAAGTGCTCCGTACTCTTTTCCCCCGGGACCTGCTGTCATTCTTTCGCCTACTTCTTTCTGTACCATGAACACCATTGTTTTCAGGTGCGGAATTTCCATTTCCAAAAGACCCATGATAATCGGTGTCGTGATGTAGTAAGGCAAATTGGCAACTACCTTTATGTTTTTGAAGTTGCCGCTTTCAAAATATTTTTCTGTAATTTCTTTCCTGATATCAAGTTTAAGAATGTCCGCATTTATTATGCGCACATTTTCGTGAAGTGCGGAAATGATGCCAAGAGGCTCCAGCATGTGTTTGTCTATTTCAACTGCGACAACAAGGCCGGCCTTCTCCGCCATGGCATCTGTCATGACGCCCAGACCCGGACCGACTTCTATAACGAGATCGTCTTCGCAGAGCTCTGCAGTTTCGATGATTCTTTCAACAACAGAATACTCGGCCAGAAAATTCTGACCGAGTGATTTAATCGGATGTATGTCAAATGCTTTTAATCTTTCTCTTGTATCAAACATTTTATCTCATATTGAAGACATTAACTGACTGGTCTTCAAGAATATAGATATTAACCTTCTTGCGTCCCCACTGATAGCATTCCTTAACGCTCTCAATGTAAACGTCAATGATATTTCCTTTAATTGCACTTCCCGTATCAGCGGCAATTGCGTAACCGTAGTCAGGGTTACCTCCTACGCCTTCTACATAAACCTTTGTGCCCAGCGGAATTACCTTAGGGTCAACTGCAATTACACCGGCCTGAGCTCTGATACCGTATGCAGTTGCATAACCCCATATGTTTCCCGGTTCCTGTGCCGAATACGCTGTTGAGTTATAGTTTGAAAGAACGCTCTTATATGCAAGCGGCTTTCCTTTTGCGGTTGTTGCTCTCTTCTTAGTACCGTAAACAACCTGCTTGTTCACAGCCTCTTTTATTACGGTGCTCTTCTGAACATCCTTTGAAAGAATCTGGTCACCCAGCTTCTTAACAACATATTCAACCTGACGCTGGCCCTTTACGCCGTCACGTACGGTTTTTGATTCACCCTCATACATGTTGTCATCAGCCGTGTATTCCGTAGAATAATCGATATCCCAGTATTCAGTAACATATTCTGTTGTTTCTGTCAGCGGTGCCGGAGTGGGCTCAGGAGTCGCCTCAGCTTCGAGTCTTTCCTCAGGAGTAAGAATATCAAGCCCGTTTCTGTCTGAAAGTTCAAGGGCGTAGTCCACGGCGTTTCCGTGAGTTGACGGGAATGTGTAAACATGACCCGGTACCGAAAGTACTGTTTCGTTTATGCTTGAAATCTGGATATAGTCAATGTCTGAAAGCAATACTGATTTGTCGCAACTTAAAGTGTCGCCTTCGTCAAGCTTAATGCCTGCTTTTGAAAGAGCATTTCCCACGGTGTTGTTGTGACACGTAATCTCAGTTATCTCTCCGTTGTGGTTAACTTCAAATGTATTGAGATCGGCACCGAAGATTGTTGCGCAGATAAGAACGCATACGAAGATAGCTCCGACAACGACCAGGGCATAGCGAAGTGTAATACTGTATTTGATTATTTCGCTTATTTTTCTCTTCAAAATTCAATCTCCTTGCTGCGATTTCGCAGTGATAGCTTTTTCCATACTACTTGAACAATGTAAAATAAGTCAACCCGACTTTAGAAAATAGTAACAATTTGTTCTTAAAGTTCTACTAACATTTGCCTATTATACACTATCATTTCCATTTATTGCAATATATTGTCATAAAATACGGTAAAAAGCCCTTGTGTTTGCACTTGTCTGTCGGCATACTTCCTCATAGGACACACCCTTTACCTCTGCAATTTTTAATGCTGTGTAAAAAATGTTTGACGAGTCATTCCTTTTACCGCGGTTCGGCTCCGGCGTCATATACGGACAGTCCGTCTCAAGAAGAATTCTTTCAAGGGGCACAACGGAAAGAACCTCATGGATTCTCCTTGCGTTTTTGAAAGTCACTGCTCCTCCGATTGATATGAAATATCCCCTTTTCATGCAGATTTCAGCCATCTCGCGGCTGCCTGAAAAACAATGAATCAGGCACTTGCTTCCGTCAACCTGTTCCTCCTCAAGGATGTCAAGCACATCCCGGTGCGCCTCCCTGTCGTGAATCACAAAAGGCTTGTCAAGTTTTTTTGCGAGTCTGAGCATCATTCTGAAAACTTCCTGCTGTCTTTCCTTCTCCGAAAAATCATAGTGGTAGTCCAGGCCGATTTCCCCTATTGCCACACACTTCGGATCTTCTGCCAGGGACTCAATAATATCAAGTTCACTGTCCGTAAAAACGGACGCTTCACTTGGATGAACCCCAAAAGCCCCGTAAATAAAGGGATTTTGGCGTGTAAGCTCCAATATTTTTTTGGATGTCTCCACATCAGAGGCAGCATCAACGACAAGCTCACAGCCTGCCTTTTGAATTTTTTCCAGGACTTCAGCTCTGTCAGAATCAAATGCTTCGTCCTCATAATGTGCATGTGCGTCTGTAAACATAACTACTCCTCTTTTATAAGCCAGGGTTTAAATCCCAGCTGATCAGCGGACACAAGCTTGTATTCGCAGTTGCCGCCCGGCAGTTTTCCGTTAAGCGAATATCTTCTTGACGGTCCGTGCAGGTGTCCGTAAAAACATTTTTCTATTCCGTGTTCCTCTATTGTTTCAGTAATCAGATTGGCCTTGAAACCCGCATTAAAAGGCGGATAATGAAGAAAACATATAATTTTGCTTCCTTCTTTCGCTTTCCCGACGGAAAGCTTCAGTCTCTCGTTTTCTCTCAGATATATTTTTTCATCCTGCTCCGAGAACTCCTCTCCGTCCTCTCCGGGGCACTTCCATCCCCTCGTTCCGCAAATTGAAATATTACTTTCTTCTATATAAATAGAGTTGTTATATAAGAAAGAAATCGACGTAAGTCCCTTTTCTTCGACAAGGGCTCTGTTCTTCGCTGCCGTCTGCCACCAGTAATCATGATTTCCCTTCATGAGAATCTTTTTACCGGGAAGTCTGTTAATGAATTCAAGATCCGGCAAGGCCTCTTCCGCTGTCATTGCCCATGAAATATCACCGGGGATGACAACCGTATCTCCTTCAGAAACCAGCTGCTTCCAACTTTCTTCTATTTTTGTATCGTGATTCTGCCAGTTGTCTCCGAAAATGTCCATCGGTTTATCGACGGCCTGCGACAAATGCAAATCTCCTATTACGAAAATGCTCATTTTTTCTCCCTTATGGAATTATATAATGCTTCAGCCTGTCTCTTATACACATCTGACGCTGCCGACGAAGGCTTAGGTGT
>CAMFNB010000037.1 GCA_945965275.1 uncultured Clostridia bacterium | reverse complement strand
TATATATATATATATAATTCATATCATCGATTGATGTGTTTACACAATATTAACAGCGCATCACAGGAGATGATTATGAAAAAACTTTTATCAGTTTTCTTATCGTTGGCATTGATTTGCTCAATTATTTATATTCCGGAGGCAGCATATGCAGCAGATTTCACATCAAGCATTTGGTTTGATGCAGAATACAAGGACGGAAGTCTTGCTGATAAATATGGTGCCCATATGATTGACTATTCTGATCCCTCAAACAGGTATACGGAGGACTCCATCCCGCGAATTGTTATTGAGGACGTTACAGACGATGACGGAAACAGCTTTAAAGCAGCAAAGTTCCGTGGCGCCGGTCTTGAATACCTCCACTCAAAGTCAAGCGGAGAAGACTGGGTGGCTGATCCGGGTTTCGAAAATCTGAATAAAGATTTCACAATGGAAATATATCTTAAAATCAATAACACCGGTTGGGGAATGGCCGCAGGTACCTGGTACGAGAATTCTGCAACAACTGCAGGATGGGCACTTCAAATGGGTTACAATTCCGCAATAGCAGGAGGAATCGGTTATCCTAACCTTATTTCCCTGATTGACGGTTCCGGAAACGGACTTTCACCCTCAACAGTACATTCAAGCCTTAAAGGTGTTAAAGCAAGAAACAAGTGGCTCCATGTGGTACTTGTTAATACAGCCGGAAAAAATACATTATATATTAACGGACAGAGTGTAGGCACAGAAGACGCAATTGTTCCTGAATATGCCTGCATGTCACATCAGATAAACAGCGGATTCAGAGTGGGCGGATACAGACCGGCAACAAACCAGTTCTGCCTTGATATGGACTGCGCATACGTAAGACTTTACAGCAAGCCGGCAACTGCAACTGATGTTGCTGCTTTATACTCAAATAAAACAGGAGCAGCACCGAGCGGATCAGCACCTACATCCGCACCTGCAGCCAATCCGACACAAGCCCCTGTTGAAAATCCGACACAGGCTCCGGAAGGTCAGCCCACAAATGCTCCTTCAATTTATCCGACACAGCCTCCTAAGTCATTCCCCGAGTACGGACCTTCGGCTCCCACACCATATGTTTCGTTACCTGATGAGTCCTATGTATTCGGTAAATATGAACAGTATGATGAAAGGCTTGACCCCACATTCGACTGCGGATGTCCTAATCCCGAAGCCACTCCGAGCGTACCGAATGAGAAAGATGATATAGAGTGGATTGTATTAGATGAAAACATAGAAGAAAACTACATGCTTGTAACTTCAAAATACGGATTGGAGAGCAAAGCATATAATACCGCATATGAAAATGTAACATGGGAAACTTCAACATTAAGAAAATGGTTAAATGAAGATTTCATTAATGAAGCATTCAACGCAGAAGAACAGAGCAGAATTTTCGGTGTGGAACTTACTAACTCCGGAAATGCAATGTACGGAACAAACGGCGGAAACGATACTGTTGACAGAGCATTTTTATTCAGTGTTGAAGAACTTGACTTTTACAGTCAGTTTAATCCGTCATTATACAGCCTCATGCCGACTGATGCGGCAATTGAACATAATGCAATGATGACAGGAATTGATACATGTGTTTGGTGGCTCAGAACACCGGGTATCTATCAGAGTCTTGCCGCTTTTGCATACGAGTACGGAATCAACCCGGGAAATGACCTGGTTTCAGCGGTAAACAATGAAAGAAATGTTGTAAGACCTGTTATGATGATTGAACTTGAGCCTGAATTCATAACTGCAGTAAATCAGAAAAAGGTATATAAGCAGGGAGAGGCATTTGACAGAGATCAGCTCGTTGTTATTGAAAAGCAGCTCAATGGTGACACAAGACAGGTTTATGAATATCAGATTGAAGGATTTGATCCCAATGCTGTTGGTGAACAAATCGTAACAGTTATTTATGCACATAATTATGCATATTTTAAAGTAACGGTAGAAGGTGAACCGGAGCCTGCACCGACACCTACACCGGAGCCCACACCTGTTCCGACAGAGAAGCCTACAGAGGCCCCTGCCGACAAATCGACTCAGGCGCCAACTGAGAAGCCGTCTCCGGCACCGACAAAGGAACCTACACCGGCTCCGACCGCAACGCCTTCTCCGAGCCCTAAGCCGACATTGAATCCGACTACATTTGATGCAGGAATTGTTCCTCTTGCCGGCGTAGTTCTTTCAACACTTGTTTTAACAAAGAGAAGAAAAATTAAAGAATAAAAGAATCAGGCTGCCTCGCTTATAAGCGAGGCAGTTTTTATCTTTACACACCCCTTGCAATCCCAACTCCTCTTTGATATAATACAAAGGCTATTTTATTACACACGATCAGCCGATGCCTTCGGGGTCCTGAGTTCCCACAGTGAACTTCCCCACGCATGTGACGCAGGTCGGAGGAAAAGAATATAAGGAGGAAATTAAAATGGCAGTTATTTCAATGAAGCAAATGCTTGAAGCAGGTGTGCACTTCGGACACCAGACAAGAAGATGGAACCCTAAGATGGCTGAGTACATCTTCACAGAGAGAAACGGTACTTACATCATCGATCTCCAGAAAACAGTTAAGAAAATTGATGAAGCTTACTACTTCTTAGCAGACGTAGCAAAGCAGGGCGGCACAGTTCTTTTCGTAGGAACAAAGAAGCAGGCTAAGGATGCTATCGTAGAAGAGTCAGCAAGATGCGGACAGTACTACGTTAACAACAGATGGCTTGGCGGTATGCTCACAAACTGGAAGACAATCGAGAAGAGAATCAAGAAACTCAACCAGATTAACGAGATGGAAGAAAACGGAACATTTGACAGACTTCCTAAGAAAGAAGTTATCAAACTCAACGCTCTCCGTGAAAAGCTTGAGAAGAACCTCGGCGGTATCAAGACAATGGAAAAACTCCCTGCAGCTATGTTCGTTGTTGACCCTAAGGTTGAACACAATGCAGTATCAGAAGCTCGTAAGCTTGGTATTCCTGTAGTAGCTATCGTTGACACAAACTGTGACCCTGACGAAGTTGATTACGTAATCCCGGGAAATGACGATGCTATCCGTGCTATTCGTCTTATCGCTGCTAAGATGGCTGACGCTATCATCGAAGGCAACCAGGGCGAGGACGTTGAAGCTGAAGAACTTGCAACTGAAGAAGCAGAGTCAATCGAAGAAGTAGCAGCAGACGCTGAGTAATTTCGATTTTACGGTAAAAAAACAATTAACATAAAGGAGATATTATCATGGCTATTAGTATTGAAATGATTAAGCAGTTACGTGGCATGACAGGCGCCGGCATCAACGAGTGCAAAAAGGCTCTTGCTGAATGTAACGAAGATATTGATGCAGCAGTTGAGTTTCTCAGAGAAAAGGGAGCTGCCACAGCTGTAAAGAAGGCAGGAAGAATCGCTGCTGAGGGTATTGTTAAAGTTGTTGTTAAAGACGACAAGCAGGCAGTTATCACAGAAATCAACTCAGAGACAGACTTCGTTGCAAAGAACGAGAAATTCACATCCTTCGCAGACGATGTTGTAGAGCAGATCTTCGCTTCAAACGCTGCTGACGTAGACGCTCTTCTTGAAGAGCCATATGTAAAAGACGGTTCAAGAACTCTTAAGCAGGAGCTCGATTCAAGAATCGGTGTAATCGGCGAAAAGATTTCTCTCAGAAGATTCGAAAAGCTTGAAACAGACGGCGTATTCGTATCATACATCCACCTTGGCGGTAAAATCGGTGTTCTTGTAGAAGCTACAGCTGACGAAATCAACGATGACGTTAAGACAGCTCTTAAGAACGTTGCAATGCAGATCGCAGCCCTTAACCCTAAGTTTGCTTCAAAGGATGATATCGATCCTGACTTCATTGCTCATGAGAAGGAAGTTCTTCTTGCTCAGATTAACAATGATCCGGCTGAGTCAAGCAAGCCTGAGAAGGTTAAAGAGGGCATGATTAACGGTCGTATCAACAAAGAGCTCAAAGAAATCTGCTTACTTGAGCAGGTATATGTAAGAGCTGAAGACGGAAAGCAGACAGTTGGAGCTTACTTAAAGTCACTCAGCGGAAACGTAGTTCTCAAGAGCTTCAAGCGTTATGAGACAGGTGAAGGTATCGAGAAGAAGCAGGAAAACTTCGCTGAAGAAGTTATGAAGCAGATTAACGGTTAATTCACAATCCAAAGGAATAAACCAAAGCAGCAGCCGAAAGGTTGCTGCTTTTTTCACGCTCTTGTTTTCTCTTGATACAAGAGGGCTTTTTTTGTATAATATATTAGAAAACAAGAACGAATTCGGAGGGATAATTATGGATCCTATTTATAAGCGCGTACTCATTAAAGTGAGCGGAGAGGCTCTTGCCGGTGATTCTCATTTCGGTATTGACGACGCACAGATTGCAGACATTGCAGAACATATCAAAATATTGCATGACATGGGGGTGCAAATCGGTATCGTAGTAGGCGGCGGAAACTTCTGGAGAGGAAGACAGGGTACTGATATGGACAGAACAAGAGCAGACCACATGGGAATGCTTGCAACTGTAATTAATGCACTGGGACTTGCATCTGCAATTGAAAATACAGGACTTGAAGTAAGAGTTCACACGGCAATCGACATGCACCAGATTGCTCAGCCCTATGTAAGAGGAAAGGCAATCAAGCATCTTCAGTCCGGTAAAATAGTAATCTTCGGATGCGGAACAGGTAACCCGTTCTTCACAACAGATACAGCAGCAGCTTTAAGAGCCGTTGAAATCGAAGCTGACGTTATCCTTCTTGCAAAAAATGTTGATGCTGTTTATGACAGTGATCCGGCAATTAATCCTGATGCAAAGAAATTCGACAAAATCTCATATATGGAAGTGCTTGAGAAAAATCTCAAGGTTATGGATACAACAGCAACCAGCCTTTGCATGGACAACAACATGAAGATTCACGTATTCGGAATCAAAGACCCTGAGAACCTTGTACGTGCCATCGCAGGCGAAGAAATCGGAACAGTAGTTTCTTAAGAAAACAAAGGAGACAAGACAATGATTGACAAGAGCTTATACACAAAATATCAGGACAAGATGGAAAAGACACTTGCATACCTTGATGAAGAATTCAGCAATGTAAGAGCAGGACGAGCAAATCCTCAGATTCTCAACAAGGTTACAATTGAGTACTATGGTGTAACAACACCTATTAACCAGGTAGGTTCACTTTCAGTACCTGAGGCAAGAATGCTTGTATTCCAGCCATACGACATGTCCGTACTCAAAGAAGTTGAGAAAGCGATCTTTGCTTCAGATATCGGAATCACACCTAACAACGACGGTAAAGTTATCAGACTTATTTTCCCGGCACTTAACGAGGAGCGCCGTCTTGAACTCAAGAAGCAGGTTAAGAAGTACGGAGAGGATGCAAAGGTATCAGTCAGAGGTATCAGAAGAGATGCCATTGAAGATTTCAAAAAGCAGAAGAAAAACTCTGAAATCACAGAGGATGACATGAAGCAGGCTGAAAGCGATATCCAGAAGCTCACAGACAAGTACATCGAGAAAATCGATGCAGTTGTCGAGAAAAAAGAAAAGGAAATAATGGAAATATAAAGTGGGACTCTTCAGCCAAAAGAAAAGAAATAAAAATACAGACGCGGGCATAACAGAGCTTGTTGTGCCCGTGCATATTGCAATAATCCCCGACGGCAACAGACGTTGGGCAAGAGAACGCATGCTCCCTGTAAAAGCAGGACACAAAGAGGGCGCTGAAATGTTCAAGCGCATTGTGAGACATGCGGAAAAACTCGGGGTAAGATATATTACCTTCTATGCGTTTTCAACTGAAAACTGGAAAAGAAGTGAATCTGAGGTTGAGGCACTTATGTCTCTTATGCTGGGTTATCTTAAAAATTCCGAAGAAGAAATGGGAATTGACAAGGGTAAGCTGAGAATAAGAGTTATCGGAGAAAGGAGTGCATTATCAGAAGAACTTCAAAGGGAAATTGCCAGAGTTGAAGATGAAACAAAGGATCATACAAAGATCACACTTAACCTTGCAATTAACTACGGCGGAAGAGATGAAATCACAAAGGCGGTAAGAAAAATTGCCGATGATGTGAAGAACGGAAGTGTTCAGCCGGAGGACATAACTGAAGAAACCGTGCAGCAGAAGCTGTACACAGCAGAATCTCCTGACCCTGACTTGCTCATCAGAACAAGCGGAGAAGAGAGAATAAGCAACTACTTACTTTGGCAGCTTGCATACTCGGAGTTCTATTTTACCGAGAAGTACTGGCCTGACTTCCATGAGGAAGAATTGGAAGAAGCCATCAGAGAGTACAGCAAGAGACAAAGAAGATACGGGGGATAATGATGAAAACCAGAGTACTGTCAGCCATTGTTATGATATCCTTGGCAGCAGCCGCAATTTACTTCGGAGGCGTGGCCTTCTGTGTGGTTATCACACTTGCCAGTGCAGTCGGACTTTTTGAATTTTACAGAGCGTTCAGACAAAAGGGCTTTTCGCCTATAGTAATGCTCGGTTACTTGTATTGCCTGCTGATTCCTGCAGTGTTTATTCTTAAACCGGAGCAGGCTCTTGACGTGACAATAATGGAAACAAATATTTTCCCGATAATACAGCTCCTGATTTTGCTTGTCATGCTTACTCTTATGGTATTCAAACACAAGAAAATTTCTCCTGTTGACTGTGCCATAACTTTGCTCGGAGCATATTATATTCCTGTTCTTTTCAGTTTCTTTATGCTTACGAGAAATCTTGAGGACGGCCTTGTTCTTGTTGTAGTCGGAGTTTTGGGCTCAATCCTTGCGGATACATTTGCAATGTTCGGAGGAATGCTTTTCGGAAAGAGAAAACTTATTCCTTCGCTCAGTCCGAAGAAAACCGTTGCGGGCAGTATCAGTTCTTTTGTGGGTTCAACTCTCGGAGTAACAGCATACGGAATTGTACTTAACAGCTGCAATTTACTTACACATCCGATAAGCGTTGTTCACTTTGCAATCCTCGGGTTTATAATGGGAGCTACTTCTCAAATCGGAGATCTTTCAGCATCGGCAATCAAACGTTACTGCGGAATCAAAGACTTCGGAAAGCTTATTCCGGGACACGGCGGCATAATCGACAGATTCGACAGCATGCTGTTCAATGTTCCCATGGTATATTGCTACATACAGCTTATTTACACTTTCACAAAATAAGAGGAAAAATGGTAAAAACACTTTCTGTCTTAGGCTCGACGGGTTCAATCGGAACACAGACCCTGGCAGTTGCCGAAAAACTGAATATCAGAGTTGTGGCGCTTGCTGCCGGTAAAAATATCGGCCTTGTCAGAGAGCAGGCTTTGAAATTCATGCCTTCTCTTGTTTCTGTGGAATCAGAAAAGGATGCTGCAATATTAAGAGAAGAACTCGGACCTAAGGGAATTGAAGTGCTCTCAGGAGATGAGGGACTTATTGCAGTTGCCAGGGCAGATGCCGACATTCTTCTTACGGCAATTGTGGGAATGAAAGGACTTTTACCGACACTTGCAGCCTTGGATGACGGTCGCGACATTGCTCTTGCGAACAAAGAGACAATGGTTGTGGGCGGAGAAATCGTAACTTGGCGTGCAAAAGAAACGGGAAGCAGAATATTCCCCGTAGACAGCGAACATTCAGCCATTCTTCAGAGCCTTATGGGCAATGACAGAGGCCAGGTTGAAAAAATAATTCTCACGGCGTCAGGCGGACCTTTCCGTACAATGGACAGAAGCGAGCTTGACAATGTGACAATAAAAGATGTGTTAAATCATCCGACATGGAAAATGGGCGGTAAAATAACAGTTGACTGCGCATCCATGATGAATAAGGGACTTGAAATCATTGAAGCCAGATGGCTTTTTGACATGCCTTACGAAAAAATCGATGTGCTTGTGCATCCTCAGAGCATCGTTCACTCAATGGTGCAATACAAGGATGGTGCGGTTATAGCGCAAATGGGCGTGCCGGATATGAAAATTCCGATTCAGCTTGCCCTGACTTACCCGAACAGAGTCAATTCAACTTTTGAAAGAGTTGATTTCACAAAGCAGGCACTTACTTTCGAATTGCCTGATGAAGAAAAATTCCCGTGCTTAAGACTTGCCAAAGAGGCTGCGGAAATCGGCGGTACGATGACAACTGCCATGAACGGTGCAAATGAGGCAGCCGTTGCTGCATTTCTGGCAGGAAAAATTCGTTTTACCGAAATTGCAGACATTGTAGCAGCTTCAATGAAAGCACATGATGTGATATTAAAGCCGACGGTTGAAGACATTCTTCGCGTTGATGCGGAAGCAAGGAGTGCAGCAGTAATATGAGTATCGTCGAAAGTATTCTCGTAATGCTCATTATGCTCAGCCTGCTCGTAATCGTTCACGAATACGGCCACTTTATTGTTGCGAGATTATTCAAAGTAAGAGTCAATGAATTCTCAATATTCATGGGTCCGAAGCTTTTTCAGAGAACAAGTAAAAAAACAGGAATGAAGTTTTCAATTCGCGCTCTTCCGATTGGCGGATACTGTGCCATGGAAGATGAGAACGGAGAAGATACAAAGCTCGGCAACGTTAAAGACGGCTCATTCTTTGCAAAACCAAAAGGCGTAAGAGCACTTGTTTTTGTGGCAGGTCCTTTCATGAATATTCTTCTCGGACTTGTATTCTCGATTATTCTGTTTTCAATTTCGGGATTTTCGACAAATGTTGTTTCGATAATTGACAAGGATCATTCCCTCATTGCCGAATATAACGACACTGTAAATGCGGATGAGCAGATTACTGTCGGAGACAAAATAATTTCTTATGACGGTAAAATGGTTCTCAATCCCACTGACTACAGTCTGTTCAGATCAATGGATGACGACCTTCATTCAGTAATTGAATTTAAGAAGGAAAACGGAAAAGTAATCGAGATAGATTTTGACAGAACCCCGGACAAAGAGGGTGAGCCTGTAAAAGTATTGGGCATGGCTTTTGAAAGAGTTGAAAGTCCGAACTTTTTCAGCATAGTCTGGTACTCGCTGAAATATCTGCTTACGCTTGTAAGAACGGTTCTTTACTCTCTTCTCTGGATTATTACGGGAAGAGTGGGAATGGAGGCCGTAGCGGGCCCCGTAGGTCTTACGACTGTTGTGTCAGATGTGATCGAACTTTCCGGGTCACTTACAAATACGATAATAAATCTTCTCAATATGGCAGCGCTCATAAGCGTGAACCTGGGACTGTTCAATCTTATTCCTTTCCCGGGACTTGACGGCGGACAGCTCGTTCTCGTGGGTGTGGAAGCAATTCGCGGAAAGCGACTTCCCGCAGAGAAGCAGGGCCTTATTTCGATTATCGGCCTCGTGATTTTAATCGGAATAAGCGTACTTGTAATGGGAAATGATATTTTGAGAATTATCAACGGAGGCTGAAGTGTTTTCACGTAAAGAAACCAAGGTTATAAATATCGGCGGAGTTAAAATCGGCGGAGGCAATCCCATCGCCGTGCAGTCAATGTGCAATACTCCGACAGAAAACGTAGAAGCAACCGTAAGTCAGATTCTTAAGCTTGAGGAAGCAGGCTGCGACATAATCAGAGTTGCGGTACTGAACGAAGAAGCTGCCCATGCAATAAAAGAAATCAAAAAGCAGATTCACATTCCGCTTGTGGCAGACATTCACTTTAGTCACAAGCTTGCTTTGATTTCAATGGAATCGGGTGTTGATAAAGTAAGAATCAATCCGGGCAACATCGGTTCGGATGAAAACGTAAAAGCTGTTGTAAAAGCCGCAAAGGAAAGAGAAATTCCGATTCGAATCGGAATAAACGGCGGCTCTCTCGAAAAGCAGCTTCTCGAAAAATACGGAGAAGTTACTCCGGAAGCCATGGCGGAAAGTGCCATGGGACATGTGGAAATTCTCGAAAGGGAAAACTTCGAAAACATAGCCGTTTCGCTTAAAGCATCGTCAGTTGCGAAAACTGTCGAGGCATACAAACTGATGGCTGAAAAGCGCCCTTATCCGCTTCATATAGGCGTTACCGAAGCGGGAACCGTATACGGGGGCACAATTAAGTCGGCTGCCGGAATAGGCGCCGTTTTGCTCTCCGGAATAGGTGACACAATCAGAGTTTCTCTTACAGGAGACCCTGCCCAAGAAGTAAGAGCCGGTAAAATGTTGCTCAGGTCTCTTAATTTAGGCGCAGCTGATGCCTTTGAATTTGTTTCATGCCCGACATGCGGCAGAACGAAGATTGATCTTGTATCAATAGCAAACAAGGTTGAGTCAGAGCTTGAAGCACTTGCCAAGGAAGGCTTTTTCACAAAGAAAATCAAAGTTGCCGTAATGGGTTGCGTTGTTAACGGACCCGGCGAATCACGTGCCGCAGATATAGGCATGGCAGGAGGCGACGGTTGTGCCGTTGTTTTCGAAAAAGGCGAAATTACATGCAAACTGGTCGGCGAGAACATAGCCGAGCAGTTCATTGAAAAGGTAAAAGAATTTTATGGAAGATATAAAAAAGATTAAAATAGACAGCGCCACGCCAAACAGTGACAAGACTGTCATTGAAGTGCGTGCACACTGCCTTTCTCCCGTCACGAAGGAGGAGATTGAGCAGTTTAAGGATGGGGTCAAGAAAAAAATCAATTTTGAAAACATTGACTGGTACATCACGGACTACATATATTCAAAACCGGAAACAGCAACAGAGGAGCCGGACATAAAGGAAAGCTTTTTAAACAAGACTGCATCCGAATCAAGAATTATCACAGCATCATTAAAGGACAGCCAATTCCTTTTTACAGAGGGAAAGCTCACAGTTGTACTTGAAAACAACGTAAAGGCTTTTTTGGAGACCATGCAGGTTGACAAGAAGCTGGAAGCATTTGTAAAGGAACATCTTAACAGAGATGTTAAAGTTACTTTTGAATACCGGACAAAGGGCGAGAAAAAGAAACCTCAGGAAGAAACAGTTCAGGTTGCTCTCACAAGAGAAGAATATGAGCAGCAGACAAGATCCGCCACTAAGGAAAAAGAGGATTACAAAATAGTCTACAGTGAAGGCGGATACGGCAGAGGTGTAAGCCGCGGCGACGGTAAAATGACAAAGAAACGCAGAATCACACCGGAAGAGGGTGCCGAGCTCCCGAAAGATCCGGAAGGATGCAGTGTTGTCATCGGAAAAGTAATAAAAGAAGCAATCATCCCGATTAAGGATGTGGACGGAGATTCAGGATATGTTGCCGTTAAGGGAAGACTCTTCAACTTTGAAACAAAAGAGCTTTCAAGCGGTTCCATGCTTGCAGTAGGCGACATTACTGACGGAACAAACTCAGTTTCAATCAAGTTTTTCTATGAGAAAGACGACGACCCGTTTGTACAGAAAACATTCAGCGTTAAGAGCGGAGTGTGCCTCAAGGTTTACGGAGAGGCTCAGCTTGATAAGTTCTCCCACGAGACAACAATCAAAACAAGATGCGTTTCAACATACAAGGAACAGCCCCGTATGGACGAGGCTGAAGAAAAGCGTGTTGAGCTTCATCTGCATACAAACATGTCAGCTCTTGATGCACTCACAAAACCTGATGAGGTGGTTAAGACTGCAATTCGTTGGGGACACAAAGCCGTTGCCATCACAGACCACGGAGTCGTACAGGCATATCCTCAGGCATTCAACGAACTAAAGTCAGCAAAGAAAGCAAATCCGGACCTTGATTTCAAAATCATTTACGGTATTGAGGCATATCTCACAAACCAGGACAGAAAATATGAGACGAAGGAAGAAAACAAAGGAACACCTTCTTATCACTGCATTATTCTCGTTAAAAATGAGGTCGGACTGAGAAACCTTTACAAGCTTATATCAAAGTCCAATCTTGACTATTTCTACAAGAGACCGAGAATGCCTAAATTCGAAATCGAAAATCATCGGGAAGGTTTGATTATAGGAAGTGCATGTTCAGAGGGTGAGCTTTTCAAGGCTTTCGTTCAGCAAAAGAGCGACGAGGAGGTTGAAAAGATTGCATCATTCTATGACTATATTGAAATCCAGCCCACTGCCAATGATATGTATCTTGTTCGTGATGAAAAGATTCACAACATAGAAAGCATTAAAGACATAGAGGATATCAACAAAAAAATCATTGCGCTTGCAGACAAACTCGGTAAAAAGGTTGTTGCAACCTGTGACGTTCACTTTATGAACAAAGAAGATGAAATCTACAGAGAGGTTATGCAGGCAGGCCAGGGCTACAAGGACGCAGAAGAGCAGGCTCCTCTTTATTACAGAACGACTGACGAGATGATGGCAGAGTTCGAATATTTGGGAGACAGAGCAAGAGAATTTGTCATTGACAATACAAATGCAATTGCTGCCGAAATCGAAGAAATCAGACCTGTGCCGGAAGGAACATACACTCCTGTCATTGAAGGCTCTGACGATCTTCTTCGTAACAGCTGCTACGAAAAAGCAAAGGCGCTTTACGGAGATCCTCTTCCGCCGAATGTTGAGGAGCGACTTGAAAAGGAACTTAACGGTATCATTTCAAACGGATACTCGGTTATGTATATCATTGCTCAGAAGCTTGTTTTGAACTCCGCGAAGAACGGATACACGGTTGGTTCCAGGGGCAGTGTAGGTTCATCACTTGCAGCTTTCATGTCCGGCATCACGGAAGTTAACTCTCTTGAGGCACATTATGTATGCCATGAGTGCGGTTATCTTGAGTGGCACGGTAATGAAGGTCTTGACTGTGGTTACGACCTTCCGAGAAAGGCATGCCCGAAGTGCGGCGCACAGCTTGTTCGCGAGGGATTTGACATTCCGTTTGAAACATTCCTGGGCTTCAACGGAGACAAGACTCCTGATATAGACTTAAACTTTGCCCCCAATGACCAGAGCAATGCTCATAAATACACCGGTGTTATATTCGGCGAGGACCATGTGTTCAGAGCCGGAACCATAAGCGGTATTCAGGAAAAGACAGCAAGAGGCTATGTTCTTAAATACCTCGAGCAGACCGGTAAAAAGGCATCCAATGCCGAAATCAACAGGCTTGCTTCAGGTTTTGTAGGTGTAAAAAGAACGACGGGTCAGCATCCCGGCGGTATTATCGTTGTACCGAAGGTAAATGACATAACGGAATTCTCTGCAGTTCAGCACCCGGCGGACAAGGCTACATCTGACACAATCACAACGCACTTTGATTACCACTTCCTGCATGACACGTTGTTAAAGCTCGATATTCTCGGCCACGACGGTCCTGAACTTATCAAGATGCTGGGAGAGTTCTCGGGGGTTGATTTTACCCATGTGGTAATTGACGATGACAGAGTAATATCTTTGTTCTCTTCTTCGGAGGCACTGAATCTTGACCCTGAAAAGCTTAAAATAGACATACCTTTCGGAACCCTAGGCATTCCTGAGTTCGGAACGGGATTCGTTATGAATATGCTTAAAGAAACAATGCCGAAGTCAATTTCAGAGCTTGTCCGTATTTCCGGTCTTTCACACGGTACTGACGTGTGGGTAGGCAATGCAAGAGATTTGATTTTGAATAACACATGTACGCTTCACCAGGCAATATGTTGTCGTGACGATATCATGCTCTATCTTATCAACAAGGGACTTGATAAAGGCAAATCCTTCAAAATCATGGAGTCGGTTCGAAAAGGCAAAGGTCTTTCTGAAGAGTGGGAGGCAGACATGCGTGCCCACGACGTTCCGGAATGGTATATTGATTCCTGTAAAAAAATCAAATACATGTTCCCGAAGGCGCATGCCGTTGCCTATGTTATTCTTTCAATTCGAATCGCATGGTACAAGGTTTATTATCCTGTTGCCTACT
>CAMFNB010000036.1 GCA_945965275.1 uncultured Clostridia bacterium | reverse complement strand
CGCGGCAGTTTTTAAATGTCAACACCTTTTTTTCATTTTTTTAAAAAAATTTTTCAGTGCTGTTTTGATGCCAGAAAGTCGCTTAAAATCCGGGCTCCCGCCACTACGCATCTTACACAGGGACGAGTTTTGTAAAATTCATCGTCGCGTTTTGTGGGTATAGGATCATCAGAAATATAAGTCATGTATCCTGCAAGAATTTCTTTGCATACTCTGCTTCCGAATTTGTCTTTAAATGCATTGCCCAAAGCCTGCACGTCCTTGTAGTGATTCATCTTTGCATCCGGATCCGTCGGATCGTCATATCCGCATAGAACACCGTAAACAAGGAACATTGCACTGCATGCTCCGCATACTTCACGAAGTCTGCCCATTCCGCCGCCAAAGGAAGATGCCATGCGCGCAACGTCCTTTATGTCCATATGCATCTCTTCCGCAAATGCCATGGCCGTTGCCTGCGCACAGTTGTATCCCTCTTTGAAATATTGTTCTGCAAGCTCTGCTTTCGTTTTCATAATCATTCAATATCGAATTCCGGAACAGATGAAAGTTCAATCATTCCCTTATCGCATGCTCCTGCAAGCTTCGGATCAATCGGAATTCTTCCGAGAAGTCTTAAGCCGTATTTGTTACATACTTCGTCAACATGTGAATCTCCGAAAACAGAAATCTCTTTACCGCAGTCAGGACATTTCACATAGCTCATGTTTTCAACGATTCCGAGAACCGGAACATTCATGAGTTCAGCCATTTTTACAGCCTTGCTTACAATCATTGAAACGAGGTCCTGAGGTGTAGTTACGATAACGATTCCGTCAACCGGAAGTGATTGGAAAACAGTAAGCGGAACATCACCTGTTCCGGGAGGCATATCAACGAACATATAGTCCACCTCGTCCCAAAGAACATCTGTCCAGAACTGTTTTACCGCACCTGCGATAACAGGTCCTCTCCATACAACCGGATCCTCTTCGTTCTCAATGAGAAGGTTAATTGACATAACCTTTGTTCCCATTTTTGAAACAACGGGATTGATTCCGCTTTCATCACCTGTTGCCTTTTCGTGAAGGCCGAACATTTTCGGAATTGACGGTCCTGTGATATCTGCGTCAAGTATTGCCGTCTTGTAACCTTTACGTGTCTGCTGAACAGCAAGAAGTCCTGTTACAAGAGACTTGCCGACGCCGCCTTTTCCGCTGACTACACCGATAACTTTTTTTATCTTGCTTCCCTCGTGCGGAAGTTCTTTTTGAATTTCATTGCGGCTTGAACAATTTGCGCTGCAGCTGCTGCAGTCATGTGTGCATTCTTCGCTCATTTTTTACTGCTCCTTTAAAACAAAAATAGAACACGAAACCGTGTCCTTTAATTATATTACCTGCAGAAAAATATATCAAATTACGTGTATTATGTTGCACACTTCCAGGAATGCCGGTGCCACTGTGTATTCGTTTGCGTTTTCGTTCAGCCTGCCCTCAAGTCCGTAATGTATATGACCCGCAAAAACAGCCTTTATCAGCGGTTCGCTTTTAATGAGATTACAGAATTCCTTTGTGCTTTCGTTGTCTGTGTCTTTGCCTATTCTGAAGTCTCCGCCCCAATGCTCTTCTATCCAGGGCGTCATGTCCTCGTTTGAAACAGGAATATGCATGATTAAAATCACAGGGAGTCCGCGGATTAAAAGATTCCTCAGCTTTTCAACCTGTGAGGGTGTGACGCTGACATCGGAATCGTCAACGGCCGCCACAAGAAAATCTCCGTAGTCACGAACAATGAAATCAGGTGTGTCACCCATGAGATTTATGTATTTGGAATAATACTTTCCTGTCTCACATAAACCTTCGTGGTTTCCGTATGCATAAAGAATATCTGTTTTTGTTTCGGTAAAAGTCTTTTCAAGAAACGCAATGTTTTTGTCGTCCATGTAATCGATTGCATCTCCTGTTAAGAAAACACAATCGAGTTTGCTTTCATCTGCGTAACCAAGAAGTTCTCTGAAACTATCCTTGGGAAGCACTCCCGAACCGGGAGTCCAGAATTTCGTCCTTGCTTCGTTGTCTATTGCCACATGAGCATCTGATATGTGCATGAATGTTCTCGGCATTTTTACACCGATATTGACCGTTATTTCCTTTGTTTCAATCATCTTATCACCAGCATGTAAACAAGTATTCCGCAAAGGGCAATGCAAAGCATGAGAAGCGCAAATGAGAGGCTGCCCATGATGTGGCCTGTTGTGTGCTTAATTGTTTTTCTTCGACGGTAAAAGAGATCGGCATACTCATGTCCGCCCTCTTCTTCGTTTCCGTTTTTGATTTCTTTGATGTCTTTTCTTTTACCGATTTTGTATGCGGTGTCAGCTGCAATCTTATCGTCGGTTTTAACATGTGCGGTTTTGAACACGGTTTTACCGAGGAGCAGAATAACCGCGTCGAGGGAATCTGAGAAAAGATGTGAAACAATTTCCGCAAATCTCTTTATTGCTTTGCATACAGGAGTGAGAATTACGTTTTCTCCGAATAATTTTGCAAATGCTCCCAAAACATTTGGCAGCCATCTCTGGATGAGGGGTCTGTACAGCATTGTTTCAAGGTCAATCCTTTTATTTCCCCTCGCAAGATATTCTCCGTTTTTCATGAGAATCTTTCTCACGATAACAAGATATACAAACAAGGCGACAGCCATTGAAATTCCCGCTCCCTTGAGGTTTTCAAGTGAGAAATAGTTTATACTCTCTTCCGGTACTCCGTAATGCATGAAATCAGTGCCGAAATCAGCGATTTTATCCATTGTCAGTTCAGGAAGGGCACCGATTACGGGAATGATAACCGCAGGGATGCAAAGCGCAATTCTGTTTGCGACGTTCATATATTTCTTTTTACCGTCATACTCTTCCTGTCTTGTCGGATTCTTTTCTATGAATACACAGACAAAAAGCTTTGTCATGTAAGCAAGAGTAATACCTCCGGAAATAAGGAAAGTCCACTCAACGACTCTGAGTATGTTTCCGTACTCTGCAATGCCTTCGACAATTCCCTCGTGAAGAAGGGTCTTGCTCACATATCCGCTCCAGAGAGGAATGCCGCCTATTCCTATTGCACCCATCAGGAAGGAGAACATAAGAAACGGTTTCTTTCTTCCGAAGCCCCTGATTTTGTTTAAGTCGAGTTCATGCAGGTTCATAAACACCACTCCTGCACAAATGAACAGCACAAGTTTAAACAATGAATGGTTCATCATGTGAAGAAGTGTTCCTCTTGCAGCTAAAGTTCCCTCTTCTCCGAGTAAAGTCATCATGCCGATGCCGATCAAAATGAAACCGATTTGCGACATTGACGAGCATGCCAGTGTACGCTTTAAATTTATGCTGAAGAGTGCAAGTATTGCACCCCATACCATCGTTATTGTACCGAGAACAAGAATTACCGTTGCCCATGCTTCATTTCCCGCAAACACATTGCATGTGATTCCTAAAATACCGAATATGCCGGACTTTGTCAGAATACCTGACAGAAGTGCTGATGCCGGTGCAGGCGCAACGGGATGTGCTTTCGGAAGCCATATGTGAAGCGGGAACATTCCGGCCTTTGCTCCGAATCCGAATAATATGCAACCGCCCGCAACATACATTGTTTTCATGTTCAGAGTTCCTGCCGCAGCAGCTTCTCTTAAAAGTGCAAAGTTTGTCGTTCCCACCTCGTGTTGCAGGAGGAACAGTCCCATCAAAGCAACCATGCCTCCGATTACAGCAACGCCCAGATATGTTTCGGCTGCTTTGCGTGCCTCCTGTGTTTCTTCCTGAATAACCCACACATATGAAGTGAAAGACATAATTTCAAAAAATATAAAGGCCGTGTAAAAATCGCCTGCCATAAACACGCCCAGTGTGGCAAAAAGAGTAACTATGTTAAAAATATAATATCTCAGTTTGTTTTCGTGGTGTTTGAAATACTCCGGTGAGAACAACAATGTGCATGCCCACATCAGGAGGATTATCGTTCCGTAAACAATACGAAAACCGTCAATCTGAAAATTCAAATTAAGCAGCATTGTAAATCGTCAAACCTCCTGTAAAACTTTTTATGGCGTCCATGATTTGTCCCGCAAAAAGTCCTGTCACAAGTAAAGCAACCGCAAGTATAACCATGGGAATAAGCATTCTTATTCCTGTTTCTTTTGCACCGGCAATTGCTTCCGTGTTGTCAGTCTTGCCGGGGAACCATGCTCTTGTACACACAGTGAACATATACATCGCAGTTAAAAGAGCTGATATCAAAACGGCGGCTGCGCCGATGTATGCCATCGGAGTTCCGGCTTCCCCTGCCGCAGAAAGAAGATTCCATTTTGAGACGAAACCTGAGAACGGCGGAATGCCGGTAAGCGCAAATGCGGATACAGTGAAACAAATAAATGTCACCGGCATTTTTTTACCGATGCCGTTAAGGTCCGTAACATATTCTTTTCCGGACATATGGATAAATGCACCTGCACAGAAGAATGCCAAAATCTTTATTTCGGCATGGAATGCCATATGCAGAAGTCCCGCCTGAAGTCCTGCTTCCGTGAGAAGCATTACACCGAAAAGAATATACGACAGATTTGCAACAGTTGAATACGCAAGTCTTCGTTTGAAATGATTTTCTTTAAGGGCCCTCGCAGAACCGTATACTATCGTGAAGCATACAAAACAAAGAGCAACTGTCTGTGCCCATGAACCGTTCAGTGTTCTCACGTTAAACGCATAATACGTAAGTCTTATAATTGCAAACACGCCCGATTTTACGACTGCCACCGCATGAAGAAGAGCGGTAACAGGCGTAGGCGCAACGCCGGCCTTCGGAAGCCATGCATCAAGCGGGAACACCGCTGCTTTTACACCGAAGCCGAAGAAGCCCATAAGGAAAAAGATTTGTGTTGCAGCATCAAAATGACCTTTAAGTGCATAAGGTGCAAACAGTCCGATTACGTGATTGTTTATAAGATACATCATTGAAGCAAACGCAAAGGCCGCCCCTCCGATTGAGAATGCAAAATATGTCTTTGCTGCTCTTACGGACTTTCTGTCCATGTTATGCATAACCAGCGGAACGGTTGAAAGTGTGAGCATTTCATAGAAGCAGTACATGGTGAACATATTGCCCGCCATTGTAACGCCCAGTGTTGCTCCGAATGCCATGGTGAAGAAAGCAAAGAATGTATTTTGTCTTTTGTCATGCTTCATGTATTCATAAGCATAAAGAACAGTCATCGGCCAAAGTGTTGCAACGATACCGGCAAAGAACTTACCGAGTCCGTCAAACCTCAATACAAAAGAGAATCCTTCTCCCAGCTCAAACAGACTTATACTTCCGTCGCCTGGTGAAACAATCGCAGTCCATGCAAGAATTGCGGCAGCCATCGTCACGGCAAGCACATATATTCTCATGGGCTCCGTTTTCTTAAAACGAATGAGCATCATAAGTGCGCCGAACACGACCGGAATTAATATTGAAATTAAAAGAAGAACCGGACTCATTTACTTTGCAATAATCTCCGCAATTTCTGAAATGTATTTAATAATCGGTGTGCTGAATATACCCATCAGCAATGTGCCGAGAGACAGAATCACAATCGGAATCATCATGATTGCTCCGCCCTCATTATTCTTTTCAACCAAAGGTTTGTCTTTCTTCGGGAAGAATCCGTTGATGGTAATCGGTAAAAGATAACCTGCTGTAAGGAGTGCGGAAATAATGAGCACCACAGGAGCAAGCCATGAGTAAACCGTTATACCTGAATCAAGTGAACCCGTGGCAAGATACCACTTTGAAATAAAACCTGATGCCGGAGGAATACCGATAAGAGCAAGAGAGGCAAATGTGTATGCCCATGTTGTAACAGGCATTGCCTTACCTATTCCGTTAAAATCATCAACCTTTTCATTTCCCGTATTGAAGATATATGAGCCTGCCACTACGAACAGACAGGATTTAATGCAAGCGTGGAAAATAATATGTGCGACACCGCCGGTAACAGCAGTCGGATTCATTATGAATAATCCGAGGAGTGCATATGAAATCTGACTGACAGATGAATATGCCAGTCTCTTTTTGAACACCTTTTCTCTGTATGCCATCATGGATCCCATAAATACTGTCAAAAGAGCAAGACCGATCCACGTCATTTGTACCCAGGTTCCTCTTAAGACTTCTGCTCCTGCTGAATAGAAAATGATTCTTATTATTGCAAGAGCTCCGGCTTTCGCAATAATGGCAGAAAGAACAGCCGATGCAGGTGCAGGGGCAACAGGATGGGCTGTCGGAAGCCATGCATGAAGCGGATACATACCGGCCTTGGCGCCGAAACCGACAACGCCTAAGAATGTTGCAATTAACACAAGCGGCGATGCTGTTTTTACAGAACCGCCTGCGACAAAGTCAAGTGTCGAAGCATTCTGTGCAAGTACAAAAATGCAGAACAACGCAAGGAATGCACCGGCAACTGAATAAAACAAATATTTAAGTGCCGCATGGATTGATTCTTTTGTTCTGTCATGAAGAACAAGAGGCATTGATAAAAGTGTAATCATTTCGAAGAACAGATACATCGTTATCAGATTTGCAGAAATATCCATTCCCATAAGAGCTGCTTCTGTTACAAGGAAGAAGCAAAAGAACAGGTCTTCGTTTTTACTGTGTTTCATGTACCTAAAAGCAAATGTTCCGACAAGAAGGAATCCGTATGCCGCAATTGTCATGAAAATTTTTGAAATTCTGTCAACGGCAAAACCTATTTTCAGAGTTTCTGTCATCGATAACAAAGTAAACGGTTCAAAACCTTTTACAGAAACAATCGTGCAAAGGCCTGCCTCAATCAGCAAAACTGCAAATATGATTGAAAGCTTAACCGTCCTGTTTTTTATTTTCAACATCGGGAGTAACAATCCCGCAACTATCGGCAGTAAAAGAATTGCTGCTGTCATAACCGGCTGACACCTCTTTCTATCAGATAAAAAATCGGACTTGCCGCAAGGCTTGTTCCGATATTTATAATTGCGAACATTACGGAAGCCGTAACATACGGTTTTTGATTCCTGACTGTTAATTTTATTCTGTTCTCACCGGTCGGCTTGCTGTAAATTCTTATAACAGTTCTTGCAAAATACAGAGTATTCAGAATTGTGCTGACAGCGAGAACAATGATTGTTGTATATGCTTTAAAGCCGGAGCCTTCACCAAGACCGGCAGTTGCAAACAAATATTTCGAAACAAATCCCATCGTGAAAGGTATGCCTATCATTGAGAATGCTCCGAT
The DNA here is from genome assembly GCA_945965275.1 of uncultured Clostridia bacterium. Classification (GTDB taxonomy): domain Bacteria; phylum Bacillota; class Clostridia; order UBA1212; family SIG427; genus CAMFNB01. The sequence goes on along the minus strand of CAMFNB010000036.1, from coordinate 7,129 downwards.
GGTAAAGAATATGCCTGCAGGCTTGTTGTCCTTTGCAACTCCCTGAAGATTTCTGAACTTTTTGTATCCGTTTGCCGAATCCGACAAAGCAGAGGCAGAAAGGAAAAGTGAGGGCTTTGTAATCGCATGGGTGATTATGTGGAAAAGCGCTGCGACTATTCCCAATGTCGGCGATATGCCTATGCCCATATAAATATATCCGATTTGTGCGGCAGATGACTGTGCAATCATTCTGAATATGTTATTCTCCGCAATTGCAAAGCCTGAGCCCGTAACTATACCGATTACGCCCAGAGCGAACAGAACATTGTTCATACCGCTGGAATAGAACATGTCACTTCCGTAAACATCAAGAATTATCTTTATCAGGAAGAATATATATCCCTTTGAAACAAGACCGGAAAGGATACCCGATGATGCAGGTGTTGCATATCCGTAAGTGTCCGGCATCCAGAACTGGAACGGGAACAATCCGCTCTTAATTGCAAGACCCGAAACAATCAGACAAAGTGATGATATAAGCGGCATCCTGTATTCTCCGCTCTGCCAGAGAGCTTCCACGGTTTCCCTGAGCTGAGGCATGAGGAGATGGCCTGTTATGTTATACAGCACAACAACGCCCAGCAGGAAAAGACCTGAACCCACAAGTGAAAATATCATATATCTCACTGCGGCAAGCGTTGTTCTGCCGATCTGACTTATCATAAGAATTCCGCAGGATGCAATCGTACAGATTTCTATGAACACATAGCCTGTAAAAATATCATTTGTAAAGCAGAATACCAAAAGAGCTGCCTGAATCAGGTCAATCATTATGTAGTAGAAGTTCTGCTTCTTTGCTTCTATATCCAAATTTATGTGCTTTTTACCGCCGAGTACACACAGAAACATAACTGTTGCAAAGATAGCCGCAAATAAGCTTCCAAGATATGTAAGCTTAAGTTCGTTTCCCCACGGGCTTGGGAAATGTCCCATCTTGTAGAATACGGGACCCTCAGCATAAAGGTACACCGTAAGTATTGACGATGCGGTGCATACAACTGCATTGAGGCAAAGTGTGATAACTCTTGCGACTTTTCCCGGCAGCACGGATGACACTGCGGCACTCATAAGGGAAAGGACAATCATAAACAGAGGAAAGTTAACAGTGAAGCTCATGGTTCTTCCTCCTGTTCTTCCTGTGCCTTAAGATAAATCTCATCCAGATTTAATGTATGGTAACTCTTATACAGCCTTATTGTCAGTGCAAGCATAACGGCTGTTACGGAAACGGAAACAACGATACCCGTAAGCACAAGACCGGCAGGAAGCGGATTTACGTATTTTGAAACATCCGTATCGCCGTTTTGTATAATCGGAGCAAGCCTGCCCTCTATCATTCCGATTGATGTAAGGAAAAGATATGTCGCTGTATCCATGATATTTAGGCCGATAATTTTCTTCATCAGGTTTCTGTGCAGAAGAAGCGTCGAAAATCCGATTGCGAAAAGAATTACCGATACACACTGTATTCTGTTTGTCCAGATAAATTCAAGCATCAGATTCGTCCTCTCTTAAAAATTGAATAGAAACCGTACATGGTGCAGGCGACAACAATGCCTACCGCAATATTAAGTGGAAGAATGAGACCTGATGACAGGATCATTCCGGGAGTTCCCGGTCCGAAAATCGAATGAAGTTCGTTTGCACCGCAGAAGAATGAATAGCACTTTGCACCGCTGTAAAAAAGCAATGCACAAAGCACGATTATTCTGAATGTTTTAAGCGTCAGGAATTTTTCAATTCCCGAAAAACCGAAGGCCATGGCATAAATTATAAACGCCGCACCGATGATTGCACCGCCGGAGAAGCCTCCGCCCGGTCCCAAGTGACCGTTCAGAATTACGTATATACCGAAAAGAACCGTAAGAGGGACAATGAAAATCGCAGTATTGCGAAGAATATTGTCCTGCTTCATTATTTGTCCTTCTTCAATTGTTTCTTTTTCTTCCTTATCGGCAAGCAAAAGTGTGAACACTGCAATTACCGCGGTAAAAAGCACATGGCTTTCGCCAAGCGTGTCAAAAGCTCTGTAGTCAAGGATAACACCTGCAACCACATTGACCGCTCCCGTTTCTTCCATGCCCTTTTCAACATATCTTTCAACCACTTCGTTATTTGTCGGGTTGTCGGCCTGTCCGAATTTCGGAAGTCCTGAAACTGTCATGAGCATAAAGTATATGATTACAACACAAAGCAGTGCCGCAAGTACCGGATATATTTTACCGGCACGACTGAGCTCCTTCTGTTTGAGTTCAACCAATTCGCTTATGTTGTGCTCTTTCTTTTCTTCTTTTATCAAGTTTTCATTTCCCTGATTTGCAGTGAGTTCAGTAAGATTTATCTTATCCTCGTCCCACTCTGAAAACCAGTCCTTAATGCTTTTCTTCATTCTTTTCCTTCTTTATGTCTCTGAGCTTCCTTATTGTCATAAACATAAGTATGCTTGATATTCCTGCTCCCACCGCTGCCTCTGTAACAGAAAGATCCGGTGCTTTTAATATAATCCATATTACTGACATCACGACACTGTATGCCATAAATATAATCATTGATATCATCAGATTTTTGCTTGATACCGTTGCTATTGCGCCTACAACCAGGAGAATCAGAAGGGTACATTCAAATATTTCCATTTGTTTCATCCTCCCTCTTCATATGTTCGTTTGCTGTTTTATCAGTAACTGTTTCAAGTCGTGTTACAAGATGGGAAGCAATCGGGCTTCCGACGCACATTATTGCGGCAATTGCAACCAGTTTCGGAATGTAGTCAAAACTGCCGGACCAAACCATAAGTCCCGCAAGCACAAAGCCAAGTCCGAAGGTATCAATTATTGCAGCACAATGCATTCTGTTTATTACAAACTTAAATCTGTAAACACCGATTATTCCGATTGCCATGAACAGGAGTCCGAAACCGATAAGTACGGTTGCAATGATTTCATTTAAACTCATCTCGGTTTTCCTCCTCTTCCTTAAGCTCGTCTTTTTCAACAATGTGAATTTTGGTAAGCACAACAACTGCCAGGAAGCTGATCATGCAATAAATAAGGCTGACATCAAGCAGCCAGTTTTCATGCATTCCCACAGCAAGAATTGAAATTGCGGCAATCGTAAAGCTGCCTATCATATTTGCAGCCATAATTCTGTCGGCAATACGCGGACCTTTTATCGCACAGACAAGTGCAAAAAGAATTCCGAAAGCCAGAAGTATGAGAGCAACAATCAAAGAAAGTTTCATTTTGTGCCCTCCAGTCTTTTAATCCATTTAATAAATGTTCCGTTATCGCTTGTGTCAAGCATAGAACGTGTAAGACAGTGAACCGTAAGCCTGCTGCCGTCTGTTTTTACAGTAATTGTTCCAGGGGTAAGTGTTATCGAATTTGCAAGGATAAACACACCGAATTTTGTTTTAAGTCCGGACTCGAACGTGACAAGAGTCGGGTCTGCGGGCTTGTTCTTATTCAGAATATATCCTGTCATTCCAATGTTTGCTTTTACGATTTCCCAAATGAGTACGAAAACATAGCAGACAAACAAGGGCACCTTGGAAAGAACCTTGACTTCTGTTTTAGGAGTGTATTGAAACAAAGCATACATTAAAACAGCCATTGCAGCTGTCAATGCTATGCCGAATATACAGAGTTCAATTGTGAATTTGCCGTTAAGCAAAAACCAAAATGCCAATAAAAATAAATACAACTTTTTAACCCTTATTTACGGAACCGAATAATCTAATTTTGTTTTTTACAGCCTCTTTAATAGCCGCAACCTTTGCATTGCGTGCTTCAAGGTAGCCGATTCCCTTCTCTGCGCTTTCCTTCATTGCGGCATCGCCTGCAACGCAAAGATCTGTAAAAATGTTCACCTTTGCAATACCGTTCCTGATTGCGTTTGAAAAATCATCATCTGCAAGTCCGCTTCCTCCGTGAAGGACAAGAGGAGTGTCAACAGCCTTTCTGATTTCTGCGAGTCTTTCAAAATCCAGGCACGGTTTCTCTTTGTATGCACCGTGTGCAGTGCCGATGGCAATTGCAAGCGCATCAACGCCGGTTGCCTCTAAGAAATCTGTTGCTTCCTTAACAGTTGTGTATCTGTCTGAAGCCTTATTGTCTCCTGCTGCCGCATCGCCGACATGACCGATTTCCCCTTCAACGGAAGCACCCATTGCATGAGCTATTCTTACCATTTCACGGGTCTCTGCAATATTTGATGCTTCATCATTTGCAGATCCGTCAAACATGATACTTGTGAATCCGAGTTTGAGAGCTTCCATGCATCTTTCAAAAGTAAGTCCGTGGTCGTAGTGAACAACAACCGGAACTTTTGCTCTCTTTGCTGCCGCAATCATTCCGGGAGCAATGAGCCTTAGTTCTCCGTAAGGAAGAAGCACTTCTGCCGTTCCGATTATTATCGGTGAGTTGATTTCTTCCGCAGCTGAGATTGTTGCTTCAAGCATATCTGAATCAGTAGCATTGAAAAGACCTACTGCGTAATGACCTTCCTGTGCTTTTTTTAGTACGTCAATTAAATTTACTAACATTATTAATCCTCCACAACCGGAATTCTTGAAATTCTTTCATCAATAAATATGTCTGTTTCATCTGTACTGTGAGTTGAGAACTCTGAAACAATTGCACCGTCAGGTCCGCCCTGGAACCAGTGCTGTGTTCCCGGAAGAATTGTATATTGTTCTCCGGCCTTCAGTATAACTTCATGAAATACTGTAAGTGTTGTATCCTGAATTTTTGCTTTTATATCTTCCTTTTTACCGTCACCTTCAACATAGAGGTAGGCTTCGCCGTATCTGCATCTGAAGGTTTCTTCCTTACCGGGCATTCCGTAGGAAGGAATATGTCTGTGTTCAGGACATGTCTGTCCCGGGAAAAGAACCATTTCTTTTGCGCAAACCTTGTCTGTATTTACATAAACAACTAACTGAAGTCCTATATTTTCGACATCATTGAGCCCGAAATCCGAGACTTCAATTGAAGCCTTTTCCTCATCAGTCAAAACTATGTGTGCCTTTTCAAAATACTCAAGTGTTTTCTTCGCTTGTGTCTCATAAACTGTTCTTTTCATAATGAGAACCTCCCGTATTTTTCAGGTATTTTTTCTATTTCACTTTTCTTAAGCATTCCGTCAATTGAATTCTCGGCAAACAGATTACAGATTGCAGCAGCTGATGCAAATTCCAAAATTTCTCTGTCTGAATATCCGTTGTATAATCCGTAAAGACAGCCTGCACAGTAAGAGTCTCCTGCACCTACCTTGCCTTTAATCATTTCCTTAGGAATATCAATTGATGGAACCGTGATAAAGTTTCCTGACCTAACATCAAGAATAAATCCGGCTTCCTTACTGTGGACTATCACTTTGTCTTTTACTCCGCATTCAGCCATTTTGGACATAGCAAGATGTATGTTGTTAATCAGGAGTTTTCCGTCATCATCCCGTGGTTCAAGATTGAAGGTAGTACAGCTTTCTATTTCGTTCACTATCGCGTAATTACAGTATTTCAGTGCGGGTACAATGGTTTTTTGGTAGTCCGCAGAACTGTCAGAAACAATATCCACTGATGTTTTGATTCCTCTTTCCTGGACCTGTTTAAGAAGACCGGCCATCGCCGTGCCGTATTCTTTTTCTTCTTTATCAAAAGAATCCAGTAAAAGAATGTATCCGATATGAAAAATATCACATGAAAGTTTGTCCAAATCGATATCCTGGGGAGAGAATTCCGCATTTGCTCCCCTTGCATGAAAGAAGGTTCTCTCTCCTGAAGGAAGATTCATCACATCGCTGAAACTTGTGGGCTCTTTTGAAGAAATTTTCACCATTGAAGTGTCAATACCGAAGTCGTTCATTCTGCCTGTGACATATCTGCCGTAATCATCATTTCCGACTTTACCTATAACCTTCACGGGAACTTCGTTGTCAATTTTGGTAAAATTAATAGCTGTATTGGGAACGCATCCTCCTACAGCCTTTGAAACGGATTCTATATTTGAAAGCATACCGATTTTGGGATAGCAGTCGATATTCTTTACAACATCCACTATTATGTTTCCTGCAATTGTTATGCCAAGTTTATTCATCATTGTATTTTCACTCCGCACATAAGTATAGCACAAAAAGTATTTTTTACAATTAAAAAAGGGGCTCAATAAGAGCCCCTTAAATCGGTAAAATTAAGATACCTTAATACTGAATGCTGTTGACTTGCCCTCGTATGTGACAGTAATCGTTTTAACACCCGGTGTCGTGCTGTCAAAGCCGGATATGGTTACCTTTGAGTTGCTTACAACCGCTGTTGTTGCATCATAGTATTTTGCTGTTACCACCATGCCTGTCATGTCAAAGCTTTCACCTACTTTGTATGAAACCTTTGTGGGCTTTGTGGCGGTAATTCCCGATACAAGTTTTTCATCTGTTACTCTTACAGAGAAGCTTGTGTCATAGTAGTCCATGTAGAATACTCTTACTGCAACAAGTGCCGCTTCATCATTTTTGAATGATGTGAAAGTAAGTTCATCAAGCGGTACTTCAAATACAACTGAAAGATCCTGGGCAACTGCGTTGATTACCGCACCTGTCGGGTCAAATCTCTCACCCTGTTTGTAGTACAGCTTCGTAGGTTTCTTTGCAATCTTAAGTCCTCTTACATCGGCACGTCCGCCGTACACAATCGAGAACTTTGTCTGGAAGCCGTTGTATGTAACATAAACTGACTGTCCGCCCGTAAGGTTGATATCAGGCTCTGTCATCTCAAGGCCTTCAAGTTCTGTATAAGAGAAAGCTTCTCTTGTTCCGTCTGTGTAGAATACATTAAGAACAAGTCCTGTAGGATCAAACGGTTCACCTAAGTAGTATCTGATCTTGTCAGATTTATGATTAACCGAAAGGTACCTCATAACTTTCTCTCCCGGAGCAGGTGTCGGAGCTGCTGTGGGTTTCGGTGTCGGAACAGGTGTAGGTGTCGGCACCGGAGTAGGTGTCGCTGTCGGTGCAGGTGTGGGAGTTGCAACAGGTTTTACCGCATCATACAATGCTTTAACCTGTGCTGCAGTAGCTGCCTTGTTGTAAATATTGA
>CAMFNB010000035.1 GCA_945965275.1 uncultured Clostridia bacterium | reverse complement strand
AAAAGGCTCCTGCAAAGAAGGAAGCTCCGGCTAAAAAAGCTCCGGCTAAAAAGGCTCCTGCAAAGAAGGAAGCTCCGGCTAAAAAAGCTCCGGCTAAAAAGGCACCTGCAAAGAAGGAAGCTCCGGCTAAAAAAGCTCCGGCTAAAAAGGCACCTGCAAAGAAGGAAGCACCAGCTAAAAAGGCTCCGGCTAAAAAGGCACCTGCAAAGAAGGAAGCACCAGCTAAAAAGGCTCCAGCTAAAAAAGCTCCTGCAAAAAAAGCTCCAGCTAAAAAAGCACCGGCTAAAAAAGCTCCTGCTAAAAAAGCAGCTAAGAAGTAAGAGCAAACTTTTATTTATAAAGATTAAGGTTCAGAATTTCTGGGCCTTTTCTTTTTTTATGCAGTTTAAGTTGTTGAGACTAAAACGGAACAGCACGAGAATATAATGTAAAAAAATTTTTTATATTAACAAGGGTTTTTGCGTGTCCGCGGTGTATATTGAATTGTAAATCAATTTATACAGTAAAACCATTCAGAAAAGAGGAAAGATATATGGCAACAAAGAAAACAACACCTGCAAAGAAAGCAGCACCTGCAAAGAAGGATGCTCCTGCAAAGAAAGCAACACCTGCAAAGAAGGATGCTCCTGCAAAGAAAGCAACACCTGCAAAGAAGGCAGCACCCGCAAAGAAGGCAACTCCTGCAAAGAAGGCAACTCCTGCAAAGAAGGCAACTCCTGCAAAGAAGGCAACACCTGCAAAGAAAGCAACACCTGCAAAGAAAGCAACTCCTGCAAAGAAGGAAGCACCTGCAAAGAAGGCAGCTCCTGTAAAGAAGGCAGCTCCTGTAAAGAAGGCAGCTCCTGTAAAGAAGGCAGCTCCCGCAAAGAAGACAGCCCCTGCAAAGAAGACAGCACCTGCAAAGAAGGCTACACCTGCAAAGAAGGAAGCTCCAGCAAAGAAGGCAACTCCTGCAAAGAAGGCAACTCCTGCAAAGAAGACAGCCCCTGCAAAGAAAACAGCTCCTGCAAAGAAAGAAGCACCTGCAAAGAAGGCAACACCTGCAAAGAAAGAAGCACCTGCAAAGAAGGCAACACCTGCAAAGAAAGAAGCACCTGCAAAGAAAACAGCTCCTGTAAAGAAGGAAGCACCAAAGAAGACAGCACCAGCAAAAAAAGAAGCTCCTAAGAAAGAGAAGCCTGCAAAGAAGGAGACTCCGAAAAAAGAAGAGAAAAAAGAGAAGAAATCAAAAGCCGTTGTTGAGGAGCCTGTTGAGGAAATCGAAACAGAGGAATTAGCAGAGGAATTAACAGAGGAAGATGAGTTTGATACTCCGGAACCGGAGGATTTTGATGAAGACATGAACGAGTCCCTCGATGATGAAGAAGGACTTGATACAGAAGAACTGGAAGATGAAGTAAAGAACTTTGACATCGACCAGTACGAGGATATTGAAAAAGAAAAGCCAAGCGAAGATGACATTCACAGTGATGAGAAGCTTCCTGTAGCGGTTCAGAATATGATCAGCAGTCTTATTGCAAAGGGTAAGGCAAAAGGATCGCTTACTGTTGAAGAAATCAATGCGGCAATGGAAAAGGTTGATGCTGATCCGGAGGTCGGCGAAAAGATTTATATCGCAGCAGAACGTTTTGACATCAATATTGTGGATGAGAACGACCGCATTGATGATACTGAGGATTTAATCGGTGCGCCTGACGGTATCGGTCTTGAAGACCATGTCAGAATGTACCTCAAGGAAATCGGTAAGGTTCCGCTTCTTAATGCAACAGAAGAAGTTAAGCTTGCAAAGAGAATTGAAAAGGGCGACAACGATGCAAAGAATCAGCTCAGTGCCGCAAACCTTCGTCTTGTAGTAAGTATCGCAAAGCGTTATGTGGGAAGAGGAATGCAGTTCCTTGATTTAATTCAGGAGGGTAACCTCGGTCTTATAAAAGCTGTTGAAAAGTTTGACTACCGAAAGGGATACAAGTTCAGTACATATGCAACATGGTGGATTCGTCAGGCTATCACAAGAGCCATTGCTGACCAGGCAAGAACTATCAGAATTCCTGTTCATATGGTTGAGACCATTAACAAACTTATCAGAGTTTCACGTCAGCTCATTCAGGAAAAGGGAAGAGATCCTCTTCCGGAAGAAATTGCAGAAGCAATGAACATCTCAGTTGAGAGAGTTCGTGAAATCATGAAGATTTCACAGGAGCCTGTTTCACTTGAAACTCCTATCGGCGAAGAGGAAGACAGCCACCTGGGCGACTTCATTCCTGACGAGGATGCTCCGGCTCCTTCAGAAAGAGCAGCATATACACTTCTTAAAGAACAGATTGCAGAAGTACTTGAAACTCTCACACCGAGAGAACAGAAGGTTCTTCAGTTAAGATTCGGTCTTATCGACGGAAGATCAAGAACTCTTGAAGAAGTAGGCAAAGAATTCGACGTGACAAGAGAGCGTATCAGACAGATTGAGGCTAAGGCTTTGAGAAAGCTTCGTCAGCCAAGCCGTCGTAAAAAACTTGAAGATTATATGGACTGATAATCATTTGATTTAAGCTAAAAAATCCGGGACAGACAAACAGCTGCCCCGGATTTTTATATTTACCAAAACATTTCGAAGACGTGAAGCTTGCCGACCAATAATATATTAAGCATATATCACATTTTTACAGGGAAAGACAGTTTGTATGAATAAAAAATAAGGCAGACAAAAAACGTCTGCCTTCGCGGATTGGTGGGCCATCGGGGACTTGAACCCAGGACCGACCGGTTATGAGCCGGTTGCTCTAACCAACTGAGCTAATGGCCCGCACAGCAAAAGTTATTATATTCTAAGCACATTTTCTTGTCAATAAAAAGAAGTAATGAAATGATGACAAACCACCTGAATAGTTATATAATAATTCCGTATGTATACATATAGTACACAGAGGGGAAAAGATGGTACTTCGCAAGTGGGATAAGCTCCCTGAGTCAATGAAAAACGACGCAGTGAGACCATATTATGAAAAGCTGAAAAAACAGACTGTGTCTCTTGTTCTCAAAAGAACATTCGACATTGTTGTTTCTTTTATTATGCTTCTTCTTTTATCTCCCGTAATGCTGGTGCTTGCGATAATGATTAAGCTTGATACTCCTGGACCGGTGTTCTTCCGACAGGAAAGAATCACAACATACGGTGAGTCCTTCAGAATTTTCAAATTCAGAACAATGACCCACAATGCAGGCGGCCCGGCGATTACACGCGACAACGACAATCGTATTACCAAAGTCGGTAAAAAGATTCGTGACCTCCGTCTTGATGAGCTCCCCCAGCTTATCGACGTTCTTCGCGGTAAAATGACTTTTGTGGGTACAAGACCTGAAGCACCTAAGTTTGTTGATGTGTATACAGATGAAATGAAGGCAACACTTTTAATGCCTGCAGGCATCACATGCATTGCCAGCATACTCTTCAAGGATGAGCGTGAGCTTATGAAGGGTGAGGAGGACACAGACAAAGCATATGTTGAAATTGTTCTTCCTCAAAAGATGAAGTGCTGCTTCTGGGAAATTAAACATTTCTCGATTTTAAATGACATTAAAACCATGTTCCTTACTGTTTTCTCAGTCCTGGGAATGTGTGAGAAAAAAACGGAGGCATTGAAGAATGATATATTATCGTGAAGCAGAGCAAAAGGATATGGAAAATGTCGCTGCCCTTCATAAGCAATGTTTCAGCGAATATTTCCTGACAAAACTCGGTACGGGTCTGCTCAGCAAATATTACGGTGAATACTTAAGTCAGGAACAGCCGTTTGTGCTTGCCTTCGATGATGAGAAAAAAGAAAACGGCGGAATCATCGGTCTCTGTCTTTGCTACTACAAAGGCTGTGATGCGAGAGCTCAGTTTGAAAGCAAAAACAAAGGCGCTCTTTCAAAGAGACTTTTGAAGCTTTGTCTGAAGTTTGACAAGGATGCAATCACAAGATGCTGGGCAAAAATAATGCCGAAGAAAAAATCTCCCGAGGGAGAGGAAAGAAAAATCATGGACGTAGATCTGCTGTCAATTTGCGTTGACGCGGATTACAGAGGAAAAGGAGTTTCTTCAGAGCTTGTTGACAGAATAACGGAGCTGTCAAAGCAGAAGGCAAAGAGCCCAATCAGCAAAATGATTCTCTATGTGAATTCAGACAATGACGCTGCGAGAAAGTTTTATGAGAAAAAGGGTTTTACCGTTTTCGGAAGCGGAGAGACTCAGACAATATATATAAAAAACATTTAATTTCAACAAAGGAGAACGGAAAGATGTACGAAATGTTTGAGGGTAAGACATTAATGATAACAGGCGGAACCGGTTCATTCGGTAATGCCGTACTGAGAGGATTCCTTGATTCCGGACTTAAGGAAATCAGAATCTTTTCAAGAGACGAAAAGAAACAGGATGACATGCGTCATTTTTACAAGAATGACAAAATCAAGTATTACATCGGCGACGTAAGAGATTTACAGAGCGTTAAAAATGCAATGCACGGTGTTGACTACATATTCCATGCTGCAGCATTAAAGCAGGTTCCTTCCTGCGAGTTCTTCCCGCTTGAAGCTGTAAAAACAAACGTAATCGGAACGGACAATGTTCTTACCGCAGCAATCGAGGCAGGCGTTAAAAAGGTTATCTGTCTTTCAACAGACAAGGCTGCATATCCGATTAACGCAATGGGCACATCAAAGGCAATGATGGAAAAGGTTATCATTGCAAAGTCAAGAACAGTTGATCCTTCAAAGACAACTATCTGCTGTACAAGATACGGCAATGTAATGTGTTCAAGGGGATCGGTTATCCCGCTCTTTATTGACCAGATAAGACAGGGCAAGCCTCTTACGGTAACGGAGCCTTCAATGACAAGATTTATCATGAGCCTTGAAGAAGCTGTTGATCTTGTTATGTTTGCTTTTGAACACGGAGAAAGCGGAGACATCATGGTTCAGAAGGCACCTGCCTGCACAATCGAAGTTCTCGCACAGGCTGTTAATGAGCTCTTCGGCGGAAAAGAAGGAATCAAGGTAATCGGTATTCGTCACGGCGAAAAGCTTTATGAGACACTTCTTACAAACGAAGAGTGCTTCCATGCAATTGATATGGGTAACTTCTTCAGAGTGCCTGCCGACAAGAGAGACCTTAACTATGATAAGTATTTCAGCGACGGCAACCAGCTCAGAACAGAACTTTCAGAATTTAATTCAAACAACACCGCTCTCTTAAATGTTGAGCAGGTAAAAGAAAAGCTTTTGACACTTTCCGGAATCCGTGCCGCTCTTGCAGCAGAAGACGGACAGTATGTTGATATTGCATACTAATCATATTTAAGAAAACGGAGAGAATTTATGATAAACGTACCGGAATTATTCGGAAGCATGGTATTCGGCGATGCTCAGATGAAAGCAAGACTGCCGAAGGATGTATATGAATCATTACATAATACAATCGAAGAGGGAAAGGACCTTGATATCGAGGTGGCAAACGCAGTTGCTGATGCAATGAAGGATTGGGCCATCGAAAAGGGTGCCACTCACTACACACACTGGTTCCAGCCTATGACAGGTGTTACAGCCGAAAAGCATGACAGCTTTATCACTCCTGTTGCAGACGGCAGCGTGATAATGGACTTCTCGGGAAAGGCTCTCATAAAGGGCGAGCCTGATGCATCAAGCTTCCCTTCAGGCGGACTTCGTGCAACATTCGAAGCTCGCGGATACACCGCATGGGATCCGACATCATACGCTTTTGTAAAAGACGATGCTCTTTGCATACCCACAGCTTTTTATTCATACTCGGGACAGATTCTTGACAAGAAAACACCACTCCTGCGTTCAATGGAAGTAATCAACGAGAAGGCAACGGAACTCATGCACTTCTTCGGACACAATGATGTTACAACGGTAAAAGCAACCGTCGGTGCAGAGCAGGAATATTTCCTTATTGATAAAGAACTTTTTAACGAGAGAGAAGATTTAATTCTCACGGGTCGCACATTGTTCGGTGCGCCTCCTCCGAAGGGACAGGAACTTGACGACCACTACTTCGGTGCAATCAAGCCAAGAGTAATGGAGTTCATGGAAGAACTCAACAACGAACTTTGGAAGCTGGGCATCGTTTCAAAAACAGAACACAATGAGGTTGCTCCTTCTCAGCATGAGATGGCACCTTTGTTTGTATCTGCAAATACCGCAGCAGACCAGAACCAGCTTACAATGGAAATAATGAAGAAAGTTGCTGACCGCCTCGGTCTTGCATGTCTCCTTCACGAGAAGCCCTTTGCCGGAGTAAACGGAAGCGGTAAACACAACAACTGGTCACTCCAGACAAACACAGGCATCAATCTTTTAAAGCCCGGTAAAAAGCCTGAGCATAACAACGAGTTTTTAGTAATGCTCGCAGCTGTTATCGGCGCGGTTGATGACCATCAGGGTTTAATCAGAGCCTGCATTTCAAGTGCGGGAAATGACCACAGACTCGGTGCGGACGAAGCACCTCCGGCAATCATTTCGATGTTTATCGGTGACGATATGTCTGCAGTTCTTGAGGCCGTTGCAAACGGAGAGAAATACGAGTCCGAAACAAGCAGAATGAAGACAGGTGTTCATGTGCTTCCTGATTTCAAGAAGGACAACGCAGACAGAAACAGAACATCTCCTATTGCTTTTACGGGTAATAAGTTTGAATTCCGTATGCCGGGTTCTTCTGATTCAATCGCAGAACTCAACACTGTAATAAACACAGCCGTGGCTGATAAGCTTGACGGAATCATCAAAAAGCTCAAAGAGGGCGCAACGGTTTCCGATATTGTAAGACATGCAGTTGAAAAGCACGGCCATATTATCTTCAATGGAAACAACTATTCACAGGAATGGATCGCAGAGGCAGAGGAGAGAGGACTTCTCAATCTCAGAACATCAGCAGAGGCCATTCCGTATTATGCGGCACAGTCAAGCATTGACCTCTTTGTAAAGCATAAGATTTTTACAGAGGAAGAGGTTGTTTCGAGATGCGAGATTCTGCTTGAAACATACAAGAAGCAGATTAAGATTGAAGCTCTCACAATGAAGGATATGGTTCTTAAGGATATTTTACCGGCTGCTTTTGAATACCAGAAGGATCTTTCAATGGTAAGATCAAATGCAACGGCGATGATATTCAACAAGGTTGCAGTTCAGACCGACAGACTTCTTGCGGGTGTTGACAGACTTCAGGCGGCAATCAATATGGCAGAGGCTTCGCCTGACACAAAGTCAAAGGCTCTTTGCTACGGCGCCGAGGTTGTGGCTGCAATGAAAGACATCAGATTTAATGCAGACCTTCTTGAAGAAATTGTGGGAAGAGGCTACTGGCCGTTCCCTGCATACAGCGATTTGCTGTTTTCACTGTAAAAAAACAACTATTGCATAAAATTTCAAAATTTTGCATAAATTTTCAAAAAAGTGTTGACTTTTTAACAACGGGCATTTACAATAATGTCCGTTGTTATATTTTTATTTGATATTTATATTTGAAAGGAACAAAAAAATGAAAAAAGTTATTTTAGTCTTTTTAGCTTTGGCAATGGCTTTCACATTCGTAGCCTGCGGTACAGCTAATAATGATGTTAAACCTACAGACGAGCCTAAGACAGAAGAGCCCCAGAAACTTGTAATGGCTACAAATGCTTCATTCCCTCCATATGAGTTCGTTGGTGAAAACGGCGCATACGAAGGAATCGATGTTGAGATTGCAGGCAAGATCGCTGAGAAGCTTGGTCTTGAGCTTGAAATTGTTGACACAGAATTCGGTTCAATCATCGGCGGTGTTCAGTCAGGCAAGTACGACTTTGGTATGGCCGGCATGACAGTTACAGATGAGAGAAAGGAATCAGTTGATTTCTCAGATTCATATGCAACAGCAGTTCAGGTTGTTATCGTAGCAGAGGATTCAGCAATTGCTTCTGTTGATGACCTTACTGATGACGGTTCAGTAAAAATCGGTGTTCAGCAGGATACAACAGGTGATATCTACGCTTCAGACGATTACGGCGAAGAGAACGTAATCCGTTACAAGACAGGTAACGATGCAGTTGAAGCACTTAAGGCCGGCAAAGTTACAGCAGTTATCATTGATAACGAGCCTGCGAAGTCATTCGTTGCAGCAAACGAAGGCCTCAAGATTCTTGAAGGTGCATATGCTGAAGAAGAATATGCTATCTGTGTAGCAAAGGAAAATTCAGATCTCCTTGACCAGATCAACACAGCTCTTCAGGAACTCACAGATGACGGTGTTATCGCTGATATCGTTGAAAAGTACATTCCTTCAAAATAATTTAAATTTGAAAACATAAATGGGGATGGCTCTGTCATTCCCATTTTGTGTTTTATGAAAGTGCTTAAATGACAAAAAACAATAAACTGAAAAAAATATTAATAACTGTCGGCGTAATTGTTGTTGTATTGGCTGCCGTTGTCGGCGGACTTTATCTGTCCGTGTCGAGAACTGCGGAAATTCCTTCAAGTGATGAGGCCGCTGTTCTCGTTTCAAATGCCATTGACTCCATGTACGGTAAAAACTCCGCGGTTGCGAAGGAAATTTCAGAGGACATTGAGCTCAAGATAAATGACATCGAACAGGACGGAACAGGCTGTCTTATCAATGTAACAATTGACAGTGCGGACATCGGAGCGCTCCTGGAAACTCATCTTGACGAGATTGTCGCACTTGATGACGGAACTGTTAAGAGTGACGAACTCAAGGCATCAATAAACGAAAAAGTGGTTTCGTTACTTCCGACAACAGAGAAAACAACAGCAACAGTTGATATTATCTGTGCCGATGTTGACGGTACATGGAAGGTATACAAATCAGAGGAACTTGCCGATGCCGTTTATCCGGGACTGTATAAATTCAATCAGGACAACTCTGAATCAGAAGTTAAAGCTGTTAAGCGTCTTCTTACTTTAACGGACATAAAGATTGATAAATCCGAACCGGACACACGTAACTGGATTCAGCGTTCTGTTGATGAACTCAAGGCACAGTTCAAGCTTAACTTCATTACAGACGGACGTTGGAAGATGATTGTAAACGGTCTTCTCACAACGCTTGAAATCACAGGCGTATCACTTGTAATCGGTGTTGTACTGGGTATTATCGTAGCAGCCATAAGAGCTTCGTTTGATAAAAACAACGACGAGATGAAAAAACGCGGCGGTATAGGCTACGGCATAATGTCATTCCTGAACGGAATCTGTAAAATATACCTTACCGTAATTCGAGGAACCCCTGTTGTTGTACAGGTTTTGATTTACTATTTCATTATCTTCAAATCGCTGAGTAACGGAACACTCGTTGCAATGCTTGCATTCGGTATAAACTCCGGCGCATATGTTGCGGAAATATTCCGTGGCGGTATTATGTCAATAGACAACGGACAGTTTGAAGCAGGACGAAGCCTCGGATTCAATTATGTGCAGACGATGTGCCATGTTGTAATTCCGCAGGTGTTCAAAGCAGTTTTACCGACACTCTGTAACGAATTTATTGCTCTTCTCAAAGAGACATCAATCGTCGGTTACGTAGGCGAAGTTGACCTTACAAAAGCGGGCGACCTTATTCGTGGTCGAACATTCTCGGCATTTATGCCTCTTATTCTGGTTGCCCTTGTATATCTTGCTTTGGTAATGCTTCTCACATTCCTTGTAAGCAGACTTGAAAGGAGGTTGCGTAAGAGTGAAAGAAGACACGAATAATATCATTGAAGTGCGCGGCCTTAAGAAGCACTACTTAAAGGGAAAAATAAAGGCTCTTGACGGAATCGATATTGATATCGAAAGAGGAAAGGTTACTGTTATCATAGGACCTTCCGGAAGCGGTAAGTCAACACTTTTAAGAAGTCTTAATTTACTTGAACTTCCGACAGACGGTATTATTGAATTTAACGGCGTAGACATTAACGGTAAAAAGGTGGACATCAACCGCCATCGTCAGAAGATGGGCATGGTATTTCAGCACTTTAACCTTTTTCCGAATATGACAATTCTCAAAAACATGACAATTGCTCCGATGAAACTTAAGAAAGTTTCAAAGGCACAGGCCGAGGAGCAGGCGATGGGACTTTTAAAGAGAGTGGGTCTTGCAGACAGAGCAAATGACTACCCGTCACAGCTCTCAGGCGGACAGAAGCAGCGTATTGCAATTGTCCGTGCGCTTTGCATGGAGCCTGACGTAATGCTCTTTGACGAGCCCACATCAGCCTTAGACCCTGAAATGGTGGGAGAAGTTCTTCAGGTTATGAAAGACCTTGCCGAAACAGGTATGTCAATGGTTGTGGTAACACACGAAATGGGATTTGCAAGAGAAGTTGCTAACAAAGTAGTGTTTATGGACGAGGGCGTAATTGTTGAAGAGGGAACACCGGAAGAAATTTTCAATAATCCTCAGAGTGACCGTCTCAAAGACTTTCTTGCGAAAGTTCTGTAATCCGTATATTTTTAAATTGCGCCCGGGAGATTATTTCTCTCGGGTGTTTTTTGTTGTTACTACTATTCTCAAAAATTTCCAAAAAAGTAGTAATTTCAGCCTGAAAACTACTACTTTTTTATAAAAATCACAAAATAGTAGTAGGATTTGGCCTGTTTTTACTACTATTTCTTTAAATCACAAAAATAGTAGTAATGAATATTATTCGTTGAGTTCTTCAAAGAATCGGCTGATGAGATTGCGGAGGTTTTCCGCAGTATCTGCGGCACAGATATGGTGCCTCATGGCGGCGCTTTTGTAATATCCTTTTAAATACCATGAGAGGTGATTCCTCATTTCGCGGATTCCCGTGTATTCACCTTTGAAACTGATTTCAAGATCAAGATGGCGGAGCATCATTTCTTTTACTTCTTCTGCAGAAGGCTTCGGTAAAATGGTTCCGTCCTTCAAATATGCTTTTATTCTTTTGAAAATCCACGGATCACCATATGAACCGCGACCTATCATTACACCGTCACATCCCGTTTCGTTTCTCATAAAAACAAGGTCCTTAGGAGAGGCAATGTCTCCGTTGCCGATAACAGGGATTTTAACGGCTTCTTTTACCTTTTTTATTATTCCCAAATCTGATTTGCCGGAATAGAGCTGATCTCTGTATCTTCCGTGAACGGTTACAAATGCCGCGCCACCCGCTTCGACGGCCCGTGCAAGCTCAACTGCCTGCTCGCCGTTTTTTGATTCGTAGCCTCTGCGCATTTTTACAGAGACAGGGAGATTAACTGCTTTTACAACAGCAGCAACACAGGCCTCTGCCAGGGCAGGGCTTTTCAAAAGCGAACTTCCGTCTCCGCTTGAGGTTATCTTCGGCATGGGACAGCCCATGTTTATGTCAATTCCTTCAGCACCCATCTGCTCAAAAACTTTTGCGGCTTCAGCCAGTATCTCCGGTTCATGCCCGAAAATCTGAACGGTTGTGGGCTTTTCATCCTCGCCGAAAACAGCTAAGGCAACACTTTTGTCGCTGCCGTAGTGAACGCCTTTGGCACTGATCATTTCGGTAAAAGTCATATCCGCACCCTGCTCCTTACAGAGTATGCGGAAGGCTCTGTCGGACACGCCGGCAAGAGGTGCCAGAAATATATTTTTTTCAAAGGAATTTTCAATCATGTTTTGCATTATATTATATATGAAATATTGTTGACAAGTTTTACGAAAAAGAATAGAATGCCTTATATATCTTTATGATTAACATTGGAGGAAATAAAAGGTATGTTAAAAAAGATTTTTGCAGGCATTATAGTCCTTGCGCTTGCATTATCAATGTGCATCATTCCGGCATCAGCTGATGATTTCGGCGCAACTTGCTTCTTTGATGCAGAGTACAAAGACGGAAGTCTTGAAGACAAATACGGCGCTCACACATATGACTTTTCCGGCGCTCAGAAGATGGAAAATTATTACGATGGTCCGGCTATTGAAATTAAAGAAGTAACTGATGACGACGGCAATAAATTCAAGGCAGCTGTTTTTGCAGGATCAGGTATCGAGTACTTCCACTATCAGAATGAGGGTGATGAAAAATGGACAGCTGACCCCGGATTCGAAAAACTTAATGCAAACTTCACAATGGAAATTTATGCTAAGATTACCAACACAGGTTGGGGTCTTGTGGCAGGTACATGGTTTGAAAATTCATCCTCAACTGCAGGATGGGGTATCCAGATGGGATACAACTCAGCTATCCAGGGCGGTATCGGTCAGGCAAACCAGATTTCTGTAATTGATGCAAACGGTGACTTCACACAGTCCGGAACAGTTCATACAACCCTCAAAGGCGGTAAGGCAAGAAACAAGTGGTTCCATATGGTTCTTGTAAACGAAGGCGCAAAGAACACATTATATGTAAACGGTCAGTGCATCGGCACGGAAGATGCTGCAACACTGGAACATTACGACTGTATTTCTGATATCACAAACAGTGGTTTCAGAGTTGGTTCATACAGACCTGCAACAGACCAGTTCTCAATCAACATGGAATGTGCATATGTAAGACTTTACGGCGCTCCTGCAACAGCAGAACAGGCAGCAGCTCTTTATGCTAACAAAGTAGGCGCGGCTCCTTCAGGCAGCGCACCAGATTCAGCTCCTTCAAATCCTACTAAGGCTCCGGACTCTTCAAATCCTACAGATGCTCCGAAACCGGGCGATCCGACAGATGCACCTGCCGGTCCTTCACAGGCACCTGCTACCCCTACACAGGCCCCTGTAAACCCGCCGAAGACATTTGACCTTGGTATCGTATCAATCGCTGCAATGTCACTTTCTTCACTTGTAGTTCTTAAGAAGAAAAAGAAATAGTTTCCTTTAATGCGGAATAATACAAAGAACCGTTTTCGATAAGAAAGCGGTTCTTTTTTTGTAAAAAAATGTTGACACATATGTGCAAAGAGAATAGAATATCCATACTTATGAGATATTAAAGGGGAGTTATTATGCTTAAAAAATTTATTGCAATAACAATGGCTCTTGCACTTACCTTGTCACTTATGTCCATCGTTCCTGCATCAGCAGATGATTTCGGCGCAAACTGCTGGTTTGATGCAGAGTACAAAGACGGAAGCCTTGAGGACAAGTACGGCGCAACAATGTACGACTTCTCAGGCAAAGACAAGGGAAGCGACTACGACGGCCCCGCAATTGAAATCAAAGATGTAACAGATGATGCAGGCAATACATTTAAGGCTGCCATCTTCTCAGGTTCGGGTCTTGAATACCTTCACAAAAAGGTTGACGGAACAGAGTACGAATATGTATCAGATCCGGGATTTGAAAAGTTAAATGCAAACTTTACAATGGAAATGTATGTTAAGGTTACCAACACAGGCTGGGGCTTGATTGCAGGAACATGGTTCAACAA
Organism: uncultured Clostridia bacterium; assembly: GCA_945965275.1. Lineage (GTDB taxonomy): Bacteria > Bacillota > Clostridia > UBA1212 > SIG427 > CAMFNB01. Next base: position 1,531 of record CAMFNB010000035.1, on the reverse strand, counting down.
CAGTCAGCACAACAACGGTTGGGGACTTCAAATGGGATACATAGGACTCTACGGCGGTCTCGGAAAAGCAAACAACGTTTCAGTTATCGACGGTGCCGGTGCGTTATCAGACGGCGCAGTACAGACATCACTTGAAGCAGGTAAGCTCAGAAACAAGTGGTCCCATTTCGTTTTTGTAAACGAAAACGGTAAAAACACACTTTACTTAAACGGCGAGTCACTGGGAACAGCTGATGCAAAGGATGCAGCTTATGCATGTGTTCCGGATCAGGCAAACTCAGCTTTCCGTGTAGGAAGCTTCAGACCTGCAACTGCTCAGTTCGATATTACAATGGAATGTGCATATGTAAGACTTTACGGCGCTCCTGCAACAGCAGAACAGGCTAAGGCTATGTTTGATAATAAATTAGGCGCGGCTCCTTCAGGCGGCGGATCAGCTCCGGCTCCTTCAAATCCTACAAAGGCTCCGGACCCTTCAAAGCCTACAGAGGCTCCGAAACCGGGAGATCCTACAGACGCACCTGCAGGCCCTACACAGGCACCTGCTAACCCTACACAGGCACCTGTAAACCCGCCGAAGACATTTGACCTCGGCATCGTGTCAATCGCTGCAATGTCACTTTCTTCACTTGTAGTTCTTAAGAAGAAAAAGAAATAATAACTCACGTGAATATATAAACGACCGCTTCGCGTAATGCGAGGCGGTTTTTATGTGTAAAAATATAAAAAACGGTTGTATTTTTCTTGACTAACACAAGGTAAAAAAGTTATTATTTAATTGACCAATAATCGTTAATTTCTTAATATAAATAAGAAAGAAAGGAAATTGTTATGAAAAAGGTTTTGGCATTCGTTTTAACTTTGGCAATGCTGGCTTCATTTGTCATTTTACCGGCAAATGCAGTAACGGTTGCTTCAGGTTCAAACTATACTCTTTCAACAGAAACATCCGTAAAATCCGCTGCTAAAGCAGGCGACACGGTGACTGTTCGTGTTAATCTTGCAAGCGTTTCAAGCTCGTACGGACTTCTCGGTCTTGACCTTGTAATCGGATATAACACAGCACTTGTTTCTCCTGACGGAACTCCTGCAGCATGGAACTCAGGAAATGCAAGTATTGCCGCAATCAATGCAGCACATTCAAGTGCATGGTCTATTTCAGGATTCGTCGGAAAGAGTGTGGGCGAAGGAAACATTTCAATAACATTAATGGATGAAAATGCGGGTTACGCCGTTAAGACTGATGAACTCTATTTTGATATGCAGTTCACACTTTTACAGGACGTACCGGCAGCAGAAACTGATCTCTTCTGGGTATCGGTTGCAGAAGGCTGCTTAGGAAATGTCAGAATGGCATATGGTACAGGCTGCTCAGCAAAGATTTCAGCACCTGCTTCGACAGCAACAGCTACACCGAAACCGACTGCCACACCTACACCAAAGCCGACGCCAACACCTACTCCGGTTCCGACGCCAACACCGGCACCGACTCCGGCTCCTTTCGCTAAGACATATACATTAACAGACAGCA
>CAMFNB010000034.1 GCA_945965275.1 uncultured Clostridia bacterium | reverse complement strand
ATGTAAATACAGAGTACAATTATTTCCCAAAAAAATTAAATAAACTACTTTTATATTATCGAACTCAACAAAACAAATATATCACAAGCAGCGTCCGGAACTCTTTATTTCATCACCCTGTTTATCCTTCTCATCTCAAAGAACAAACAGATTCCCTCAAATCCCAGCATTATAATCCATCCTGCAAGAGACGCAAATGCCTCTCCCGTGATTCCGATCACCGGAACCCAGAGATATGAGAAAACAGTACGAATAGTCATTTGAAGAACAGTGGCAATGAGGACAATGTTCATTTTGCCTACTCCTCTGAAAAACCCCTGGAATGCATTCATTACACACGGAAGAACAAACATCCAGGCCTTGACACTCAGGTATTCCACACCCATTTCTGTCATGGTTATGCTTTCATCAGGACAAAGAGCCTGCATTATCGGAAGCTTAAAAAGAAAAGCAATTATACAGATAATCGGAAAATAGCAGGCAGTGATAATAAGGCCGCTCAAAAAAGATTTTTTAACTCTTTCCTTTACTCCCGCACCCATGTTTTGAGCTGCGCAGGTCATAATTCCGCTTCCTATGCTCTGCGACGGAATACATGCAAAGTCATCAACCCTGCATACAGCATTAAATGCACCGATAGCAGTTGTTCCCTGAGCATTAACAACACCCTGAATAAGAACCTTTCCTCCCGGAAGTGCTGTCTGCTGCAGTGCAGTGAGAGCACCGCTTTTCACCGTTTCAGAAAGAAGCTCCTTATCCACCACGAAGTCTTTTCTTCCGAGTTTAAGTTCCGGAATCTTTTTGTAAATCCATACAACACAGAGAACAGCTGACACAGCCTGTGATATTACGGTTGCAACACCTGCACCCACAACCTTCATATCAAGCACAAGGACAAACAATATATCAAGCACTATGTTAATTACGCAGGATACCCCGAGGAAATATACCGGCGGTTTAGTGTCTCCTATACTTCGCATCGAGTACGAAAGTATGTTGTACTGGAACGTAAACAGGAAACCGACGAATATAATTCGAAGGTATGTGGTTGCCATACCAAGAGAATTTGTCGGACAATTAATCCATGTAAGAAAATGTCTTGAGAAAATCATTCCGAGGACAAACACAAGCAAAGAAAAAACGGTTGAAAATATAACAGTCGTTGAGAATTCGCGGCGAAGATTTCTGTGATCCTTTGCCCCGTAAAAATTGCTCATGATTACAGAAGAACCTATTCCGATGCCCGATGCACCCAAAACCATAATAGTCATAATCGGATTGGATGTGCTCACGGCAGCAAGGGCCTTCTCTCCCAGCGCCTTGCCGATGATAACAGAGTCTGCAGCATTGTATGTGAGCTGCATAACATTACCGATAATAAGCGGAATCGAATATTTGATTATGTCGCGGGTAATACTTCCCCTTGTCATATCCTGCATAAGATACCTCTTAAAAAAAACATCTGCTCTATTATATTCCTCTCTGCCTGTATCAACAACAGACTTTTTTAAAAAAGGAAACCCGTTTATCCGCCGTTTCTTTGAACTTTGCGCAGCAAATGAGTATAATAAAACTAATATATAAATTGTTTAAGGATGAAAATATGAAAGAAGTATTAGACACAGTAATTAATTGGGCAACAAACGCCGGCGTTAAAATCGTAATCGCTCTGGTAGTTCTCTTTGTTTCATTCAAGCTCATCAATTTCCTTGCAAAAAAGATTTCAAAGAAGCTTGAGGCAAACAGCAAAGTTGACAAAACACTTGCAAAAACACTTACTTACATTATCAAAATTGCACTTAAAATCTTAATCGGCATCTGCCTTATCGGCTATCTTGGAATCGAAACAAGCGGTCTCTCCGCTCTTGTAGCTTCCTTAGGTGTATGTGCAGGCCTTGCAGTTAACGGAACACTGGCAAACCTCGCAGGCGGCGTAATGATTCTCATCACACGTCCTATCAAGCTCGGAGACTACATCAGTGCCCAGGGCAACGAAGGTACTGTTGAAGATATTCGCATCTGCTATACAAAAATTGTTACTTCTGACAACAAGGTTATATATCTTCCTAACAGTTCTCTATCCACAGGCACAATTGTTAACTTCTCAGAAGAGGAAACAAGAAGAGTTGACTTAGACTTTTCAGTCGGCGGAAATGACCCTGAAAAAGTTAAGGCAATCGTACTTGATGCATGTAAGGAAGAATCTCTCGTACTATGCGATCCGGCTCCCTTTGCAAGAGTGACCGACTACGGCGCAGGCAACGGCGTAAAAGTTACCCTTCGTGCATGGAGTGAAACAGCAAACTACTGGTATGCACGTTTCAATCTTCTGGAAAACATTCAGAAGAAGTTTGATGCAGAAGGCATCGTAATTCCGTTCAATCAGCTTGATGTACACGTTAAAAACAATTGATACGGTTCTGTAAAAATTAAGAGCAGCCACATGGCTGCTCTTAATTTTTATCTCAGTTCTTCTGCAAGAACATCAATTTCATTAACATTCTCGGCAGTCAGTGCCGACATTATTCTCACACCGTTTTCAGCAAATGTGAGGTCTTTGCATCCCTCGAGAAGTCCTCTCATAATTTTAGCACACATCGGTGCCCATGAGCCGTTTTCAATAAACGCAACTGTTCTCTTCTGATAATTTCTCTCCTTAAGATGCTCAATAAATGTCCTCATAAACGGGAAAATATCTCCGTTGTATGTCGTTGTGGCAAGCACAAGTTTTCCGTGTCTGAAAGCATCCTCAACACATTCAAACATGTCATCCCTGGCAAGGTCCGCAATTGAAACCCTCGGACAGCCTTTGTCTTTAAGCCTCTGTGCAAGAATTTCCGCAGCCTCTTTCGTATGTCCGTAAACCGAAGTATATGCGATAAACACTCCCTCAGATTCAACTTCATATGATGACCATGTGTTGTATTTGTCGATATAGTATTCGATATTTTCCGTAAGCACGGGTCCGTGGAGCGGGCAAATCATATTAAGTTCTGTTCCCGCAAGTTTCTTCAAAAGCTGCTGAACCTGAACTCCGTACTTGCCCACAATTCCGAAATAGTAACGTCTTGCCTCGCAGTCCCAGCCCTCCGGGTCTGTGTTTCCGTTTGCTCCGAACTTTCCGAATGCATCTGCAGAGAAAAGAACCTTCTCATACGAATCATATGCAACCATAACCTCAGGCCAGTGAACCATAGGTGCGGTAATGAATTTCAGAGTATGTTTTCCCAAAGAAAGCTCGTCACCGTCAGCAACAACAATTCTCCTGTCCTCATATTCCTTTCGGTAAAAGTTCTTCATTATTCCGAATGCCTTGGCAGTTGCAACAATTACTGCTTTTGGATATTCATTCATGAATTTCACAATATTCGCACTGTGATCCGGTTCCATATGAAGAACAATAAAATAATCAGGAGCCTTGTCACCCAGCACTCCCTTTATATTCTCAATCCACTCATCTCCGAATCTTGCATCCACCGCGTCAAAAACCGCAGTTTTATCATCCGAAATCACATATGAGTTGTATGCCATACCGAGAGGCACCTCATACTGTCCCTCAAATAAGTCTATTTCACAGTCGTCCACTCCGACATAATTAATATCATTTGAAATCTCCATGACTTTCCCTCCGTATAAGTTATTAACATATTGAGTATAACGCAAAGAAGGGCCGACTGTAAAGACACAGACGACCCACCCCTGAGAGAATAAACCTCGCGGTTTACTTTTCCTGCGCAGAACTTATTTTATTTTTACAGCCTCTGTTCTGCATATGAATTTAACTGATCCTTCTTTGGGCTGAATGTCCTTTATGAATGATCTGTAATTCTTGGATACAGCAAGCATTCCTTTGAAATTATCAAGAATTTCATTTCCGTCTTCTGCAGCTGAAACAAGTTTGCTTACGCCTTCTTTGTCGAACTTAACCAGTCCGTCAGAAAGATGTTTTGAGCCAGCGGAAAGCTTTGCCACTCCTTCCTTAAGTACAGGCATGTTTCCTTCAAGCTGCACAAGTCCGGCATTAAGATCAGTGCTTCCCCGGGAAATAAGAGATGTTCCGTCCTTGAGGTCTGAGATTCCGGACTTGAGCTTTGAAGCACCTGAGGTTGCTTCACTTACGCCGTTTGTGTAATTGATAACACCCATATAAAAAGCCTTGTATGTGTCAAGAGATGTTTTAAGAGCAACAACCGGTGCTGCTCCCTCTTCGATTTTTCCCTGAATCTCATCGCTTGCCATTGTTTCAGCGATTGTCTGCTGAACCTTTTGTTCGGTAATTGCTGAAATCTGTGCCTGAATTTCAGCCGTGGCAAGTTTGGCATCCGTCATTGATGCAATCGTCTGCTGAGTTGCTTCTTCTTTAAGATTCTTTTCAGCAAGATATGCAATATAGTCCGCATTTGCCTCAGGATAAAGCTGAGCAAGCTGTTCTTCTGTTGACTGTCTTACCGCTTCCGTAACACCGGCCTTAACCTGTTCCTTAACGGCTTCTGTTACAACCGCTTCGATATCACCCCTCTTGGCTTCCACTGCATCGGTCACACCTGCAAGAAGCTGGTTATACAGTCTGTCATGTTCAAGAGATGAAATAACATTTGTAAGTACTGCAGAATAATTATCAACAGTAAGAGCAGGAACCGATATTCCGGACGCCGTAAGCTGAGTTGTTGCAGCTTGGAGAAGTGTATCAAATACGGTCTTTGCACCGCCTGTGAGTGCTTCGTTATTTGACTTAAGAGTGTTAAGTCCCGCCACAAGCTCTGATGCGCCGTTCTTAATTTGTGTTGCACCGCCGTCAAGCACTGCAGCACCTTGTTTAAGAGTTGCAGATCCGTCAGCAAGTTTTGTTACACCTTCTGAAAGTTCATTTGATTTTTCAAGTAATGTTTCCAAGCCGTCATAAAGCTGGCCTGATCCGTCAATAAGCTGCTGCATTCCGTCGCTTAACTCATCGATTTTACCGAGAAGATCATCTGCTTTATCAAGTTCATCAGTCTCAATTTCATTGAATAATGAGTTTGTCGCAAGAGTAATTGTCATGCCAATCTCAAACTTATCGGCGTCGCATGTAACCTCAATGTATGAAGGAATTTCAATTTCCTCTGAATCTATTCCGAGATTTTCCTGCATTCCGGGCATAACCACACCGGCAACAATTGTTCTTGATCCGTCTCCGAGTACTTTGGCATTTACAGTCTCAACATTTTTTACAGTGTCATTTGAAAGCATTATACCGGTTACCATTACATACGGAACATAATATGTTTTTGCATCCGTTCCCTGCATTACGGTACTCTTTTGTTTGTTCACATAATCAAAACGAACTTTTACCTTTCCGCTTTTGCCTGCGATTTCATCAGCTGACATTTCCTTATCGTCAAGGAAATATTTGATATTTACTTCGAAAGGAAGTTCCTTGTCCTCAGTAACGGTTTCTCCGTCTTCTGATCCGGAAAGCACTTTTTTTACAGAACCGTCAGTATTTGTGATTACGTATACAGTCTCATCTGTATTTTCTTCGTCTGCGTTTTCCGTTTCTGCAGCTTCATTTGTTGTGACTGCATTTTCTGCGGCCTCAGCGTTTTCGGCATTTCTTGCCTTATTCTCATTTGCAGTAACCGTTGCGGTTCCCAAAAGAACAGCAACACTTAATATAACTGAAAGAATTGTAATGATTTTCTTTTTCATTTTGTTTTACCTCCGTTAAGTTTTTCCATACCGATTGTCGTTTTGCATATAAGCTTGTCACACAGCATGAACAATGCCGGTAAAATAAAAATTACAAGCAGCATGCTTATGATTGCGCCTCTTGCAAGAAGCATGCACATTGAACTTACTATGTCGATGTTTGAATAAATCGCAACTCCGAATGTTGCTGCAAACAGTCCCATTCCTGATACAATAATAGAAGGAATTGAAGTTGTGAGGGCTGTTTTCACGGCTTCCTTCTTGTCGTTTCCTGCCATACGCTCCGTCTTGTATCTTGTCGTCATAAGTATCGCATAGTCCACGGTTGCGCCCAGCTGAATCGTGCTTATGCAAATAGGAGCTATGAAAGGCAAGTTCTGTCCCAGGTAATGAGGCAGTCCCAGATTAATAAATATCGAAGTTTCGATTACTGCGATCAGTATAATCGGCAGTGAAATGCTCTTTTCAACAAGTGCGATGATTACGAATATGGCTGCCACGGAAATAATTGTAACTATACGGAAGTCTCTGTCCGTTGTTTCAATCATGTCCTTTGTACAGGGAGCCTCGCCTATCAAAAGTCCGCCCTTGTCGTATTTCTTTAAGATTGCATTGAGTTCGTCAATCTGATTGTTTACCTCATCAGTTGCAACCTTGTACTCAGAGTTTACGAGCATGAGTTCCCATTTGTCAGACCTCAATACTTCAGTAATTGATTCCGGTAAAATTTCAATCGGCACCTTGGAACCGAGCACTGATTCAAGTCCCAATACATACTTGATGCCCGGAACCGCTTCCATTTCTTTTGTCATTTTTCTGATGTCAGATGAAGATGTCGATGTGTCAACCAAAATCATATGAGTTGCGCCCACACTGAAATCCTCTTCAAGCTTTGAGTTTGCGATTACATATTCCATGTCTCTCGGAAGACACTCACCCAGGTTATAGTAAACTTCACTGTTGGTCTTATTGTAGCCGTAATATGCAGGTGTGATAATTATTGCGAATATCACAATGAATATCGGGAATACCTTCAAAACTCCGCCTGAAATTTTACCGAATGAGGCAATCAGGGACTTGTGCTTTGTTTTCTGAAGTGGCTTGTCCAGAATAATAATGAGTGCCGGAAGCACCGTAACGCATCCGATAACGCCGAGAATAACACCCTTTGCCATTACAATACCCAGGTCACGGCCCATTGTGAATGTCATGAAGCAAAGTGCTATAAAACCTGCCACCGTTGTAATGGAACTTCCTATTACGCTTGTAAGAGTCTTGTCGATGGCACTTGCCATTGCCTCTTTGTTATCTGCGGTCTTCTCTCTTTCCTCATTGTAGCTGTGCCATAGGAAAATCGAATAGTCCATTGTAACGGCGAGCTGAAGCACAGCTGAAAGAGCTTTCGTAATATATGAAATTTCGCCTAAGAAATAGTTTGACCCGAGATTCAGAAGAATCATCATTCCGATTGATGCAAGGAACACAACGGGAATAAGCCAGCTGTCTAAGAGAAGGAACATTGCGCAGCATGAAAGAGCAACTGCTATTGCAACATATATCGGTTCCTCCTGCTCGCAGAGATCTTTCAGGTCGGTTACCATTGCGCTCATTCCGGTTACGAAACATTTTTTACCGCAAACTGAACGAATTTCTCTGATTGCGTCCATTGTGACATCTGCTGATGTTGACGAATCAAAGAATACAGCCATCATTGTGGAATTGTCCGAATTAAATGCTTCAAACACCTCATCCGGAAGAATATCCATCGGTACCGAAAGATCGGCGAGTGTGTCATACCAAATGACTGAGTCAACATGTTCAACCTTCTCGATTTCAGTTTTCAGTTCTGACACGTCACTCTCAGGCATATCTTCACAGATTATGAATGAGAAAGCGCCTTTACCGAACTGCTCTAAAAGTTCGTTCTGACCTTTTACCGTTTCCATTGTGTCCGGAAGGTATGTCAGCATATCATAGTTTACACGAGTGCCCACATAACCCAGCACCGCGGGAATCATGAGAACAAGTGTAATAATCAATATCGGAATTCGGAATTTTACAACTCCCTTTCCTATTTTCATTCTATCACTCCTCTGAAGTTTATTCTCTGTGGGAAATATTAACCCCGGTAAAAATGAGCCGCCACAAGCAAAAAAAGACCCGTGCCTAAATTTTAGGCACGGGCTTTAATATGTCTAATAAATATGTCAGTTTTTTTCACATCGTCCGATCATCTGCTCTGTCACACCCTGCTGAAGTTCGCAGATTCGTGAAATGCTCTTTCTCATGTCATCCTTCATTCCGCCGTTAAGCCATCCGATAACAACTCCGAAAAGCTGTGCTCTATAGAATTCAAGAATGATTGCTTTGTCCTCTTCTGATATCTTACGTCCCGCCAAATAGTTCTTTGACAGCATATCGGTTACATATTTGCAAACCTTCCATAAATAGTGTTCAAAAATGTCGCGGTTAACTGACCTGAATATATGTAAAATTGCTTTTCTTTTCTTTTCAGCGAAATCAAGAGCAGCCATAAATCCGTCCTCTAAGTTTTCAACGTCAGGATGCTCTTCAATTATTTTATCAGCCTCTTCCGTCACGATTTCCTCAATCAGTGCGGGAATGTCCTGGTAGTGATAATAGAAGGAATTTCTGTTTATTCCGCATTTTTCCACAATGTCCTTTACCGTGATTTGCGAAAGTGGCCTGTCCTCAAGAAGTTCGAGAAATGTATCTTTAATAGCTTTTTTTGTAAGTGATGTCATAGTTCATTCTCCTTAATATATTATACCAAATTTTTGCTGTTTATGGTATATTAAAGATATCAATAAGAAAATGTTGTTTTATATTTGCCTACTCAGGCACCTATATATTAAAAGTCAGGCTTTAAGGAGGATATCATGGCAGATAAAGATTTAAAGGAAGCCGGCGTCGAAATCGGACACGCCTTCAAAAAATTCGGTAAAACGTTCCTTCGCTCAGCGAAGACAACAGCAAATAATGTTGAAGACTTTATAGATGACAAGCCGAAGGACCCGAACGCAGAACCCACCGTTTACAGTGACGGCAGCTGGCGCGAGACCGGAAAAGGACTCGGAAGTGCCTTTAAGGATTTCGGCAAAGCACTGGTCGACGAAGTAAAAGACGACTTAAGTACCGATAAGAAAGACTGATGTAAAAAGGAGATGCTGTACACAGGTGCAGCATCTCCTTAAATTCATATAACCTTATGTATATTAAGCCTTCTCAAGAGCAAGAGTTCTTGTTGTGAGGTCACAAACTTCAGAAGGTCCGAAGTACTGAATTGCACCAGGGAATGTATAGCATGTTTCAACTGCCCACTGATCTCTTCTCTCTGCAAAATATGTGAACGGCTTGCCGTCGAGTTCAACAAGAGCCTTCTTGATAACCGGCTTGTCTTCGCCGTGACGACGTTCCATGTTCATCATCTTTGTAATAGGCATACCGCCTGCAACCCATTCGTCTGCCGGCTTTGAAAGGTTTGAAACCTTTGAAAGGTATCCTGTGTATCCGTACTGGATAAGCATGAATGCATTGTATCCGAGTGAATAGCAATAGTCAGCATCAAAGTTTGACGGGAATGCACATCTTCCCTCGTATCCGAAGAAATGGTGAAGCGGATTGAACTTGCCTTTGTAAGTTCCTGCCTTCTTTCTCTCATCAAGGTTTGCTTTTACCATAGCTGAGAAGAGCTTTTCTGATTCGATGAGTGATACCTGAACATTACCGTGAGGATCTCTCTCAAGGAAGAGCTGCTGCTGAATTGTCTCAGGAAGAATTGCGAATACGTCAAAGCTTTCCTTTGTGAGACCGTTCTTAATGAACTCATATTTTTCTTTCCAGCCGGGAAGTGCGTTGAAAGCATCTGCCTTTGCGCCGGCTAAAAGTTCATTGATTTCGTGAATTAAAACTGAGAACTCAGGCACGAATTCAACAACACCCTCAGGGATAAGAGCAACACCGAAATTCATTCCCTTCTCTGCTCTCTTTGCAACTGAGTCTGCAATGTAATCTGTAATCTGAGCAAATGACATCTTCTTCTCTGCGACTTCTTCTGAGATAAGGCAGATGTTGGGCTGTGTCTCAAGAGCACACTCAAGTGCAACGTGAGAAGCTGAACGTCCCATAACTTTTATAAAGTGCCAGTACTTCTTAGCTGAGTTGGCATCTCTTTCTATGTTACCGATAACTTCAGAATATGTCTTTGTTGCTGTATCAAAACCGAATGAACACTCGATGTCATCATTCTTAAGGTCACCGTCAATTGTCTTAGGACAGCCGATTACCTGAACACCTGTTTTGTGAGCAGCGAAATATTCAGCAAGTACTGCTGCGTTTGTGTTTGAGTCATCACCGCCGATGATAACGATGGCTGTGATTCCGTGCTTCTTGCAAACCTCAGCTGCAACTGCGAACTGTTCCTCTGTTTCAAGCTTTGTTCTGCCTGAACCGATGATGTCGAAACCGCCTGTGTTTCTGAACTGGTTGATATATTCGTCATCGAATACAAGGTAGTCATCTTCGAGAAGACCGATAGGTCCGTTCTTGAAACCGTAAAGTACGTTGTCGCTGCTTGTTGCTTTAAGAGCATCGTAAAGACCACATACTACATTGTGTCCGCCCGGTGCCTGTCCGCCTGAAAGGATAACGCCCACTACCTGCTTCTTAGCCTCTGAAGTGTTCTGACCTTTTTCGAATGTGATTTCCTTTTTACCGTAAGTATTCGGGAAAAGTGCCTTGATTTTTTCCTGATCGGCTACTGACTGTGTGTCGCTTCCTTCTTTAACGCAAATCTCTGCGATACCGTTTCTGAGCATGCCCGGAAGCTTCGGCTGATACTCATATCTTGCTTTTTGAAGTGGTGTAAGATTCATTTTCTGACCTCTTTCAAATATATTTTCTGTGTTTTTTTCTTAACAAAAACCGCTTGTTATTATATCTTAAACCCTTTATAATTACAACATTATGAGAAGAGAAGCAAAAACTTTTAACTTAAAGGAATTCAGCGGTGAAGATACAATTTCGGTCTTCTCTTCTGCCATGTCCTGCCTTCGTGAAAATCCCGGCAGCACTTTGGTTGTTGACCCCGGTATTTACGTGATTACAAGCGAGCTTGCACGCAAGACTCAAAAGGCCGTTATGGCCGGTGACTACGGACAGAATCCCGAGCGTGTTATGTTCAACAGAAATTTTGCTTTCACAAAGGGAATATGCTTTGACGGACTTTCCGATATCACGATTGAAGCCCCCGGTGCCGTGCTTATGGTTGACGGATTTATGGAAGTCCTGTCAATTCAAAACTGCGAAAATATCACGGTAAAAGGCCTCACCATTGACCATATTCGTAAACCCTACACCCAGGGCACGATAACAGAGCAAATTGGTGATGACTGGATAATCGAGCTTGAACAGCCCGTGGAGAACGGGTCTCCTTTTACCGAGAGATATACATTTAATACTCCTGACGGAGAGGAGATTCTTCTGAATTGCGAAAAACGTCGACTTCTCGACTCTCTTCACGTACTTGCCCACATTGAGCCCTCTTCTGCCTGTAAAAAAAGCCTTATCTTCAACACATGGCACACTTTTCACTACAGACCCGCCATCTTAATCGAAAACGCGAAAAATGTCGTTTTGGAGGACATTACGATACACAGCCAGCCCGGTATGGGCATTGTGGGAAACAGATGCCACAATGTCACTTTGGAGAGGCTTAATGTTGTTCCGTCAGAGGGACAATATCTTTCTACAAACACCGATGCCACACATTTCACTTCAATGACGGGAGATCTTGTCTTGAAGGACTGCGTATTCAAAAGACAGGGTGACGATTTTGTGAATGTCCACGTATTTTTCCAGATTGTTGAAAAGGCTCTGGGAGACAACACATATATCGTGCGGGAAACAACTCCCGGCGGCACCCATGCACAAAGTCTTGACTATTTCGATGAAGGAGACATGCTGGAACTGACTTCATACAACACACTGCAGGTTAAAGACACCTACAAAGTTCTTTCATGCGAACGGGATTATGATAATTGGTGCTGTCGCATAGTTTTGGACCATGCTCTTCCTTCAGACACGGAAGGACTCATGCTGGCGGACATTACAAGACTCCCCTATCTTACGGTTACGGGATGTCTTGCGGAAAATCATTTTGCAAGAAGTGTCCTTGTAAAAACCCGCGGTGCCCTGATTGAGAACAACACTTTCATTCACACAAGAGGTCCTGCCGTGGAAGTTGCGGCAGAGTCCTGGTGGTACGAAGGTGTGTGCCCCTCAAATGTTGTGATTCGCGGAAACAAAATGATTAACTGCGGTTGGCGCAGCGATGAAGCTTCAGGAATTCTGGTTAAAGCTGACGCACCGGAAGCTGCCGGTCAGACAATAAAGAATATTCTGATTGAAAACAATGTCATTGACGCACCGGGTGCTCAGCACGGCATATTATGCAGAAACGTCGAAGGACTTACAATTAAGAACAACACTATTAATGTTTCAGGTGAAGAAGTATACATAACTGATTGTGAAAACACAGAATACATTAAATAGTTCGGAGGAGTCCAATCCACTAATCACACAAATATCTGCCTTTTGTGGATTATGAAATATCAAGACTGTGGTTCCGATCCACTATCAACCAATAAGGTTCGGTATAGTGGATTGGTTTTTAATTCTTTGTACACGCAGTGTGCCTTTTTCGGGTTTAGCGTGGACAAACCCAGTCAATTCAATCCACTTAATACACATATATCTGTCTTTTGTGGATTGCAAATCATCAAATCTTAATTAACAATCCACTCTAACACCATTTTTTATGAATTAGTGGATAACGAAGTGTCAAACCTGCAAAATAATACCCCGCAATCTGAATTGCGGGGATTGTCTTAAATTATGTAGTGTCGCTTTCCGCAGTTTGACTTATGCCGCCAGGCAATAATATATCAGCCGTGCAGTTAGGCGGTATTACTATTTCATATTTGTATTCTCCGTCTGCTTTTTTCCATCCGCGGAAACTCGTCCGTAAATGCTGTTATACTCTGCTCTCATATATTCGAACTTTCCGCCCGGTTAGAGGGCCTGCCTTATCGGTGCGGTGGGAAGCGGATTGCTGTCCTTCATTATGAGTGTAATCTCTCTCCGCAAAATTGAGAAATTCCAGCTCATGGACATAAACCTGCTGTAATTTTGACTGTCGTTTGTGTGATTTATGTGTGTTTTGTCCACTAAAATGCAATATCACATCACTTCGTGGCACCGCATAAACAGGACATTTTTACTGTAAAAAGCAGCTGAAACCCGCATGAATAAAGGCTGCCACTAAATTCAAAAACCATACCTCGGAAGTGGACAAAATTCCTTAAACTTAACGCAAAAACACCCCGCGACCTAAATCGCGGGGTGAGGTTTGTGTGAACAAAAACATTCAAATCAATCCACTATAAATCCATAGCGCTTTCGTCAAGCAAAAACTTTTCTATACCAATATATAGAATTCCATTATCATCGTGCCACGGAATAATATTGTCTTTGACTACAACAATCTTTTTAAAAGAATCGCCTACGCGCTTTAAGGAGCGAATTTCTTGTTCTCTTTTTTGTTCATCGGCAACGGTTAAGGCAGATTGAATATAGTATTTCTTGCTGCCCTTATTTGCAACAAAGTCTATTTCAAGGTTGGCACGCTTGCTTTTTCTGTTTTCATCTTTATAGCAGTATTCTACAACACCAACATCTACACCAAAGTCGCGATTGCATAGTTCATTATATATAATGTTCTCCATTATGTGATTTTCTTCTTGTTGGCGGAATTTAAGTCTCGCATTACGAAGACCAACATCGCTAAAATAATACTTAAGCGGAGAACCTATATATTTTCTGCCTTTAACATCGTAGCGTTCAGCTTTATATAATAAAAATGCATCAATAAAAAAGTCGAGATATTTTGAAACAGTGTAATTGCTGATATTTACCTGTCGTTCGCTTTTAAAAGTATTAGTAATTTTATTCGCATTAGTTAATGACCCTACTGAAGATGAAATTATATTTAAAATGTCATCAAGTACTGTTTTTTCATGAGCAAGCTTATGTCTATCCATAATATCACTCAAGTATATGGCATCAAATAAGGTTTCTAAATATTTTGCTTTCTCTTCATGCGTTTTCTTTGCCATAACAAGAGGGAGTCCACCATAGGTATAATATTCTTGCCAAGCATCACGCTTCTCACCATCATAAGCGTTATAAAATTCTTCAAAAGAAAGCGGATTAACTCTGATTTCATCTCCACGTCCACGAAACTCAGTGAGTATATCCGAAGATAACATTTTAGAGTTACTACCAGTTACATAAACATCAATATTATCGCGTTTCATAAGACCGAGAACCACATCAACGAATCCAATCTTATCTTCGGCTCCTTCAATATACGGATTTTGAATAGTAACAACTTTTTGGATTTCGTCTAAGAATACATAATAAGATTTGCTTTCATCTACAGTTAGACTGCGAATATATTTTCCGAGTTCAAGAGGATTACGATATTGAATATTTTCATCATCATCAAGGGCTAAACAGATAATACACTCTTCTGCTACTCCCATAGATTTAAGATAGTCTTTATAAATATTGAATAACAAATAAGATTTACCGCATCTTCTAATCCCGGTGATAACCTTAACTAATCCGTTATCCTTTTTACTGATTAATTTCTCGAGATACTTTCTTCTTGCTATCATAATCAGATACCTCATTTAAAAGATTTGCGTATTTACGCATTTTATTTAATGCTATTCTATCATATATAATCGAAAGCATCAATAAAATCATTTAAAATTTTTGCGTATTTCTACAGTTTATTTAAACATGTATAATACTGACTCCGCCACCCAGAGTCGAACTGATAAATGATGGCATTACACCCTTTGGGGTAAAATCTGGTGATTTGAGGCCGTTTTATACCCAGTTATGAGTATTATTGGTGATTTCATTAAACAAAAAGAAAAGAGCATGGCCTCACGCAATAGGATCTTGCAATCCATATTGGACCCGGTCTTCGTTTTGTTTGTGAACTTGAACAAGGAAAAGAAACCGTACGTATGGATAAAGTAAATCAAGCTCTTGCAATGTTTGGTATGGAAGCAGTTCCCGGCAGGAAGGACAGAAAAATATTGTTAGACTAATCGGACAACCCTTGCAACAACTATCAATTATTTATTCTCAACAATAATAAAACTCGGCCACATAAACATGTTGTTTTACTGTAAAAAGCAGCTGAAACCCGCATGAATAAAGGCTGCCACTAAATTCA
>CAMFNB010000033.1 GCA_945965275.1 uncultured Clostridia bacterium | reverse complement strand
TGTTATAGCAGTTAAACAGTTTTCCGAGCATACCGCATGCGTAAAGGATATATACATATCCCGGCGGATAGTCTATGCTTGCACCCAGTCTGTTATATGTGTCAAACAGTCCGTCTGCAGCAACCTGAGACCAGCTCGAAAAACATCCGATGTCATTGGCAAATCCGAGATCGGCAATCGAGAGGCAAAGTCTTGCAGCAAATGCAACTGCGATAATCGTAATCACGGTATTGCGAACCTGCTTTGTGTTTGCCGGATTTACAACGGCTCTGCCCTTTCCTTTTTTGATAGTCGGTGCAGTCTGTGCCGCAATTTTTTTCCACCACATGAGCATTACTGCAGCAAAAAGAATAAGTGCCGCAAAACCTATTACCGTCCATGTGTTGTATATTGAACCTGCTTCCGTTTCAGACAGGTCGGAATAAACAGCAAAAGAAGATACCGTGCCGGTAAGCACAGCTGTACAAAGCGCTGTTAATAATCCTGCTTTGGTTTTATTCTTCACTTGTTACCACCTTTCTGACCAATGCCTGCGAAGAAATCTTCGGTTTTTCTTTGCAATACAGTTCATCAATTTCACAGCCCGGGCCTATGTCTGCCTTCGTACAGCTGAGTTTTTGTATTTTTGTTTTTTTCAATCTTGCCGTTCCGCAGTTGGCTGTCGTTGCGCACAGAAGGAACTGATTGTCCGATTCTGTTTTAACAACAGGCTCTCTTACAGTGAGTTTTTCTGTATCTATCACATCCGCAGAAGAACATCCCGCTGACGAAAACGTCATATCATCTGCAATAACAATTCCCGTCACATGGAGAGTGCCCACAACAGATATTTTTTCCGAGTGAAGTTTTTTCACGCAGGAAAAATCTCCGCTTATGTCAAGTTCGTTTGCTTTTACGGAGGATCCGGAAGATGCCTTTCCGTACACTGCCAGAATTTCCGCATTTATTTTACCGAAGCATTCGAGACTTCCGCTGATTTCACCTGTTTCAATCACCAGGTTATGTCCG
Source organism: uncultured Clostridia bacterium (assembly GCA_945965275.1). Classification (GTDB taxonomy): domain Bacteria; phylum Bacillota; class Clostridia; order UBA1212; family SIG427; genus CAMFNB01. Next base: position 14,396 of record CAMFNB010000033.1, on the reverse strand, counting down.
CATTTCAGGGAACCGCCCACATTCAGCTTGTCACATGTCACAAGACCTTTGACTTCCGTGTCTCCCACAATTTCAAGATTCGATGCTTCCACGTCTTCGCAGAAAACGGCATTTCCTTTTACAAGGAGGTCCTTTTCAGACACATCCTCGTCGAAGATCTGCTCTCCGTCAACAACGGTACCGTTAAATTCGCGAAGCTCCGTGTTTGTCACTTTGTCTCTGCCTCCAGTGTTTTTACATTATCGTAAAATACATCCAGTGCATCCTGAACCGGCTTCGGAGTGCTTAAATCAACACCCGCTGCCTTAAGTTCTTCAATGGGATAATCGCTTCCGCCTGCTGCAAGAAAATCGCGATATGCTTTGATTTTCTTCTTGTCTCCCGAAAGGATTCCCTTTGCAAGTGCAACTGCGGCTGAGAAGCCTGTTGCATATTTGTATACATAGAATGAGTTATAGAAATGAGGAATTCTTGCCCATTCATATTTTATGTCTTCATCAACTTTTACGGCTGCTGCGAAGAATTCTTTGTTGAGTTCGTAGTACATGTCAGAAAGAGATTCTGCGGTGAGCGCACCTCCGGCTCCCACTACTGCATGGGCTTTCTTTTCAAACTCAGCAAACATAACCTGTCTGTAAACTGTTGCTCTGAATTCTTCCAAATAGTGATTTAAGATATATGTTCTCTCTTTTTTGTTTTTTGTGTTCTTAAGGAAATAGTCCAAAAGAAGATTTTCATTTACGGTTGATGCAACCTCTGCCACGAAAATTTTGTAGTTTGATTTTGCATAAGGCTGTTTCTGATTGCTGTAATATGAGTGCATTGTGTGGCCCAGCTCGTGAGCAAGTGTGAATACGTCATTGATTGTTCCCTGCCAGTTGAGAAGTATGTACGGGTGAACTCCGTAAACACCGCATGAGAAAGCACCTGATGTTTTACCCTTGTTTTCACAAACGTCAATCCATCTCTCTTTGAATGCACGCTCAATTACTTTGCAGTAATCTTTTCCGAGAGGAGCAACGGCTGCAAGAACAAGCTTTTGTGCCTCTTCGTATGTGTATTTTTTTGTCGGAACCTCAACAATGGGTACGTACAGGTCATACATGTGAAGCTCTTTAAGGCCCATTGCTTTCTTTCTGTGTTTAAGATATTCCGTGAGCTTATCCATGTTGTCATGAACGGTCTGAATCAGATTGTCATAAACACTTACCGGAATTTTATCTGAATCGAGACTGGCCTCAATGCTGCTTCCGTACTTTCTTACGGATGCATAAAAGTATTCTGCCTTAACATTGCCGGCATAGCATGCCGCAATTGTATTTATGTACGCTTTGTATGCGGCATACATTTCTTTGAAGGCATTCTTTCTTACATCTCTGTTCTTACTTTCAATAAATGATGAGTAGTTGCCCTTTGTAAGTTCAACTTTTTTACCGGCAGCATTCTTAATTGTGCCGAATTTAAGATCCGCATTGTTGAACATGGTGAATACGTCATCACCTGTGTTCGCGTGTGCCGCAGACAGTGCAAGAAGTCTTTCTTCTTTTTGTGAAAGAACGTGTTTTTTCTGTCTGAACAGTTCCTTAAAATCAAAATCATAATCTTTGAGTTTCGGTTCTTCTTCAATAAATGCCTTGATTTTCTTTTCGCCTGCTTTAATGATTTCATTTTGAGCAAAAGAAACTGAGGCAGAAATATTCATGAGTGCAAAGTTTGCTCTTCCGCGCATCTCTGTGTATTTGCTTGCGGAATTATCTTCCGAACATCTGAGCATGACATATGTGAAGAGTTTCTCGGCAATTACATTAAACTTTGTAAGTTCACTGTAAAAAGAAAGGAGTGTCTTTGCAGACTCGCAAAGCTTTCCTTCGTATTTCGGAAAAGATTTTGCCAGGTTCTGAATCTTTTTGAAGTCTTTCTCCCAGGCTTCATCGCTTTTGTATATGTCCTCAAGATTCCATGTTAATTCTTTTTTTATGTCTTTTCTTTCAGGAAGTTTTTCCATTACACAATTCCTTTCAGTAATTCAGATACTTTTTCATATACTGTTTCCGGTTCATCCCCCACATTGAACTTGCCGTCCATGTAGAGAATTTTTCCTGCAATCATTGTCATTTTAACGTTTGTCTTGCATCCGCTGTATACAACAGATGAAGCAACATTGTGAATCGGCTGCATATTCGGCTGATTGAGATCAATCATAATTATGTCGGCCTGCTTTCCCTCTTCAAGAATGTCGCAATCATAAAGTCTCATGGCATGTGCGCCCTGTACCGTGGCACTGTCGAGAACATATGCTGCCGGGGTTGCAGTCGCGTCTCCTGTCTTTGCTTTCTGGAGTCCTGTCATGAGATACATTTCACGGAAGAAGTCCAGTGCATTGTTTGAAGAAGGACCGTCTGTTCCCAGCGCAACATGAATTCCCTCTTTGCGCATTCTTTCAATGTCGGCAATTCCCGAAGCAAGCTTTAAGTTTGATGCCGGATTTGTTACCGCATAGAGATTTTTCTCTTTGAATATTCTGTAATCATTGTCGCTCATATATACGCAATGATATCCGCCGCCTCCGTAATTGTACATTCCGAGAGAATCGAAAAGTTCTGTCGGTGTCTTACCGTATCTTTCGATACAGCCCGCAACTTCTGATGCGGTTTCGGAATTGTGCACGTACATCGGTGCCTTAAGATCATTTACCAGATTTGCAATGTCTGTCATAAGTTCAAGGCTTGTTGTGTATTCTGCGTGGAATCCCGGAATGTATGAAATAAGGGGGGAAATTTTGTTGTATTTGCTGTAACACTCTTCAATCTGCTTTGCGCTTCCGCCGAAGTTATTGGCACCGTCGACCATAACCGTTCTGAATCCCGAGTTTATCATTGCTTCCGTATATGCATCAAGACGGAAATACATATCCGCACATGCCGTTATGCCTGATGTGAGGTATTCCAGAATACCGAGCTTAGTGAACCAGTATACAGCCTCATCAGTAAGCCTTGCTTCTCTCGGGAAAATATCCTCATTGAGCCACTTATCCAGCGGCTTGTCATCTGCAATGTTTCTTACGAATGTCATTGCCGTATGCGTGTGCGCATCTTTGAATCCCGGCATAAGAAGATTGCTGTGACAGTCAATTATTTTGTCTGCAGCTGCTTCATATTTTTTACCGCAGTAGATAATTTTATCATTATCAACAACAAGGTCGCCTGTAAAAATATCGGCTCCCTGCTTCATTGTCATTATCTTTGCATTTGTAAAAAGAGTTTTCATTTTAATCTTATGTCATCTCCGGCAAATCTTATTATTTCGTACTGTCCGAACAATCTTGAGCAGATTCTTTCCCCGTAATATGAAAGAAGAGCCTTCGGATCTAAATTTGTGGAAAAGACTGTTCCGTATCCGTATTTTTCGTGAAGTATGTTTCTTCTGTCCAGGATATCCAGGAAGTCCGAATATCTCATGTCCGTCTGTCTCTCTGCACCTATGTCATCAATAATGAGAAGCTTGGTGTTCTCAACTTCTTTTCTGAGCTCATCATTTCCCTTGAAAGTGATTTCATCAAATAATTCTGATGCCTTGATGTATATTGCGGACATTCCGCGACTCAGCACTTCATTTGTTATGCATGTGCACATAAATGTTTTACCAAGACCTGTCTTTCCTGTGAAAATCATGTTTGCCTGTTCTCTGTCCGGTATTCTCTCCGCATATTTTTTACAGTGATTGAGAACCTTTGTCATGTATGATTTCGGCGATTCGGAAATACCGTACTTTTCGCTGTTTATATCATCCGAATAGCAGTCAGTTTTGAAATCATCAAAGGATATTCCCGTGTTGAGATCTGTCTGATTCTGCATAAGAATTTCCGTATATATTTTCTTAAAGCACATGCAGGAAGTATCGCCCTTGTCTTTGCAGATTTCGCAGTAATACTTTTTTTCGGGCATAAGGCTGAGTTTTTTCTCGTTTGCTTCATGAAGCTGTTTTTTTATTTCTTCTGTCGGTGCCTTTGATATTGTTGCTTTTACAAGGCTGACACCCAGCTTTGCGATTTGCTCGTTAAGAGCCGCATATTCCGGATTCGTTTTCTTAAGCTCATCCTCTGCGGCATTGTTTGCAGATGCCGCTCCGGCTCTCTCTTCTTTTATTCTTAAAAGTGCAGTGCTGTATGCGTTCATTATTTCTCATCCTCCATATTTTTATAGAGGTGTGAAAGAAAGTCGTCATCATAATTTCTTGTTTCGAAATTATCTTTCTGGGATGCTGCCTTTTTACCGTCTGCCGGTTTTGCCTTTGCCGCACGTGCTTTCTCATACTCAATAACTTCTTCCTTTGTGCTGAGTCCTGCGTTGTGCCATGTTGTCACAATGGCATCAAAGTAGTTGAGTCCGGCATTCTTTTTGCTTGTTGCCTTCTTAAGTGCAAGCTCAACTGTTTCAAAGTCATATTTGTATTCGAGGAACCATCTCCTTAGAATTGCCTCTGAATATGAGTCAAGCGGAAGTGAAAGTTTAAGCGCCTTTGCGACCTTTCCCTTTTCTGTCTTGTATAAATCATAGGAGGTGAGATATTCTTCAAGCTGATCAAGACCCTGAATGTTGTTTTCGCCCCAGTTCTCGGCAACCTTTCTCACATACGGAAGTGTGATGGTCTTGCTTTGTCTGCAGTGCTGGAAAAGCATATACATAACTTCTGAACTGAAATTGTATTTTTCAAACCAAAGCTCAATTTCAGGATACCATGATGAAGGCATCTGGCCTCCGAAGAAGGTGTCACTGATTGATTTGATGATTTCGGCACGTGCACTCATTACGGCTCGTCCCACGGTGAACTCTCCGCTCATTGCACCCGATGTTCTTGATTTATAGCATCTCTCAAGTTTCTTTTGATTTAAGTCCTGAATGAGAATGTTTCCGTCTTTTACGAAAATGAGTTCAGCTGCTTCAAGGAGAACGAGCTTTTCGTTGAGTTCCTGTGATGATATCTGAAGTTCCGCAGCAAACTCTTCATTGGTGAGCTTTCTGCCTGTCTTGGTAAAATACAGACTCATCAAATATACTTTTACGCACACCGGATCAAGATCACTTAAATAATCAGTGAAAAACAAATCCGGTATCGGTGTTGATGCGAAAAGTAAATTGTACTTATCCTTGAATTCCATTTTTATCTCCTATGCAAGCGGTGCCTCGTCAACAAGTACTGCATGCACTACATATCTTCCGTTGGGGTTTGTGTATTTGTAGCAGGTTGAAAGCGAAAGCACTACGCTGTCCTGCTGAAGAACCACGTCAGATTCCGCAATAGAACGATTCTGAAGGGATCTTATAAAGTCATAGTATGAGGATGTGTCCGCAAACCATGTTTCGATATAGTTGTCTTCCGTGCTTGTTTCATAAGCGGAGAACACTTTCCAGATTTTTACGCCTCTTGACGAATATGTGTAAATATACTGGTGATCGTAGAAGAACTGCGGGTCATTAAAATCTCTTAAGTCTGAGAACATTGTACCGTTTTTCTGGTTATGTCCGTATATAACATAATGTCCTTCCATAACTTCATAGTCACATCTGAAGTCAAGGAACAGAGATCCGTTTCCGTTTGTCTGTTTGTCGATGTTCTTTCTGAGATAGTATTCGTTTGATTCACCCTGAAGAACATAGTTTGAAATATTCGTACCGTCAATGTAAATCCAGCACACGAAATCTTCATACTTTTCGAGCTTTTCGATGTCTGCCGGGCTTACAATCTGAGGATATGAAACACGTGCAGGTGTTACCTCAGGATAAGGAGGAGCTGTTCTTTCGGCAGGCTCAGGTGTTACGCCGATGGACATGTTATTCTCTTCCATGAATACCACTTCAGTTTCATCGTCATGAACATATCCGTATATTTTGTCGCCGATTATTCCGGCGCAAACCAGGAATACAGCCAACGCTAAAATACGGGCTGCTTCATAGCCGATTCTGGCTTTGCTTTTTTTCTTTTTACCGCCGTTCTTTGCCACTTATAACTCCTTAAACTGCACATAAAAATACATAGTGTATTATATCATGTTTCTACCTATATAAGCAAGGAAACAAAAAGCAAAAGAACCGACTGTGATTTTTTAAATCCCAATCGGTTCCTGATTCAAAATTTCGGTTCAGTCTCACAAATGCAGCAGCGTTGATGCAACTCTGAAATAAATCAAAAGTGACAATGCATCAACAATTGTTGTGATAAACGGGCTGGCCATAACAGCCGGGTCAAATTTAATGAGCTTTGCAAATACGGGAAGTATGCATCCCACGAGCTTTGCAAAAAGGATTGTGAATATCATCGTAATCGAGATTACGAGAGCGATGTGCCATGACACACCGTCAATAAGCATAACCTTTCCGAAAGAAACAACTGCAAGCGACACACCGCAAAGGAAAGCAACTCGTATTTCTTTCCAGATAATCTTTAAAATGTCACCCAGCTCAATTTCATTAAGAGAAAGACCACGGATGATTGTAACCGAAGCCTGGCTTCCGGCATTACCTGCCGTATCCATAAGCATCGGAATAAACATTACAAGTGCCGTCTGTGCCGCAAGAGCTTCCTCGAAGTGTCCGAGAATTGTTGATGTAAATGTGGCGGAAACCATAAGAAGAAGCAGCCACGGAATTCTCTTGAACCATGTTTCAAACACGCCTGTCTTCAGGTAAGGCTTGTCCGTAGGCGTAATAGCAGCCATCTTTTCGATATCCTCTGTGTTCTCTTCCTGGAGGACATCCATGGCGTCATCGACTGTTACAATACCGACGATACGCTGTTCCTTATCCACAACCGGCAAAGCCAAAAGGTCATATTTTCGGAATGTTTCGGCAACAACCTCTTTATCCTCATAGGCGTCCACAAAAATAATGTGGTCATCCATGATATCTTCGATTTTGGCGGACATATCGGCAAGAAGCATGTCTTTTACCGTTACATATCCGAGAAGCTTTCTGTTGTTCGTTACATAACAGGTGTAAATTGTTTCCTTGTCAACACCGACCTTTCTGATTCTGTCAAATGCCTCGGCGATTGTCATGTCCTTCATGAGGTATACATACTCAACGGTCATAATGCTTCCGGCACTGTCGTCAGGATACTGAAGAAGGGCATTGATTGTCTTTCTTGTGTTTACGTCCGTATTTTTAAGAATACGTGTAACGACATTTGCAGGCATTTCTTCAATCATGTCTACTGCGTCATCGACATACATTTCTTCAAGGACATCGTGTAACTCTCGGTCAGAGAATGACTTGATGAGTAACTCCTGAAGATCACCGTCTAATTCCGCAAAGGTTTCGGCTGCAAGTTCTTTGGGCAATATTCTGAATACGAGAGGTAGATCCTCTTCGGGAACTTTCTGAAGAATTACCGCGACGTCAGGAGGTTCTAATTCCTTAAGTATTTTTCCGACTGCAGCATATCTTCTGTTTTTCAGAAGTTCAACAATCTGTTCCTCGATTTCATCGATATCCGCAACCTGAGTTGTGTTTTCCACGGTAATCACCATCCTCTCTCAAAGAATTCCATAAAAAAGGACTGAGTATATGTTTTACTCAGTCCCAATAATGCTGTGATAATTTAATCGTTGCAAGGCCGCTTGCGCACTTAATCGTTTCCGGATTCAGACGACGAATTATCAGGAGCACCATTGGTGTCCTGTTTTCGTTCTCGTGGTTTTCCGTAACTGTATCCGTATCCGTAGCCATAGCCTGACTTTCCGTAGCCATACTTATAGCTGTATTTTCCGCCGTACTTATAGTACTTGCTTCTGTAATATTTTTTATTGTTTTCAGGTGATACGTCTGAAAGGACGATACCTAAAATCTTACAGCCTGCCTGCTCAATTGTCTGAGCTGCGAGCTGGATGGATTCTCTCGGTGCATAACCTGATCTGGCAACAAGCACAATACCTGCTGTCTGATTTGCAAGCGCAACTGCGTCTGTAACGATGTTTACAGGCGGTGTGTCAATGATTATGTAGTCATAATATTCTTCCATCTTCTGAATGAAGATGCTCATGTTTTTGCTTCCCAAAAGCTCTGACGGATTCGGAGGTAAAGCACCTGCTGTAACAAGGTCGAGGTTCGGAACCACATTTCTCTTAACAGAGTCTGATACTGAATCAAAGCCTACAAGTAAGTTTGAAAGGCCCTTTGTATTTTCAACCTGGAAGAACTTATGCTGAACCGGCTTACGAAGGTCACCGTCAACAAGCATTACTTTCGCACCTGTTTCAGCCATTGTAATGGCAAGGTTTCCTGCTGTTGTACTCTTTCCTTCACCCGGTATGGCAGAAGTTATTACTATGGTCTTTTTGTTGCTCGGAACAAGTGAGAATAAAATATTTGTTCTGACTGTCTTGTATGACTCTTTAATGTCGAAAGGCGTATTCTCATTAATACGGTCGCTTGAGAAATTTGCTCTGTTTTCAACAGTCTTTTTGTTCTTTTTCTCTGCCATAGTACACCTCCTATTCCACAATTTCATTAGTAATGGTTAGTTTATATTTTTTGCATGCTTTTGTCAATAAAAAAGGGGTAATTTCGTTGAACGAAATTACCCCTTTAATACACTTTTAAGAATCAGTCAACTGATGCCTGTCTTACTCTTTCCCATGCCTCGTTCCAAAGATCCATTGAATCTCCGATGTCATAGAATACTTCACATCTGTCGATAACTTCTTTTGAAGGATTGTATGTAGGATCATTTATATATTCATCGCCGAGTTCCTTAAGTGCCTCTGTCTGAGGAGTTGAATATCCGATATATTCAGCATTCATTGCAGCTATATCTGTTCTGCAGAGGAAGTCGATGAGTTTCATTGCGCCCTCGGGATTCCGGCTGTTCTTCGGGATAACCATTGAGTCAAAGAAAATGTTGCTGCCTTCCTTAGGAACAGCAAATTCGATGTCCTCGTTCTCTGCCATAATTTCCATTGCATCTCCCGACCATGTAAGGAGCATTGCGTATGACTCGTTAACGATTGGTTCCTTAACAGTGTCCACACCCCAGTCAGCCCAAAGCGGCTTTCCTTCGATAAGCTTGTCTCTTGCTTCGGCGATTTCCTTTGCATCGCCCGTATTCATTGAATAACCCAGACTCTTGAGTACGCATCCCATTGTGTCTCTTACTGAGTCAAGCATTAAAATCTGCTGATCATATTTTTTGTCCCAGAGAATTGACCAGCTGTCAACAGGCTCTTTTACAAGTTTCGGATTATACACAATGCCCATTACACCCCATGTGTATGGTACTGAGTATTTCGCATCCGGATCATATTCAAGATGAGTAAGTGACTCGTCGATGTACTTGTAGTTTTCAAGCTTGCTTGTGTCGATTTCCATAAGGAGATCTTCTTTAATCATTCTTGAAATCATATAGTCTGAAGGTATAAGGAGGTCGTATTCAATACCGCTGGAAACGATTTTCTGATACATTTCCTCATTTGTTGCGAAAGTGTCATATACAACTTCGTATTCAGGGTTCTCTTCCTCGAATAATTCAATTATATCTTCACCGATGTAGTCTCCCCAGTTATAGAAGTAAATCTTTGATTTTTCGCTGCCGCCGCCGCAGGCAGTAAGCATGCCGGCAATACTTGTGCACATTACCAGTGCTAAAACCAATGAAATAATTTTTTTACCCATTTTTCTTTTCTCCCTTCTTAGGCAGGTTTGCAATTAAGAGCACTACGAACACAATTACAAACATAAGTGCCGAAAGTGCATTAACCGAAAGCGGAACTTTTTTCTTTGTCATTGAGTTGATTGTAACTGACAAAGTCGGGAAACCGGGACCCGTTGTAAAATAACTTATGATGAAGTCGTCAAGGGACATTGTAAAGGACATAAGCAGTCCTGAAATAACGCCGGGCATCAAATCGGGAAGAACAACCTTTCTGAATGCATATCCCGGTGTTGCTCCCAGATCAAGAGCCGCCTCATAAGTACTGTTGTTGAGCTGTTTTACCTTGGGCAGTACCGACATGATTACATAGGGCACATTGAACATGACGTGGGCAATCAAAAGTGTACCGAAGCCGAGAGGTATGGACAGGAAAACGAACAGCATCATAAGTGAAAGACCTGTTACAATTTCCGCATTTATCATCGGAATATTAATTATATTTATGGTCATGTTTCTGTATTTTGCTCTCATTTTACCGATAATCAGTGCACCGTATGTACCGATTATTGTTGCGATAATTGATGAAAGCACCGCAACTATAAGAGAGTTTACAAGTGACTGAATAAGTGCGTCACTCTCAAAAAGCTTTTCATACCATTTAAGCGAGAACCCTGTAAAAACACTTCTGTTTGCATCAGCATTAAATGAGAATACAATCAGCACAGCAATAGGCGCATACAAAAACAGAAGTGTGAGACCCAAATACAGATTTCTGAAGGGATGATGTTTTTTCATTTAATTCACCCTCCTTTTTTCTTTCTCTTCGCGGATTTCCTCTGCATCTGAGAAACGATTAACGAAAGTCATGCTTATGATAACGATGATCATAAGCACCATCGAAAGAGCTGCACCCACACCTGAAACGGCTGTGGAGCTTGCTTCCTGCTTAAATTTATATTCAATAATGCTGCCGATTGTCATTACCTTGTTATTCAGCATCTGAGGAATAACGAATGTGGTAACAGAAGGCATGAATACCATTGTGATTCCGCTTACGATACCGGGCATTGTGAGCGGTAAAAGCACCTTTGTAAATACTTTTATCTTGTTTGCACCGAGATCCTGAGCTGCCTCTATGAGACCCCTGTCCATCTTTGTAAGGGATGTGTAAATCGGAAGAATCATAAACGGCAGGAAGTTATATACCATACCGATGATGATGGCCGCCTCTGTTCCTATAAGTGTGCCGCCTTTTATTCCGAGGAAATCCCAAAGAAATCCGAGAAGTCCGTTCTTTTCCATGAGTGAACGCATTGCATATGTTCTTATAATAAAGTTCATCCACATCGGTAAAAGGAAAAGAACCATTATGAAATCTCTGATTCTTTCGCTGATTTGGTTTAAGAAATATGCGACGGGATATCCCACAATCAGACAAACAACCGTGCTGACTGCAGCATATTTTACCGAAATCAGAAACGAATGAATGTAGTCACCGTTCGTAACTGACTTTTGAATGAATTCCATGGTGAACTCGTATCCCCCGCCGTCCTGAACTTTAAAGAAGGCATAGAATACGATCATGAATAACGGAATTACTGTAAATAATATAACCCAGACATAAAGAGGAACCGCTCTTAATGCCTTATTCAACTTGTTCTTCAACGGCTTCGGCTTCCTCTCTTTTTCTGATTCTTATTTTGTCGGCAGGTATGTAAACTGCCACAGTCTGTCCGACTGATACCTTGGTATAGGTATGTACAAGGAGTGTGACATCACCGTTTTTAACGTTGATTTCATAGTCATCACCTTTGTATCTGAAAGTTGTTACCTCACCCACAAATACATTGCTTGCCTCATCGGCGTTGCTTGTGAGAGGAATTATTTCTGCATCCTGAGGAAGAATGTATACGGAAACTGTTTCATCCTTCTCAAAACCCGTTGCATTACAAACAAACTTGAAATCACCGATTTCCACAAGGTTGTCTTCATTCATCCAACCCGTGAGAATGTTGTACGGAATCTTCATAATCTGAATGTCGAACGGGTCAATATTCATTCCGATTTCCGTTCCCGGTTCAATGTGAGCGGTATTGTGGAGCTTCCACGTGAAGAGATCTGACTGAACCATCATCTCATAGTGAACGCCCTTGAAGATTGTGGACTTAACCACACCCTTCATTTTACCGAACTCGGGTTCAGTGATTTTAATATCTTCAGGACGGATAACAATATCAACGTCCTCGTTTCTTTCAAAGCCGGTATCAACACATGGCCAGTGAATCTCGCAGAATTCGCAGAGCTTGTCGCGGAGCATTACACCTGACAAAAGATTGCTCTCGCCGATAAACTGTGCAACAAAAGCATTCTTCGGCTCGTTGTAAATATCTGTCGGTGTGCCGATCTGCTGGATTACGCCCTGATTCATGACAACGATTGTGTCAGACATTGTAAGAGCTTCCTCCTGATCGTGTGTTACATATATGAAAGTGATTCCCGTTTTCTGCTGGATTGCCTTAAGTTCGAGCTGCATTTCCTTTCTGAGCTTTAAGTCAAGCGCACCGAGAGGCTCATCCAAAAGAAGCACCTCTGGCTCATTTACGAGAGCTCTTGCGATTGCAACTCTCTGCTGCTGACCGCCGGAAAGAGAATCGGGCTTTCTTTTTTCAAATCCGTTTAAGGCAACGAGATCAAGAGCCCAAAAAACGCGCTCTTTGATTTCTTCCGGCTTCATTTTCTTAAGTTTGAGACCGAAAGCAATATTCTCGTAGATATTCATGTTCGGGAATAAGGAATATTTCTGGAAAACAGTATTAACGTTTCTTTTATTGGGAGGAAGGTCACCGATGTCTTCTCCGTGGAAAAGTACCTTTCCGGAATCAGCTTTTTCAAATCCTGCAATTGTCCTTAAAAGTGTGGTTTTACCGCAGCCACTGGGACCTAAAATGGTTATAAATTCATGTTCGCGAATATATAAGGTGAGATCTTTAATAATCTCGTTGTCACCATAACTTTTAGTTATGTTAATAAGGTCAATAATGTGTTCAGACAATTACCGGAACCTCCTCATATAATATTGATTTGTAATTGTTGATTTTATCATATTGAGGGGGGGTGTCAATAATATTTTTTAACTGGAAAGAATATTTTTTTCGGTTATGCTTTTCGTATACAATTCAGTATCCGATTAACCCTAACAAAATATGCAAAGCACAGATATCAGAAAAGCCCTTCGGAATAAACCGAAGGGCTTCGTTTGTTTTATCGAATCAGTTTTTCGGGAACTTCTCAAGGAGATTTGTAATTCTCTGAGAAGGATCAATGAGATTTCCGAGAGACTCGTCATAGTTAAGCTGGTCAATAATCTTTGCGATGTATTTCGACATGTCAACCTCGGTAAACCACTCACAGTCTGCAAGCTCGGGTCTTCTGTATGTGAGGTTTGTTGAGAATACTCTGTCGAGAATACCGCTTTCATATGCTTTCTGGAATGCATCAACACCGTCTGTGAAGAGTGCATATGTTGTCATTACGAAAATTCTGCGTGCTTTTCTCTTCTTAAGTTCCTGTGCAATATCAAGAACAGAATCACCTGATGAAATCATGTCATCACAAACAAGCACGTCCTTGCCTTCAACATCTCCGCCGATGAACTCATGTGCCACAATCGGGTTACGTCCGTTTACAAGTCTTGTGAAGTCTCTTCTCTTGTAGAATACGCCGAGGTCAAGACCGAATGTTGATGAGAAATAGATATTTCTGTGGATGCCGCCTTCATCCGGGCTGACAACCATTAAATTGTCCTTGTCAATTTTAATATCCGGAACAGTTCTTAAAAGTGATTTTGTGAACTGATAATACGGCATGATATTTTCGAATCCGGTAAAAGGAATCGCATTGTGTACTCTTGCGTCGTGGGCGTCAAAAGTAATAATGTTTGTTACGTTTAAGTTCTCAAGTTCCTGAAGTGCAACTGCACAGTCGAGAGACTCACGAACCATTCTCTTATGCTGTCTGCCGCCGTATAAGAAAGGCATGATAACATTTATTCTCTTTGCCTTACCTGCTGCTGCAGATATTATTCTCTTTAAATCCTGGAAGTGATCGTCGGGAGACATTGAATTTGTCTTTCCCATGAAATTGTAAGTACAGCTGTAATTGCCTACGTCCAATAAGATGTAGAGGTCCATACCTCTGATTGACTCATCAATAATACCTTTGGCCTCACCGTTGCCGAATCTCGGAACTCTTGATTTTACAATAAAAGATGAATTGTTGCCGTTACGGTGTTCCGATCTGAAATCTCTGAGCCATGCATCGACTTTTTCTGCTAAGTCTTTGCAGCTTTCCATAGCAATAATACCTAAATTGCCGACTTGAAGTGACTGCTCCGAAAACGGAGCTCTTTCTGGAACCATTGGTTAATACCCCCACGATTTTTTACTGCTTAATTGTACTACAACAGTACCTCTTATTCAATATGAAAAAGTTACGATTTATTGAATTTAATGACCTGTTTTGGTATAATTTAGTCTCGGTCAGGCCCCATAGTTAAATGGATATAACAAGCCACTCCTAAGGTTGCGTTACAACGGTCACCTTAGAAAAGCTTCATACAGGATTCAAGTTCGGGTTTCTTCGGGCTTAGTCATAAAACCAACCATGTCTCAGTAGCTCAGTTGGATAGAGCACACGCCTCCTAAGCGTGAGGCCGGAGGTTCAAATCCTCTCTGGGACGCCATAAAAAAACG
>CAMFNB010000032.1 GCA_945965275.1 uncultured Clostridia bacterium | reverse complement strand
ACACCTAAGCCTTCGTCGGCAGCGTCAGATGTGTATAAGAGACAGGGATTTAGTGTCAAACAAAAAAAGGAGAAAATTATGCATTATACATATAAAACAAAAGGTACATGTTCAAGCGCAATTGATTTCGACATGGAAGAAAATGTCGTTACCAATGTTGTTTTTACGGGAGGCTGCAACGGAAACCTCAAGGCCATCGGCAAATTGGTTGAGGGCATGACTGCAGAGAAGATTGAAGAAACACTTAAAGGCAATACCTGCGGCTTCAAATCCACTTCATGTGCGGATCAGCTTGCAACTGCAGTAAGAAAGGCTTTGGACGAAAAATAATGGCAGACTCTGCAAACGGTAAAAAGAAAACAACACTTTTGGGTGTATTGATACTGCTTCTCACAGCGGCAATCTGGGGAACCGCATTCATTGCGCAGAGCGAGGGAATGAAGGACGTGGGTTGCTTTACATTCACCTGCACTCGTTCGATTTTGGGCGTGGGTGTTCTTTTGCCGTTTTCAATGATTAAAGATTCCGTTTCAATAAAGAAACACGGAAGAAGAGAACCTGCGGTAAGACGTGCGGCAATAAAAAAGACAATTATACTCGGATTGATACTCGGTGTAATCTTAACCGTAGCGACAAATCTTCAGCAGTTTGCTTTTAATTACTCATCAGCAGGCAAGATAGCTTTCCTCACCGCACTGTATATGTTTTTTGTTCCGATTATAGGAATGTTCGGCGGTAAAAAGATTTCAGCTCCGATGTGGGTTTGTGTTGTCATGGGTATAGCGGGAATGTTCCTGCTGACAGTCAACCCTTCGGACTTAACTGCAGTGAACCTCGGCGATGTGCTTGCATTTCTCGGCGCAATTGCATTCGCTTTTCATATCACTTTTATTGAAAAGTATTGTTCCGAGTCAGACGGTGCTAAACTTTCATGCATTCAGTTTGCAGTAGTTGCTGTCCTTTCCGGAATACTCATGTTTATTTTTGAAAAGCCTGATATGACTTCAATCATAAATGCGGGAATACCGATTCTTTATGCAGGTGTTGCAAGCAGCGGCATAGCATATACTCTTCAGATAGTGGGTCAGAAGAGAACGGATGCCACGGTTGCATCAATCATCATGTGCCTTGAATCAGTGTTTGCGGTAGTATTTGAGGCAATCATTTTGAAGAATATTATGTCCGTAAGAGAAATCATCGGATGCGTGGTTATGCTTGCCGCAATTATTATTTCTCAGCTTGCTGAGGCAGGAGTGGGAAAGAAGGAAATTAAAAATGAGACCGATGCCTCCTGATTTCGAAAATGTTAAACCGAAGAAGCCGAAAAACTTAAAGGAAATTCCGGCATACTCAAAGAAACTGATTTCATCATTCTTCTCGAGACTTTTCTATATCATCAAACTTGTGTGGGAATCTTCTCACGCACTTCTTCTTATGATGGTGTTCATGGCAATATTCAACGGTGTCATGCCCATTGTAGGTTCACTCATCGGAAAAGAACTTTTGAATAAGCTCGCTGATGCATACTCGGGAGTACTCACAACATTCAGCATTATAAGCTTTTTGCTCATTATGCAGTTTGCATATCTGCTTTTCAATACAATTGTAGTCAGAGTCAATTCCACTATCTCAAGCATCTGCGGTGAAAAGCTTGCAAACCACATTAAAATGAAAATAATGAATAAGGCCAAGGAAGTTGACATTGCAAGCTTTGACAATCCTGATTTCTATTCAAAGATGGAAAATGCCAACAGAGAAGCGAACTTCAGACCAATACAGGTTTTAAACTCTACTTTCCAGATCTTTTCAACAGTCATTTCGATGGTGGGTTACATAGTGATTATCACTGCCATCGGACTTATGCCGGCCCTTTTGGTTATTGCAGTTGCGATTCCTTCAACGGTAATCAACTTCATATACAGGCGCAAGAACTATGAATATATGTTCTTCAGAAGCAAAGACAGACGTCAGATGAACTACTATTCGGAAGTAATAGTAAACAAGGACCTGGTAAAAGAAATAAGAATGCTGGGTCTTGGAGATACTTTTACCGAGAAATATAAGAGCGTCTTTGACAAATACTATAAGGGACTTAAGAAACTCATACTTCAGGAGATGTGGTGGAACCTGGGTGCTTCGCTTCTTACGACTGCGGTAAACTGCATTCTGTTTATCATGATTGCACAAGGCGTATTTGTAAAAGATTATTCAGTCGGTGATTTCTCACTTTACACGGGAGCTCTCAATGCCATATCAAGCGGTATTGCAACCTTGATTACAACCACAGCTTCAATTTATGAGGGTACTTTGTTCATCAGCAATATGATTGAATTTATGAATGAAAAAAAGACAATTGTTCCGAGCATGAATCCTCCGAGAGAAGTTCAAAAGGGTGTTAACCATACAATCGTATTTGAAAATGTATCATTCAGATATCCGGGTACGGAAAGAGATGTGCTTAAGAATATCAATCTTACAATCAATCCCGCGGAAACCATTGTTATCGTAGGACTTAACGGAGCAGGCAAGACAACACTTTTAAAACTCCTCACAAGGCTTTACGATCCCACGGAAGGAAGAATTCTTTTTGACGGACATGACATAAAGGAATATGACACGGAAAAGCTTTATGATGTATTCGGAATGATATTCCAGGATTACGGAAAGTATGCAAGTACGGTTTCGGAAAACATTGCCTTCGGCGAAGTTATGAAGGAAATCAATGAAGATGAAATTACGGACGCTGCGAAAAAGAGTAATTCTCATGAATATATCATGAAACTTGAAAAAGGATATGACACGCCTCTTATGAGATACTTTGACAAGACAGGTATCGAGCTTTCCGGAGGACAGTGGCAGAAGCTTGCCATTGCAAGAGCATTTTACAGTGACTCTGATTTCCTTATCTTAGATGAACCGACGGCATCCATTGATGCTCTTGCGGAACAGGAAATTTTCAATCAGTTTGACGAGCTGAGGTCCGACAAGACAACGATATTTGTTTCTCACAGACTTTCATCTGCAACAACAGCCGATAAAATAGTAGTTCTCAAAGAAGGCGAGATTGTTGAAATCGGAAATCATGCGGAGCTTATGAAGCTTGAAGGCGACTACTACAACCTGTTTACAATTCAGGCACAAAGGTATATAACTGAGATGGAAAAGGAATAAGGTATATTCATATAGTTTGATATAAGAATCAAAGCGTCAGGAAATCCAAAAGATGAGGGCAATGTTGCAGCCCTCGTCTTTTCACTAATACAACCGGGAAATTTTGCTTATATAAGTTGACAATGAAAGATTCAGAGGCTCTTTGCCATCTTTTGTTTCTTCTTTTTGTATGAATAATAAACTTTCGAAAAATGATATAGACGAGATTAAAAGACTATTAAAGAATCTTGAAACTGATAAATAATAGTCTCCTTTAAATTGCTTTATTCTAATCTGCTTTGGGACAGCGTTTCTTTTTGAAAAGCTGTCCTTTTTGTTTGACATAATACCCGTATTTATCTAAAATTATATAGTTAATATATGAATTGAGAGGTATCTCTTTTTATGAAGATTTTATTGGTTTGCCAATGCTTCTATCCTGAGACGTTCAGGGTAAATGATATATGCAAAGAACTTGTTGCAAGAGGCCACGAAGTGACCGTTCTTGCAGGTCATCCCATTAACAGAACAACAGGTCGTTTCTGGGAAGGATACGGCAAAGGAAAAAGATGTGAGGACACTTATGAAGGCGCCCGCGTGGTAAGAGCATATAACTCAGAAAGACATCACGATCCCATACATCTCATATTACACTATTTCTCATTCTGGTTCTTCGGAAACAGGAAGGCTGCGAAGCTTGCAAAGGAAGAAAAGTATGACGCGGTATTCGTTTATCAGCTTTCTCCGGTATTTATGGCATTCCCCGGAATCAAGGTTGCAAAGAAACAGAATATACCTATGGTTATTTACACACTGGATCTGTGGCCGGACAGTGCAGTCAATGCAGGCGGAATGAATTTCGGTCCGGTTGTAAAATGGCTTCAGGGAAGAGTCAACAAAATTTACAATGCAGCGTCAAAGATTCTTGTTTCATCTTCTGAATTCAAGAACAAGATTGTTGCAATGGGTCATGATGAGAATAAGATTGAGCTTTATCGTCAGTACTGCGAAGATTCATACAAAAAACTCGAAAGAAATCCTGAGGACCCCATCGAGAAGGAGCTTCCCGATGGCTTCAGAATAATTTTTACAGGCAATATAGGAACATCACAGGGAATCGAGCACGTTGTGGATGCCGCAGCTGTAATCAAAGAAAAGGGCGGTTTTGACGACATTAAGTGGATTATTGTCGGTGACGGCAGAAACATGGAAGCCGTTCAGCAGAGAGCAAAAGAAAAAGACGTAACTGACCGTGTTATTTTTACAGGCAGAAAGCCAATGGAAGACATGAGCAGATATCTCGCTGCATCTGATGTTGCTCTTATGATTCTTCGTGAGGATCCTCTTTTTGATATTACGCTTCCCGCAAAAATACAGTCATATATGGCATGCGGTATGCCCATACTGGGTTGTGTAAAAGGAGAGACCGCAAGCGTAATAAAAGAAGCAAACTGCGGTGTTGTAAGTAATGCAATCAGCGGAAACGCACTCGCGGAAGCTGCACTTTCAATGTATAATATGAGCAAAGAAGAGCTTGCGAAGATGGGCGAAAATGCAAATGCATATTCAAAGGCTCACTTCGACAGAAAGAAACTTATGGACAGACTCGAAGAAGTATTAGGTGAAGTACAGTGAAAATTGCACAGATCAATGTAACCGGCAACGGAAGCACGGGAAGAATAATGTGTCAGATTTCAGCCAAAGCCAAGGAAGAAGGCTTTGACACTGTTGCATACTTCGGAAGAGGAGCAGCACCGAGGGGAGAAGGCAGATATGAGAAAATCGACGGCGATTTGCATATCTATCTTCACGTGCTTAAGGCACGCCTTTTTGATAAGACAGGTCACGGTTCTGTCGGTGCAACAAAAAAACTTGTGGCACTGCTGAAAACGGAAAATCCCGATATAATTCATCTTCACAATATTCACGGATATTATCTTAATATAAAGATTCTTTTTGATTATCTCAAAACTTCAGGCAAGAAGGTTGTCTGGACGCTTCACGACTGCTGGGCAATGACAGGCGGCTGCGCATATTTCTTAAATGCCGGCTGCGACAAATGGAAGACAGGCTGTTTCGGCTGTCCTTCAAAGAACCAGTATCCGAAGTCGTTTGTCGATAAATCAAAAAGAGAATATGCTTTTAAGAAAGATACTTTTACCGGAGTAAAAGATATGATTTTAACAACTCCCTCAGATTGGCTTCACGAGCTTGTTAAAGAATCCTTCTTAAAAGATTATGAGACTGTAACAGTTCACAACGGAATTGATGTTGATAAATTCAAGCCCCAGGGTGCTGAAAAAGATCTTGAGACAAAGAAAAAATACGGAATTGACGAGAACACAAAAATCATTCTCGGTGTTGCCAGCGTATGGGATGACAGAAAGCGTCTTAATATGATGGTTGCACTTGCCGACAAACTCAAAGACGAGAATGTGCAGGTTGTAACAGTGGGTCTTTCTCAGGCACAGGCGGATGCTCTTCCGAAAAATGTTCTCGGAATCACAAGAACCGAAAACATTGATGAGCTGGTTAATCTCTATTCCGCAGCAGAGGTGTTCGTGAGCACTTCTGTTGAAGAGTCCTTCTCACTTGTTGTGGGAGAGGCAATGGCAACGGGCACTCCGATTGTCTGTGTTGACGGCGGCGGATGCAAAGAACTTATTTCAGATGAAATCGGTATTGTTGTTCCCCGTGATGATATTGAAAAACTCACATCTTCTGTTAAGGCACTTCTCGGTAAAAAGTCTGAGATGACCGCTGCCTGCAGGGAAAGATGCATAAATAATTACAGTCAGACAAAAATGGTTGACGGATACATGAAGGTATACAAAGAAATTTATGGCAGATAAAAAAGAGGGCGGCATTTACAAATCGGTAGCCGTTGTATTTATCATATCGCTTTTATGTCGTGTTTTCGGTTTCCTGCGTGAAATCGTTATCGGCAATAACTACGGAACTGATGTGGAGTCTGATGCCTACTTTATGGCAATCAGAATTTTCACTATCTTTGCGCTTTTGTTCGGATATATGTGGACTACCACATACACCCCGATTTACACGAGAGCATACGGTGACGGAACTGACAGAAAAGAAGCTGACAGGCTTACTACGAATCTTCTTAACATACTGATTCTTGCTGCAATTGTCGTAACGGCACTTCTTGAGATTTTTGCTGAACCGGTTGCGCATCTTATCGCACCCGGCTTTGACGGTGCCAAACTCAAAATGACGGTGAATATGTGCCGTATTATATTCCCGGCACTTCCTTTCTACGGACTTTACTATTACTTCAGTGCGGTACTGAACTCACAAAAGAAGTTTGCAATCGTCGAGGGCGTAACAATATTCGTTGGTCTCGGTGTTATCATGGGACTGTATATTTTCAAGGGTATGTTCGGGGCTTACGCAATTTCAGTAGGCGCCTTTATGGCATACTTCCTGCAGTTTGCATTTATGCTCCCTTCGATTATCAAGTCATATAAATACCGACCGCAGTCACCCCTTATCAATTTCAAAGAAGAGAAGACAAAAGAATTCTTCAAGCTCCTTGCACCCTCCGCAATCGGAGTTGCAGCATCGGAAATCAACAACATCATTGACAGTATGGTAGCTTCGACACTTGTTGATGACGGTAAGGTTGCGGCTCTTAACTACTCACAGAGAATAAACACATTTGCAATTTCTGTTTTGGTAACTCCGATTATTACCGTAATATTCACAAAGCTCAGCGAAATTGCAAAAGACAAGGAAGAGAATAAGGATGACGGATTCTCGGTAAGTCTGAGAAACGGAATCGAAGCAATCAGTATGATTGCAATTCCTGTTACAGCACTTGTCATGGCTTCTTCCACAGAGATAATCAAGATAATTTATCAAAGAGGTGCTTTTGACGAGAACAGCGTTAAAATGACGGCTTTTTCACTTATGTGGTACATATTCGGACTTGCGTTTTACGGATACAAAACATTGTTCAACAGAGCCTTTTATGCACTTAAAAACACTGTGATTCCCATGATTGCCGGATTCATAGTAATAGGTGCAAACCTTGTGTTCGACCTGCTTTTAAAAGGTCCTATGGACGTGGGCGGCCTTGCTCTTGCAAATGCAATCGGCATGTTTGCCGGCAGCGTATATGTAATAATCGTATACACAAAGAAATTCGGTAAAATCAACCTCGACGGTTTCTTTAAGCAGCACTTCTTTATTCTGCTGGGTTCGGCTGTCGCAGTTGTGATATATGTGTTTATGGGAAAACTGTTCAGTAATCTTTATCTCAGATTCCTTATTCCGGGTGCCCTGGGACTTTTGGCTTACGCAGCAATCTGCATAGTGTTCAAAGTAAGACAGTTTACCGAAATCCTCGATATGATATTGAGAAAACTCCATCTTAAGAAGGGAAACAAATAACATGAAAAACTATTATGAAAAAGTCGGACTTGCAATACCGAACATTCTTCTTCCGGATTTAAAAGACAAAGAGGCGTGGTCAAAATGGGCATGCGTTGCCTGCGACCAGTACACATCAGAACCTGAATACTGGGAAGAAGTCAGAAAATCAAGAGAAGGAAGTGTTTCAACATACAAGCTTATGCTTCCTGAAGTTTATTTAAATGACAATGATGTTGATAATAAAATAAAAGCAATCAACTACAACATGGAAGATTATCTAAGCGACGGAACACTGAAGGATCAGGGTCCGTGTATAATCTTAACAGAAAGAAAAACATCGGAAGCTCCCGTAAGACGGGGAGCAGTGGTTGCCCTTGACCTTGAAAGGTATGATTTCACAAAGGGTGCAAATGCTCTTATCCGTGCAACTGAAGGCACTGTTGTGGAGAGAATTCCTCCCAGAATGAAAATCAGAAAAGAAGCTGTAATTGAGATGCCGCACGTTATGGTGCTCATTGACGATCCGAAGAAGACCGTTATAGAACCGCTGTTCGACGCACCAAGCGAAGAGGTATATGATTTTGATTTAATGGAAAACGGCGGACATATTCGCGGAAGCAAAATATCAGATGAAAAGGTTATCGGTAAAATGGCTGAAGCCCTCGAAAACTTAGAGTCTGAAATTCTTTATGCCGTAGGTGACGGAAACCATTCACTTGCAGCCGCAAAGTGTCACTGGGAAGAAGTGAAGAAAGCCGGTGCAGATGAAAACCATCCCGCAAGATTTGCTCTTGTTGAGCTTCTTAACATACATGACGAAGGAATCATTTTCCATCCGATTCACAGAGTAATGTTTAATGTAAATCCATATGAGTTCTTTGATGAACTTGAGGGATTCTTTGAAGATAAGGCATCCTATATGGAGTGCATGTTTAAAACAGAGACTCCGACATATGACGGCTGCAGCACAATAAAATTTATAAATCAGGGTCAGGAAGGCTTTATATTTATAGAAAAAGATGGTACACTTGCTGTTGGTCAGATTCAGGCATTCTTAGACTACTATTTGCAGTCACACAAGGATGCTTCAGTGGATTATATCCACGGCGAAGACACAACAGAAGAACTCAGCAGGAAATTTGTCGGTGAAGGCAAATGCAACATAGGTCTTATTTTACCGGACGTAGACAAATCGGAGTTCTTTGAAACAGTTATCAAACAGGGCGCACTTCCGAGAAAGACATTCTCGATGGGCGAGGCTTTTGAAAAAAGATATTATATCGAATGCAGAAAAATTCGTTAATAATTTTTGGAGGACAAAATGATTAAATTCACATTCATGGGTGCCGGAAGTACGGTATTCGCAAAGAACGTTTTAGGTGACTGCTTGATTTCACCTGAACTTAGGGGCATGAAAATTGCTTTGTATGACATCGATAAGAATCGTCTTGAAGATTCGGCTGTTATGCTTGAAGCAATCAACAGAAAGTATAAATCAGGCGCAACAATCAAAAAGTACTACGGCGTTTCAAAACGTAAGCAGGCTC
Source organism: uncultured Clostridia bacterium (assembly GCA_945965275.1). Lineage (GTDB taxonomy): Bacteria > Bacillota > Clostridia > UBA1212 > SIG427 > CAMFNB01. Next base: position 6,627 of record CAMFNB010000032.1, on the reverse strand, counting down.
TTCGCGGAGCAGACTTCGTATGTAACGCAATCCAGGTAGGCGGATACGACCCATGCACAATCACTGACTTCGAAATTCCGAAGAAGTACGGCCTTCGTCAGACAATCGGCGACACACTTGGCATCGGCGGTATTTTCAGATCACTTCGTACAGCACCGGTTCTTCTTGATTTCTTACGTGACATGGAGGAAGTTTGTCCGAATGCATTCTTCATCAACTACTCAAATCCCATGGCAATTTTAACAGGTGTTATGCAGATGGGCTCATCAATTAAGTCAGTTGGTCTTTGCCACTCAGTTCAGCATACTGCAGAATGGCTTATGAATGACGCAGGAATGGGCGACCAGTATGATGAATCAGTTTCATATCATATCGCAGGTATCAACCACCAGGCATGGCTCCTTAAGATTGAAAAGAACGGCAAGGATTTATATCCTGAAATCAGAAAGCGCCTCGCAAAGATGAAGGAATATCCTGAGCGTGACAGAGTACGTCTTAAGATGATGGAGACTTTCGGTTACTATATCACTGAGTCTTCAGAGCATACATCAGAATATGTTCCTTACTTTATTAAGACAACACAGCCTGAGCTTATTGATCAGTATAAGATTCCGCTTGATGAATATCCGAGAAGATGTATTGAACAGATTGAAGGCTGGAATAAGCAGAGAGATTCTCTTGTAAAGAAAAAGACATTGGAGCATTTCTTGAGCGGTGAGTATGCAGCACATATCATCAAGTCCATGACACTTAACAAGCCTTATATGCTCGGCGGTAATGTACTCAATACAAACGGATACATCGCAAACCTTCCTCGCGAAGCCTGCGTAGAAGTTCCTTGCCTTGTAAACGGTGCGGGACTTCAGCCTACAGCTGTAGGAAATCTTCCAGAGCAGTGTGCGGCAATCAACAGAACAAACATCAACCCTCAGATTCTTACAATGAAGGCATGCTTCTCACACAAGAAGGAAGATGTTTATCATGCTGCACTTTTGGATCCTCATACTTCAGCTGAGCTTAACATTGACCAGATTATTTCAATGTGTGACGACTTATTCGAGGCCCATAAAGAATGGCTTCCTGAATACAAATAATAAAAAGAAAACAGGTGTAAATTATGATTAAATTCACATTCATGGGTGCAGGCAGCACTGTATTTGCAAAAAATGTTTTGGGTGATTGCCTTATTTGCCCTGAATTAAAAGGAATGGAAATTGCACTGTATGACATCAATGCGGAGCGCCTTGAAGACTCCGCATTAATGCTTGAAGCAATTAACAGAAAGTATAAATCGGGCGCAACAATCAAGACATACCTCGGTGTGTCAAAGCGTAAGCAGGCACTTCGCGGTGCTGATTATGTATGTAATGCGATTCAGGTAGGCGGATATGATCCGTGTACAATTACTGACTTTGAGATTCCCAAGAAATACGGCCTTCGTCAGACAATTGCCGATACATTGGGAATAGGCGGAATATTCAGAGCACTCAGAACCGCTCCTGTTATTTTGGATTTCCTTTCAGACATGGAGCAGGTATGCCCGAATGCGTTTTTCATTAACTACACAAATCCCATGGCAATCATTACGGGCGTAATGCAGATGGCTTCATCAATTAAATCAGTGGGTCTTTGCCACTCTGTACAGGGCTGTGCAAGATGGCTTATGACTGATGTGGGTGTCGGAAACGAATATAACGAGGATGACATTTCATATTTTATTGCCGGTATCAATCACCAGGCGTGGCTTCTTCGAATTGAACAGAACGGTGTTGATATTTATCCGAAACTCAAAAAGCTTGCCGACAAGATGAAGAAAAATCCTCCTCATCCGGACAGCGTAAGACTTAAAATGATGAAGACTTTCGGATATTATGTAACTGAGTCATCAGAGCACACATCTGAATATCTTCCGTACTTCATAAAATCATCACAGCCTGAACTTATTGATCAGTATAATATTCCTCTCGATGAATATCCGAGAAGATGTGTTGATCTTATTGAAGGCTGGAAAAAGCAAAGAGCAAGCCTTACAAAGAAAAAGACACTTGAGCACAAGATGAGCGGAGAATATGCTTCTCATATTATCAAAGCAATGACTTTTAACAAGCCATACACTCTCGGCGGTAATGTTCTTAACACGAACGGATATATTTCCAATCTTCCCCGCGAAGCTTGTGTTGAGGTTCCGTGTCTTGTAAACGGTGCGGGACTTCAGCCTACTGCAGTGGGCAATCTTCCGGAACAGCTTGCTGCTCTTAACAGAACAAATATCAACCCGCAGATCCTTACAATGAAAGCATGCTTCTCACACAAAAAGGAAGATGTTTATCATGCTGCACTTTTGGATCCTCATACTTCAGCTGAGCTTAATATTGATCAGATTATTTCACTCTGTGATGAACTGTTCGAAGCTCACAAGGGATGGCTTCCTGAATACAAATAATACAAAATGAAATTTGAGATTGTTAAAGACAAATCTTTTTACAAAGATGTCTGTAAAATGGCGATCCCCATCGCCTTGCAAAACCTCATAACAAATGTAGTTAATTTGGCTGATACGGTAATGCTCGGACGAGCGGACAGCAGCGGCAAGCTGCTTTCCGCAAGTTCCATTGCAAACCAGCCATTCTTTTTGCTTACAATGATCAGCTTCGGCCTGGCATCTGCCGCAACGGTTCTGAATTCTCAGTATTGGGGAAAGAAGAACATGGATGCCATAAGAAAAATCATTTCCATGACGATCAGACTGGTTACTGTATTCGGATTGATTCTTTCGGTAATGGTACTTGTATTTCCGAAGTTTACACTGGGACTTTATACCGACAGGCTTGATATCATTGAGGAAGGAACCAAATACGTAAGTATTTTGGGCTGGGTATATCTCCTGTTTGCTCTTTCGCTTGCCATGCAGGTTTGCATACGTTCGGTTGAAATCGTACATGTTGCGCTTGTAACGAATATATGCACGCTGTTTATCAATATTTCACTTAACTGGGTGCTTATCTTCGGTAACCTGGGTGCACCGGCTCTCGGCATAAGAGGTGCGGCAATAGCAACCCTGGTATCAAGAGTTGTTGAATTTGTCATAACCTTTGTATATGTGTTCTTTATAGACAAGAAACTTGCCTTCAGACCAAAGCATCTTAAACTCTGGAAAAATACATTGTTCAAAGACCTTGTAAAATTCGGCTCTCCCGTTTTCATCAATGAGGTTATGTGGGGATTCGGAATGACACTTTTAATGTCGGTACTCGGACACATCACTTACTGCAGCGGAGATCCCGTTGCTGCTGATTCTCTTGCAAACAGTGTTCATCAGGTTGCCATTGTTCTCATATTCGGATTTGCCGGTTCCGCATCCGTCTTTGTCGGAAAGGCCATCGGAGAGGGAAGACTTGATGAGGCAAAGAGAAGAGCACATTCTTTTGACCTGATGGCCGTGATAATCGGAGTTCTTTCGATGCTGGCTGTATTCTTCCTGAGAACCGCAGTTGCAGATCTTTTCGGTGTTGTGGATGAGACAAGAAACCTTGCAATAGGAATGCTCGCTGTCATTGCCTATACCACGTTTTTCACATCATTCTCGGCAAACAACATAATGGGTGTGCTGCGAGGCGGGGGAGACACAAAATTCTGTCTTATAGTTGAGTTTATTTGTCTTTGGGGCATTGCTCTTCCGATAGGATTTACGGCATCAAAACTGCAGTGGCCGATACTTATTGTTTACGGTCTGCTTCTTATTGACGAACCGTTAAAAGCGTTAATCACATATATAAGGAGAGGCTCCGATAAGTGGCTGAAAATTGTCACAAGAGACGATTTGTAGTATAATAATCAAAATTTAAATGAGGGGGAGACAGGCTTTGAAAAAAGTACTTGTAATGGGCATGAGCTTTGCTCGTGGCGGAATGGAAACCTGCATAATGAATTATGTTCGCAATGTTGACCGTGATGAGTTCACATTCGATTTCATTACATACAATAAGCCTCCTTACTGCCTGGATGAAATTGAGAACTCAGGCGGCCGCGTTTATGTTATCCCCGGAAGATCTGCGAATTTAAAGGAGCACAAAAAGCAGCTTCGTGAAATCTTTGAGAAGCACGGAGCGGAATATGATGCTTTCTGGTACAACCTTTGTCTTATTTCAGACATTGAGCTTTTCAAGCTTGCGAAAAAAGCAGGCATCAGAAGAAGAATCATCCATGCACACCAGTCGCAGGGCATGGGCAATATAATCACAAATACACTGCATAAGATATATAAAAAGAAGGTTGAAAAAATGACAACGGATCATTGGGCATGCTCAATGTCTGCTGCCGAGTTTTTCTATTCCGAAAAAACAATAAAAGGACCTTCTTTCAAAAAAGTAACAAATGCAATTGATTTAAGCGCTTTTGCATACAACGAAACCGGCAGAAACGAAATCAGGAAAGAACTCGGTGCCGGAGAAGACTTTGTTTTCTGTAACATAGCAAGACTTAATCCTGAAAAAAATCAGACTTTTCTTCTTGATGTTTTTGAAAAGATTTACGAAAAAAACAAAAACACTGCGCTTTGGGTGGTAGGCCAGGGTGTGCTTGAAGAGAGCCTTAAAAATAAAGCGAATACATTAAACAGCAGAGAGAAAATTCATTTTCTCGGCAGACGTGATGACGTGCCGAAAGTATACAGTGCAGCGGATTGCTTCATTTTACCGTCAGTATTTGAAGGACTTCCCATGACTCTTGTTGAAGCACAAGCATCGGGTCTTGTATGCTTCACGTCAAAGGAAGCAGTACCACAGGAAGCGGCCATTACGGAAAATCTTCATTTCTTGTCACTTGAGGATTCCGCTGATAAGTGGGCTGAGGAAATTTTAAATATAAAGAATACTGACAGAGCTCAGGCGTACAAAACGCTTGAAGAGAGCAGATGGAATATTAAAAATGCAGCAAAGGAGTTTATGAAAAATGAATGATAATGCAATTTACTCAAGCGAGAGAATGAAGAATATCAAAAACTTCAGACCTCACGAAGCAACAACATATAAAACAGTTAAAGAAATTTATGTTAACACCATGGCAAAGTATTCAAAGAATGTGTTTGCCCTTGAAAAAAGAAATCCGAAAGATCCCGCTTTTAAAGAATATACATACGAAGATTTTGACAAGCATGTAAACGGCCTGGGAACAGGACTTGAAAAGGTACTGGGCCTTGCAGGAAAGCCGATTGTAATTGTCGGAGAAAACAGCTACAACTGGTACATTTCATATATGGCACTTCTTATCGGAAGCTGCATTGCAGTACCGATTGACAAAGAACTGCCTGCAAATGAATTTGAACGTCTTGTAAATCGTTCACGTGCGGCAGCAGTAATTTATTCACCCAAGAAAAAGGAACTTATTGAAGAAGTGAAAGCAAATGTTCCCACAGTTGAGTATTTTATCGAAATGTATTCCGATGCTCCCGTTGAAGGAAATACCGTAGGCTTTAATACTGTTATGGCAGAGGGAACAAAGCTTGTTGAACAGGGTGACAAATACCTTATGGATGTAAAGGTTGAGCCTGAAACATTCAAAGTGCTCATATTCACATCAGGAACAACAGCTGCCTCAAAGGGTGTTATGCTCAGCGAAAGAAATCTTGCGGAGAACATCAATGCGGTAAGTGCATACGTAAAGCTTTATGAGAACGACAGACTTTTGTCAGTACTTCCTCTTCACCACACATACGAGTCATCAATCGGATTCCTTGTTCCTTTTGCATGGGGATCATCTATTGCGGTTTGTCAGGGCCTTAAATACATCGTGAAGAACCTCAAGGAAACAAAACCTACAATCGTTCTTACAGTACCGCTTCTTATAGAGAATATTTACAAGAAAGTAAATGACACTCTCGTAAAGACAAAGAAGGACAAGCTTGTTGCCCGAATGATAAAGGTTACAAACGTCCTTGCAAAAATCGGTATCAACATAAAGAGAAAGGTATTTAAGGAAATTCTCGACAACCTCGGCGGAAGAGTAAGACTTCTTATCTCTGCTGCCGCACCGATTGATCCGAAAATCGGTGAGTGGCTGATAGGCGTAGGTATCGCTTTCCTTCAGGGATACGGACTTACAGAAACAGCTCCTATTTCAGCTTTAGAGCCTGAATTCAGATATAAGACAGGTACAATCGGCCTTCCCGTAAACTGTGCCGACCTTAAGATTGTTAATCCCAATGATAACGGCGAAGGCGAAATTATGATCAAGAGCAAAACTCTCATGATCGGATATTATGAGGATGAGGAAGCAACAAAAGAAGCCATCACAGAGGACGGCTGGTTCCATTCAGGAGACATGGGCTTCATGGATGAGGACGGATATGTAAGCATCACGGGAAGACTTAAGAATGTTATCGTTACTCAGAACGGTAAAAACATTTATCCTGAGGAAGTTGAAACAGTTGTTATGCAGAACCATCCGGAAATCAAGGAATGTATGGTTTACGGTGCTGCCGGAAGAGAAGGCGACAAGGAATCAATCATCGCAATCAAGGTTATCCCGGATTATGATGTTGTTGCCGCTGATCTCGGAAAAGACAAGGCTGACAAGGATGATGCATATAACGTAATTTGGGCAATCATCAAGGAAGTAAATAAAACATTG
>CAMFNB010000031.1 GCA_945965275.1 uncultured Clostridia bacterium | reverse complement strand
TAAAACTTTTGGGAAACAAATCAGGAATCAAGGTTTCCCTTTCAACAGATCAGCCGGGAATTCAGATTTACACAGGAAATTTCATCAAAGACGGAATGAAGGGAAAAGGCGGAGCATCTTATGTAAACAGAGCTGCTGTTTGCCTTGAAACTCAACACTTCCCCGATTCTGTGAATCATCCTGATTGGCCGACAACGGTACTTAAGGCAGGAGAAGAATTCAAAACAGTTACCGGTTACCTTTTTACAACAGTATAAAGGACAATCAATCAGTACTTTCAGGAGTCGGTTCAGATGTCGGTTGCGGCGTTTGAACCGGCTCTTCTGTTATGTTCGGAGTCGGAGTCTGTACCGGTGCCGGAACAGGTGTTGCAGTTACAGCAGGAGTTGCAGTTGCTTTATTAACAATTGACGGTGGGAATGAAATGTATCCCGGATTTGCTGCTCCTCCCGCCGGATCTGTCGGGTCATATTTTGTGCCGGATACCAGATTCGCCGGTCTTAATTTTTTCCACAAAGCCGTATTAGGAGAACCGTCAGTTATTTCAACGATTGAACCGGTATGAGCATTTTGATAAATCCAGAGAGCATCCTTAACCTGCATTCTCATACAACCGTGGCTCCTCGGATAGCCGATTGTGTTATATTCGTCAACAATCAACGAAGTCGGATCGGTCTTTCTGTAAAGCTCAGAATGCATCATATATCCTGTAAAATATCCGGTCATCTTATTGTTTTGCAGTGATGTGATATAGAAAAGTCTTGTACCATACTGACCGAAGGTTGTTTTGAAGTCGACCCATCTTCCCTTGCCCGCTCCGTTTGCATTATTATCGAAAATCATATACTTTCCGAGAGGAGTAGCATTTGAGCCTCTGTCAACACCGGAAGACATGATAATTGTTCTTATGCAGCTTGTGGGATTGCCCTTTGCATCTCTTCTGTATACATAAATAAGCTGGGCATTAATCACCACTTTAATATACAAAGTTGATTCAAGATTAAATCCGTCAGGAAAAGTGTAGCTTACGCCGTAATGGTGTGATTCTCTTTTATATTTAGGGCTTGTACCGCTGCCTGAGTACGGAGTGATTTCCTTCGGCTTAGCTGAAGGCGTGGGAACAGCACTTGATTTCGGTGTTTCAGTCGGTGCCTGTGCCGGTGTTACGGCATCCGCAGGCATTTCGCTTTCTGTTATGATTTCCGGTTCTTTTTCCGGGATTGGTGTAGATGTCGGTAAAATTTCACCTTTTACCGGATTTGAAATTGCATTAAGCATATCACTTTTTACAAAAACTGAAGCACCAATAAAGACAAGAAGAAACAAAGCCACGACTTTAAGCGACCTTAAAACAGAATGACTGCTTTTATTGGTTTTTTTCTTTTTGTCTTTATCCATGATTTTATACTACACAATATGTATAAATTTTACAAGAAAACAAAAAGAGGACACGAACCAAATCATGTCCTCTTAAATATTTCAGTAAATTTAAATTACTTAAGTTCAGCGAAATATTTGATTGTTCTTACCATCTGAGATGTGTAAGAGTTTTCGTTGTCGTACCAAGAAACAACCTGTACCTGTGTGTGATTGTCATCAACAGGAAGAGCCATTGTCTGAGTAGCATCGAAGAGTGAACCGAACTTCATGCCGATTACGTCTGAAGAAACGAGCTGCTCTTCTGTGTAACCGAATGATTCGTTAGCTGCTGCCTTCATAGCTGCATTGATTTCATCAACTGTAACCTTGCCTTCTACAACTGCAACAAGAATTGTTGTTGAACCTGTAGGAGTAGGAACACGCTGAGCTGAACCGATGAGCTTACCATTGAGTTCAGGAATTACAAGACCGATTGCCTTAGCAGCACCTGTTGAGTTAGGAACGATGTTAACAGCGCCTGCTCTTGATCTTCTGAGGTCACCCTTTCTCTGAGGACCGTCAAGGATCATCTGGTCGCCTGTGTATGCATGAATTGTGCTCATGATACCTGACTGAATAGGAGCAAGATCGTTAAGAGCCTTAGCCATAGGAGCTAAGCAGTTTGTTGTACATGAAGCTGCTGAAATAACTGTGTCATCAGCCTTAAGTGTTGTGTGGTTTGTGTTGTAAACGATTGTAGGAAGGTCGTTTCCTGCAGGAGCAGAAATAACAACTTTCTTAGCACCGGCTTTGATATGAGCTGAAGCCTTCTCTTTTGATGTATAAAAACCTGTACATTCAAGAACTACGTCAACATCAAGCTCGCCCCAAGGACACTCAGCTGCATCCTTAATTGCGTAAATCTTGATTTCCTTACCATCAACGATGATAGAATCTTCTGTGCTCTCAACTGTGTGAAGGTTTTCACCCGGCTTACCGATGAAAGAACCCTGAGCTGTGTCATACTTAAGAAGATGAGCAAGCATCTTTGGGCTTGTTAAGTCGTTGATTGCAACAACTTCGTATCCCTCAGCAACGAACATCTGTCTGAAAGCAAGACGGCCGATACGACCGAAACCATTAATAGCTACTTTAACTGCCATAATAATTTACCTCCAAAAAAATTAAATTAATATTGTTTTTAAATAACCATCGGTTATTATATACCACAACCGACCGATTTTCAACACATAAAAAGCCGAATATTTTTACAGAAGTGCGCCTGTACCGAAGAGGAAATAATGGGTTACGCCCATTCTTCCCTTTTCATCAACCTCGCCACTGAAACTGATTCTTTCTTCATACAATTCTTCAAGTTCGTCAATTGTGCCATTCGCATACTGATTGAGTCTCATTATACCGGTGTCAACCTGGCAAAGAAGGCTTCCGTACTTTAAGTCCATTGAATCCCAGCCCTGAGGCTTATAGCTTCTGAACCACTGCTTTCTGTGTGCCTCTCTTGCTGCAATGATATCCTCTTTGACCTGCTCCATCTCTTTTGCAAGCTCTTTAAGAGCAGTCTTGTCATCCCTGTCATATGCGTCTTTTATTCTGAGGCCCAGGTTCCATTTGTTTTTTGCTACCTTACAGAGCTTTGCCGGGAAGTTGAAAAGCCATGCAAAATCATTGTCTTCCTGAGCTAACTTCTCCATCTTTGCTTCGTATTCGGCGTAATGAGAAGTAAGGTCAAAAAATTTGTTTGTGTTTTCAAGGTCCTTGTCATATGGTCCGAACATTGGGTTCTGGAAAAGAACAGCCTTTGATCCGTTGGCCGGTCTGGTATAGAAATCTCTGTCCTCTTTTAACATATCGATACGGGCCATTTCTTTAAAAGCTTCAAGATCAGCACCGATGCATGCCTTAAATTGTTTTGCAATGTATGCTTCATCGATGTCATCCTTATCTTTGCAGAATCTGAACTCAGCATACATCTGAAGTCCCGGAAGCGCTGCAAAATGAGAAGTTTCCTGACCGTCATCGCCCCACATTGTAACAAATACTCTTTTAAGTCCCTTAGCAAGACAACTTCTCAGAGCCGGAATTGTTGAATAGTATGTCATAAAATAGGGAGCAATAACTGTGTTCCATGTCCATGAACCGCCTGCAAAAATAATATCGTCTGAAATTTCTTTATATTCATCAATCTTCTCAAGGTAGTTCTTCTCTTCTGCCTGATAATAATCCCAGTAAACAATTCCCATTCCGTCCTTTTCAACAGTGCCGTTTTCCTTATGCATGTTGTAGTACATGTCACCCCACATCATAGGCTCACGGTCATACTTTTTGAGAATCTCTTTTACCTTATCAAGATGCCTCTGTAAAATAACCGTATTCTTCTCATATCCGAATCTGTCAAGGTGCTGTCCGCGACCGACTGATACAGCTTCATCATATCCTATATGAATTTTCTTTGTTCTGAACATGTCTGCACATGCTTTAACAGCGTTGTCTATGAATTCATAAGTCATTGGCTCCCCTTCTAAAAGCGAGTCAGGCATATCGTTCATCGGTCTTAATTTTGTCCATTTAAGAGCATTATTAAGATGTGCTGCTGTCTGAATGCATGGAATAAGCTCAATACCGAGATCAAAAGCATACTGATCAATTTCTTTGATTTCTGCTTTTGAATATCTTCCTCTGTTGTGACCGAAATATTCATATTCAGGGATCTCATAAGTGTCTTCCGTGTAGAGCATCATCATATCAAGACCCATCATGGCCATATATGAAAGCATGTCTTTTGCACCCTTCTTTGTGAGAACGCCGTTTCTTGAGCAGTCAACCATAAGACCGTCCATAGTAAAATTGCTGTCCTCTGTCACATTGATATCCTTACCGTCTTTATATGAATTAAGAGCAAAAGATAAAGCTCTGAAGAAAAATACTTTTTGAGCATAGGAAATTCCGATATCATTTCCTTTTACATAATATTCCAGTGCGTGAGCATCGCTCTTCGAAACAGTTACGGTAATGTCAGCATCCTGCTGTACGGAAATCTCATATCCGAGTCTTTCCTGCATAGCCTCAATACCGGGCTTTAATACTTCAATGTCACCTTTAAAACAGATTTTCATTTTTCAAGTCCCTCCAAATAGTCAGAGTCAAATTCTCTGAGTGATCCTTTAGTTTCCATATCAGGAAAATCAAGCTGCTTCATTGCCTCAAATATGACAATGGCAACAGAATTAGATAAATTAAGAGATCTGAATTCCTCTCTCATGGGAATTCTTATGCAATGATTATAATTATCAGCAAGAAGCTTTTCAGGAAGCCCCTTTGTTTCCTTACCGAATACAATATAGTCATCATTTGTGTATTTAACATCAGAATATCTGTGTCTGCCCTTTGTTGTTGCAAACCAGAAATTCGGTTTAACCCCTTCATGCCCCGCAACAGCCTTTTCAACTACTTCTTCAAAGCTGTCATAATATCTGATGTCAACAAAGTGCCAATAATCAAGTCCTGCCCGTTTTAAATACTTATCATCAGTCGAAAAGCCCAGTGGTCTTACAAGATGCAATGTCGCATTGCATCCGGCACATGTTCTTACGATATTCCCCGTGTTTTGAGGGATTTCAGGTTCTACAAGTACAATGTTCACTTATTTCTGCTCCTGATTGCAATTTTGTTTATAAGCGGCTTTTTTATTGTTACAGCCTTAAAAGGACAAAGTTCCTGACAGCAGAAGCATCTTATGCATCCTTCAAGCTTTACCTGTGCCTTGTTTTCTTTTGTTACGGTTATAACCTTTGCAGGGCAACATTTTTCACACTCATGACATGCTTTGCAAAGTTTTTTATTAAATACAGGTCTTGGCCTTATCATTTTCTGAAGTATTTTACCGAGAGGACCGGATTTAAAATACAGATTTTTGAATTCCTCATTATAGTTAACAATAAATTCCGGGACTTTAACTTCTTCCGGTTTTAATCCGTTTCCGAAATCTATATTACTGCAATCCTTCCCGCAGAGACCTCTTGCATATGCCATTTTGAAAACAGGCACTCTCATTGGATTTGCGCAGATTACATCAAGTGCCGCAAGGTCTGCCTCAAAAGCATTTTCAGAAGAAATCAAAACATTTGTATGGATCGGATCACCGTTTGTGGGACCGTCTCTGTGCATTCCCACAATTCCGTCTATGATATTGAGACTGACATGATTCTGTAAAAAGATATCAATTATCGAATCGGCAAACTGGTCATAATCAGACATTTTAAGATGATATTCTGCTTTTTTAAGACCGGCGATTGAACCGAACATGTTCTTAACGGCACCTGTATAAACCATCATGCCGTGTGTTTTTAATTTGCATAAATTGATGATTCTGTCTGCCTGCGCAAGAGGTGTGAGAATACCGATTGTTTTAAGATACTTTGCTTCTTCACAGGTTACCTTTGTTTCAGTCAGGTCGTAATTAAGCAAAGCACCTGTTTCTTCCGCAACCTGAGCCATACCGGTTCCCTTATATATGCCGGTTAAATACGGTTTTTCGTAAGGACCGCCGGGACTTTCTGCTATGATGACATTTGCACCGGCTTCTTTGCAAAGTTTTGCAACAGCCCATACTATGCTCGGATGTGTGGTTGCTGCCGCATCAGGTGATTTCTTTGAAATAAGATTTGGCTTAATAACAACATTAAGGCCGGGAGCCGCATATTTCTCAATGCCCCCGTTCTTATCAAATACTTCTTTTATTTTTTCAAGTATGAGTTCTTTGTCGTAAGAATCACACCTTTGAATTAAGACCATAAAATCTCCTTAAGCTGCCTCAGGGCCTTGCCTCTGTGACTGATTGCATTTTTTTCTTCAACTGATAATTCAGCTGTTGTTTTACCGTATTCCGGTACAAAGAAAATCGGATCATATCCGAATCCGTTCTCGCCTTTCTTTTCCCGGATGATTTCTCCGTAAATTCTGGCTTCTGTATGGGTTGCTTTGCCGTTCTGATCAACAGCACAAATTGCACAGGCGAAGTATGCCTGTCTCTTACCTGCCGGTACGTCTTTAAGTTCATCAAGAACCTTCTGAAGATTTTCTTCATCATTTGAATTGTGTCCGTCTGTGCTTGCGTAGCGTGCAGAATAAATGCCCGGTGCTCCGCCCAAAGCATCAACGCAAAGTCCCGAATCATCAGCTACAACGATATATTCATTATCAGGAATATTGTCCAGTTTTTTTACTTCCTCGTAAATGGCTCTTGCTTTGATTTCGGAATTTTCAGCAAAGGTTGTGCCGTCCTCCTCTGGATCGGTAAAAATACCAAGCTCGGCTGCAGGATAAACCTTCACACCGAAAATTTTACCGAATTCATATATTTTATGTTTGTTTTGCGTTGCAGCAATTATAATCATCATTTACCTCCCTGTGGCTGAGCCTCTGTTAAAACCTTACCGAGAATAGCCTCGTAGGGAACGCACTTAAGAGCCTTGCCGTCTATAAAACTTCTGCAGTCCATACTTCTGTTTCTGTTATCACCGCAAAGCAGAACCTTTCCTTCCGGAACTGTAAAACTGACTCCTTCAGGATTATTCAAAACGTTCTGTTCTCTGATATAATCTTCCTCAAGGAGAATGTCGTTCTTATAGATTTTTCCGTCCTTAAATTCAATTTTGTCTCCGGGTACACCGATTACTCGTTTAATCCAAAAACGATGATCATTGGCTATTCCGAGATTGAATATTTCTCCGACCTTTTGAGTAATTACATTATATTTAATTGAATCTTCGATATTATCAAAGAATGTTCTTGTGTAGTTGGGATTATCCAAACAGCTTGAATCAAAAACCACAACATCTTTATATTCAGGTACACCGAATAAATAAGGTGCTTTTGAAAGAACAACAAGTTGTCCCTCGTGATAAGAATCATCCATGGAGCTGCCGTTTATATTACTTGTTCTGATTAAATACGTATTAACAAGTAATGCCACAACGAATGCAGCAAGAATTGTTAAAATCCACGAGAATACATTCCATAACTTTGATTTTCTGAAATTTTTAATCATTTTCCAATATCGCCTTTCTGGCATCATTAAGTGCATAAGTAACAGCAACTGCGCGAATGTTTTCTCTGCTGTTGTGTCTGAAATTATATCTGTTGGCAACAGTCTTTCCTTTGTAGTATACACCCACAAATAAAGTTCCGACAGGAGTTTCTTCCGTACCACCTACCGGACCTGCAACACCCGTGATTGAAACGCAGACATCTGCTCCGCAGAATTTATGGAGTCCTTCTGCCATTTCAACGGCAACCTGCTTAGAATATACTGTGTACTTTTCCAGAGTTTCTTTTTTTACACCTAAAACCCGCATTTTTTCACTCTCGCTGTATGTAACCACTCCGGTTTCAAATACGTCAGAAGCACCGCCATGTGCAGTAATTGCACCGGCGATAAGCCCGCCCGTACATGATTCTGCTGTTGCGATTTTAAGTCCCTTGTCTCTTAAAAGTTTAACAAGAATCTCATCAAGTTCAATATTTTCATCGGTAAAAATACTGTTTCCGAATATTTTATGAATTTCTGCAGTTGCTTCTTCAAGAAGATTATCTGCATTATCACCGGACGCCGTTACCCTGATTGTAATGACTCCGTCTTTAACATAAGTTGCAAAAGTAGGATTGGTCTGTCCGTTGATATATCCCATAATCTTTTCTTCAACTATTGATTCGCCGAAGCCGATTATGCGAATGTATTTGGATTTGAGAACGGTATTCGTAAGCTTTGAAAGATACGGCATCGCTTCATTATCAAACATGGGAACCAGTTCCTTAGGAGGACCCGGAAGTACAACTATGCAACCCTTTTCTGTCGGAATAATGCAACCGGGAGCAGTTCCGGTAACATTCTTTAATATAATGCTTCCTTCAGGAAAATATGCCTGTCTTAAATTACTTTCAGGCATTATACGATTCGTCTTTTTGAAAAACTCGCGAAGTTTCTCAGCTTCTTCTTCGTGAAAAACCATCCTAAGACCAAGCTGTTCTGCAATTGTCTCTTTTGTAAGGTCGTCCTGCGTTGGTCCGAGGCCGCCTGTTGTAACAACAATGTCTGCTCTTTCCAAAGCTCTTTTGAGAGCGTCCTTCACTCTTGTCGGATTATCACCGACAACCGTATGATAATATACACCAATACCGATTGAAGGCAGTGTTTTTGAAATATGTTGGGCATCGGTATTTGCAACCTGTCCCATAAGTAATTCTGTTCCTACAGCAAGAACTTCAGCAATCATCTTAAACCCTCGTAAATACCGGAACCTGGTCAAAGCCCGCCTTAACAAATATTTTTGTACCGCCTGCAATTTCTTCTCCGGTTAATTCATTTTTCCAATTTCCCTCCGGAAAAATTACTTCTCTTCCGTCAGCTCCCTGTGAAACAACCGGCGCAACAAGAACAGTGTCACCGACCATAAATTCGTCAATTACTTTTTCAAGTCCCTGTCCCGGGAATACATATTCGAGATATCTTGCAACAGGCTCTCCTGTCTTTGCAGCATCTCTTGTAAGATTCAGAATTAAATCGATATATTTTTCTCTGAGAGCAACAAGCTTTTTACAGTCATTATGAAGCTCCTCAGGAAGAACTCTCCAGGGAGCAGCCGAGAACTGCATCATCGGTAAAAGTGCAGCAGCTCCCACATTACGAATAAACAATTCTGTATCAAGTGAATATGAGTCATTGCTAAGATCAGCGATGTCACCTCCGCCAATCATATCCGGACAACCAAAGGCATAGCCAAGAATACCCTGTGCAAGAGTGTGCGGAATTAAAGTGTCAATTCCGTTACCTACCCAGCGATGGTTCTTATCGCAGAGTCTCTGAACGAGCGGTTCACCTGCACATTTAAAGCATGCACGATATTCGTTATACGGAAATCTCAATCCGAATTTAGCCCAATCCTCACATTGTTTATTTGGAGAAGTAGGTGCAAAAGTAAGGTCATCTTCGGCATAGAAAGCAGGGTCCCCTGCATCCAGTTTGAAACCGTCAACACCATACTCTTCAATAAGAGGCCTGAGTTTTTCATAGAGCCAGTCGCCCGTAGAAGGATTCGAGAAATCAAGAACTGCCGAAAATCCGTTCCACCATTCAACCATCTTAGGTTTTTGAATTCCCCGTTTGTTCCACTCATGAACAATCATTCCCTTGCCGCGTGCTTCACGAAATTCTTCTCTGTCGGCACCGATAAAAGGACAAATCCAAAGCATAACCTTGAATCCGAGTTCGTGAAGTTCATCCATCATAGCTTTCGGATCAGGAAATTTTGCTCTGTTAAAACGCCAACCACCATAATATTCACTCCAGTTATCATCAATCATGAGAATGCCTGCAGGATAACCGTTGTCAATTATGGCATGGGCATATTTTAAAATATTTTCCTGTGTCTGGTCATAAGCGATTTCAATCCAGTCATTATACTGTGGCTTGCTTATGAAAATTTCAGGAGGCATGGTTCCCTTTGGGGGAAAATGCTTTGCGGAAGCAGCTTTGAAGGCATCACGAAGTGTTGAGCCTGCTTCATAAAGTGTCGGCTCGCCTCTTGTAAAATTAAGAACACCTTCTTTGATTTCAACATTAAAACCCTCGTCATCCCAAATATATCTTCCCTTATTGGAAAGCATAAGCGGCTGAACCTGATTACCGGAATCAGAAGGAAGACAATTAATTGATATTTCAGAGTCCTTGTCAAAAGGCATTTGGGCACCGTGGAACACCCATGGTCCGTACCAAACTTCATTCTCCAAAAACTTTACTTCCATTATTTTTCTCCTATTGTTTTGTCTTGTTAAACTCTTCTGCGAGATATGCATTGATGAAGCCGTCAAGATTACCGTCCATTACCTTATCCACAACAACTTCTTCGTAGCCGGTACGATGGTCTTTTACCAGTGTGTAAGGACAGAATACATAAGAACGAATCTGACTTCCCCAGGTAATTTCAAGCTGTGCACCTTTAAGGTCATCAATCGTAGCGGCATTCTCACGTTCTTTCAACTGAATAAGCTTTGACTTAAGCATTGACATGGCAGTTTCTTTATTCTGCACCTGAGAACGTTCTGTCTGACATGCAACAGTAATACCCGTCGGGATATGGGTAATACGAACGGCTGAGTCAGTTTTGTTGATATGCTGACCGCCGGCACCGGAAGAACGATATGTTCCGACTTCAAGATCTTCAGGTCTGATTTCAATCTCAATTGTCTGATCGATTTCAGGCATAACTTCGATTGATGCAAAAGAAGTATGACGTCTTCCTGCAGAGTCAAAAGGAGAAATACGAACAAGTCTGTGAACTCCGTGTTCGCTCTTTAAGAATCCGTATGCGTTAATTCCTTTTATCTGTACTGTTGCAGATTTAATGCCGGCTGTATCTCCGTCAAGAATGTCGACAATCTTAACTTCATAATCGTGGTCCTGTCCCCATCTTAAATACATACGCAAAAGCATATTGGCCCAGTCCTGAGCTTCAGTTCCGCCGGAACCGGCATGAATGGTCAGGATTGCGTCATTTGAATCATATTCGCCTTTTAAGAGGGTTTCGAGTCTGATTTTTTCAAAATCAGCCTTGAATTTATTTATAAGCTTACCGACTTCTTCGGCCATTGAGGCGTCTTCTTCCTCATTTCCGATTTCGATAGTCATTTCAATTTCCTGATAAAGCTCTTCAAGATTATTGAAAGTTGCAAGCTTGTCTTTTAACATTTTAAGTCTTTTAAGAATTGTCTGAGAGTTCTGGCTGTCATTCCAGAAGTCAGGATCCTGAGTTTTGTTTTCTAATTCTTCAATGACATTGGACATTCCTTCCGTGTCAAAGTGAATCCCTCAAATCATATAAATTTTCTTTAAGACCGGGCAGCTGAGCGCTGTACTCGTCAAACTCAAACACTTATATCATCTCCGTTTCTTTTTATAAGTTTTAATCTTCTTTTTTCCTGTATATTTTACTCTTTTTGGCCTGTTATCGTCAATTACAAATCCCACTCTCATGTTGCGGGCATCAATGCCTGAAACTTTGATTTTCACGGTATCTCCGAGTCTGTAGCAATGGCCGGAATGACGGTTAACAGCGGTAAAATTTCTTCTGTCGAATTCGTAATAGCCCGACAATGAGCTGAAGTCAATAAATCCTTCTACTGTATTCGGAAGTTCAACAAACATACCGAAGGAAGCCATACCGGAAATAATGCCTTCAAACCTCTCACCGATATATTGAGACATATATTCGCACACTTTATATCTGACACATCTTCGTTCAGCCTCCTCTGCTCTTCTCTCAGTCGCCGAACAATGTTCTGCAATATCAGACAGGCTTGTGCGAAGTTCCTGTTCCTTTTCATCGGACATTTTACCGTCCAATATAAGCTTCATAATTCTGTGTATCTGAAGGTCCGGATAACGTCTGATTGGGCTTGTAAAATGACAGTAGTTATCCAGGGCAAGTGCATAATGTCCTTCATTTGAAGCTGAGTATTCAGCCTTCTGCATTGAGCGAAGTGCCAGCGAAGTAATTACTCTTTCTTTTCTTGAGCCTTCAACATTCTTAAGCAGGCTTGCTATTTCCCTTGAGTGCGGTTCGCTTCCGCCTTTGAGGGTAAATCCCATACCCGATATCGTATCTCTTAAATCATCAATTTTTTCAGGACTTGGTCTTCTGTGAACTCGGTACACAAAAGGCGCACCCATGTAGAAGAACTGAGTTGCAACGGTTTCATTAGCAAGAAGCATGAACTCCTCAATGATGTCGTTTGCAAAATTCTTTTCAGCTGCTTCCACCTTAATCGGGATACCGTTCTCATCCAGAATAACCTTTGTTTCAGGAAGATTGAAATCCACACTTCCTCGTTCCTGACGCTTATAAAGGAGCACCTCCTGAAGTTCTTTCATTAATTCAAGTTCTTCAAGATGACTTGCATACTTATTGATCAGCGAAGGAGTTTTCTCTGTAAAAAGTCTGTATATCTGCTTGTATGTAATTTTATACTTTACATTTATTACAGATTTGAATATCTCAGAATCAATAATGTTACCGTACTTATCAATTTTCATCTGCACGGAAAAAGCAAATCGGTCTGCGCCTTCATTCAAACTGCAAATACCGTTTGAGAGTTTTCTCGGAAGCATCGGAATAACTCTGTCCGGAATATATACACTTGTACCTCTTTCCTGAGCTTCTCTGTCAAGAGGGCTTCCCTCTTTAACATAGTGCGTAACATCGGCAATATGAACACCAAGGTTATATGTACCGTCTTCGTTCTTCGAAATTGACACTCCGTCGTCAACATCCTTTGTGTCCTCACCGTCGATTGTGACAATAGAAAGTCCTCTTATATCTCTTCTTCCGTTCTTTATTTCCATTTGAATATCTTCTTCAGAAAGTTCGGTGGGAATATCCCGGATCTCTTCAAGCACATCTTCAGGGAATTTTCTTTTAATCTTCATTCCAGCAACAATGGATGTGAGTTCAATGCCGGGTTCTTTGCCGCCGCCTATGATTTCTTCTATGAGACCATGTGCACCCTGAAACTTACCGGGTCTTTTTACCAGCCTGACAACGACTTTGTCATCTTCTTTAAGTTCCTCAGGGGCGTTATCAATCATAATCGGGAACTTTATATCAGCATTATCCGCAACAAGAATGAACTGTCCCCCTGTAAAATGAGCACAGCCAACGATAAAAGGTTCACTTGGTTCTATTATGCGCAATACTTTTCCGATTGCTCTGGAACCTTTAAATTCAGCATTCTTGTATTCTGTGATTATTACTTCAACAAGATCACCGTCAAAAGCACCGTTGACATACTTGAAGGGAACCAGTATGTCTCCCACTGTTCCCGAACCTTTATCAGATATATTAATTATTCCTTCAATGTGATTATCTTTCATTTTGGCAAAATAAAAAGCCACAGGCAATTGCCTGCGGCCGAAAGTTCAAAACTGCTTATAAACCTTTTTTAAGCATTACACCAAATACAACAGCTACCACAACAAAGAAAATTGAAAGAACAACTGTCAATTTGTTGAGGAAACCTTCTTTGGTATTTGTCTTACCCTTACCGAAGAATGTATCTCCGCCACCCATGATGGCTCCGACACCCTCTGATTTGCTTTCCTGAAGCATAACAAGAAGGATAATTCCCACGCAAACAAGTAAATATATAATTCCTACTACTAATTTTAACGCACTCACGTTTTAACACCTCCAAAAATCAGCAAGTAATATTTTAACATACAAATATAGTAATTGCAAGTACTATAGAGAGTCAATATTTCTGCTGTTTTTATATCTCTTCTTTTTCTTTATTGTACGCACAACAAGTAATGTTGTCAAAGCAATGACAGTTAACGCAATAAACACGATATATCCGGCTTTGAAACCGTAATACCATTTTGCCTTGGTCTCCAGTTCTTCATCAAGTTCAACTATATGATGAAGATCAGTCTGATTGACAACTCCCGACTGAGCATTGCCAAAATAAATTCCGGAGATCTGTGACTCATAAGCCATCACACTCTCAGATTCGTTCTTTTCAGGAGCTCTGTAATAGAAAATCTGAAGAACATACGGCTTTATTTTCATATCTCTGTATATTGCATCTTCGCACTGGAACGCTATAACTTTATACGGATTGAATTCAATCCTGTTTCCTTCAAGCTTTACTTCAATAGTTATGCTGTTTCCATAATCTGATATTGCCCTTTCAATATCCTTTTCTGTGACATCATCCGCAGTTTTATACTTATCCTTCGGGAAATATTCAGTATACATTGCCACTTGTGAATCAACTGAGATGAGTTTTACATTTTTATCTGTAAAAACACCTTCCCTGTCAAATACGGCAGCCAGTTTTTCATTGAGAGCCTTCTCAACAGCCTCTTCAACAACGGCGTTACGTTCTGAATATATCGAAGAGCCTGAGAATACTCCCAGGCTCCAAAGATATGCAAAAACTATGACGCAAAGACCTGCGCCTACAAGACATATGATTTTTAATGCTTTCTTAGCACTCATATGCTGCAAGAGCTGCAAAGTCTGCAACCTTAAGGCTTGCACCGCCGATAAGGCCACCGTCGATGTTAGGCATTGAGAAAATCTCGTTGCTGTTTGAAGGCTTTACGCTTCCGCCGTACTGAATGTGTACTGCTTCTGCTGTAGCATCATCATAAAGGGCTGCAACTTTCTTACGAATGATTCCGCAAACTTCTTCAGCCTGCTCTGATGTAGCTGTCTCACCTGTTCCGATAGCCCAGATTGGCTCGTATGCAATGATGAGTCCTGCAACCTGCTCAGCTGTAATGTCTTTTAAAGCGCCTTCAATCTGTCCCTCAATCCATGACTGCATAATGCCGTCTTTTCTCTGCTGAAGAGTTTCACCACAACAAATAATAGGAGTGATTCCGTATGAAAGAGCTGCCTTAGCTTTAAGGTTAACTGTTTCATCTGTATCAGCGAAATATTCTCTTCTTTCTGAGTGTCCGAGAATTACATAAGGAACATCCATGCTCTTAAGCATTGCACCTGAAACCTCGCCTGTGTAAGCGCCGCTTTCTTTCCAGTGCATGTTCTGTGCTGCAATCTTAAGATTGCTTCCCTTAGCTGCCTCAAGTGCAGCAGGGAGATCTACAAAAGGAACTGCTGCGATAAGAACATTCTTGCTGTCCTTAATCTCAGGCAAAAGCTCTTTAATGAATTCTGATGTTTCAGCCGGTGTCTTGTTCATTTTCCAGTTGCCGGCAACGATTGTCTTTCTGCTCATAATAGTACTCTCTTTTCTTTCAAAATTATTTATCCATTAAGCATGCAATTCCCGGAAGAGTCTTTCCTTCAAGGAATTCAAGTGATGCACCGCCACCGGTAGAGATGTGAGTGATCTTGTCAGCAAAACCAAGCTGTTCAACTGCAGCTGCACTGTCTCCGCCACCTACGATGGAAATTGCATCTGACTCAGCAAGAGCCTGAGCCACGGCCTTAGTACCAACTGCGAATTTCGGGAATTCGAATACGCCCATAGGTCCGTTCCAAACAACTGTCTTAGCATTCTTAACTGTCTCTGAGAAGAGTTCAATTGTCTTAGGACCGATATCCATACCCAGTGAATCGTCATAGATGTCATCTGAAGGAACTTCAATTCTCTCAGCATCTTTTGAAAATTCTTTTGCAACTGCATTGTCGATAGGAAGAAGAAGATTTACTCCCTTAGCCTTTGCTGACTCAATAAGCTCTTTTGCAAGATCAATCTTGTCTTCTTCGCAAAGTGACTTACCGATGTTGTGACCTAAAGCCTTTAAGAATGTATAAGCCATACCGCCGCCGATAATGAGTGAGTCAACTTTCTCAAGAAGGTTCTTGATAACTTCAATCTTATCTGAAACTTTAGCACCACCAAGAATAGCTACGAAAGGTCTCTCAGGATTTGAAAGAGCCTTGCCCATTACATCAATTTCCTTCTGGATGAGGAAACCTGATACTGCAGGAAGGTATTCAGCGATACCTGCTGTTGAGCCCTGTGCTCTGTGTGCTGTTCCGAATGCATCATTTACATAAATTTCAGCCATTGAAGCGAGTTCTTTTGCAAATGCAAGCATAACTTCTTTATCTTTAGATGTTTCTTCTGCATGGAATCTTACGTTCTCAAGCATTACGATTTCGCCTTCGCCGACTGCTGCTGCCTTTGCCTTTGCATCTTCTCCGATTACATCAGCAGCAAGTGTAACAGGCTGTCTGAGTAATTCGCTGAGTCTGTCAGCTGCAGGCTTCATGCTGAATTTTGCTTCAGGGCCATTCTTCGGTCTTCCTAAATGAGAAACAAGAACGATTTTAGCCTTGTTGTCTACTAAATACTTAATAGTCGGTAATGCAGCTCTGATTCTCTTATCGTCTGTGATCTTCAGGTTCTCATCAAGGGGAACGTTGAAGTCTACTCTTACGATAACTTTCTTGCCAGCTACATCAATGTCTGTAACACTCTTTTTGTCGTATAAACCCATGTTAATACTCTCCTTTATTTTTAATTACATAATTATTATTGTAGTAACCTAATATATTCTAATTGAAAAGCCACTGCTTTTCAATACCCAAAAGCGTCATATGTACCTTGA
>CAMFNB010000030.1 GCA_945965275.1 uncultured Clostridia bacterium | reverse complement strand
GAGGCAACTTCTCGGAACGCACTTCGGACAGATTCCAAATCGGACAGGGTAGGACTGATTCCCGCAACTGTTGCATCAGGGTACTTTTCTTTCAGCTGCGCAACCGCTTTGTCAGCAGAACCTTGTGAGCTTGCGGTCAGGATTACCTTAGCACCTTCCTTCAAAAATTTGTCTGCGGTGGCGTAGCCAATGCCACGGCTGCCTCCGGTGATAATTGCGACTTTATCTTTCAGTCTCATAAGAATACCTCCTTGTGTTTTGTATTTATATTATACACTATTTCGGAAGCGCTCAGTGATAAATCACATTTTTCCAAGAAAGAATGATAAGGTACCTGCCATTTCAGAAGCGTTTGTAGCCGAATGGGATGCTGCCGCCGTACTTGTCGAATATGCTCTTATAATATTGGACATCGTGCATAGCTCACAGTCCTTTCTAAATTCAACCTGATTGACCGCTAAAGCGGATATTTTTGAAAATATGGTGTCATTCGATGTCTTTAATAAAACTGTGCAAGATATCCAACATCTCGCATATTTTTATTTTAGTATTAAGCCTTTTTCTGGCATTTGATATATTGTCAGTATGGAAAATCAGGTAATATTTTAAAATTAATGTTATTTTTTAACAATTCCTCTTTGACACCAATTATTTCAGATGCTTTTCCCACGAAAATTACAGCCTCTGGCATGTCAATAAGTTTTTTTGCCTGAACATAATTTACTTTTGCATATTCAGATATAATTTTAACATTATTCATACTAGCAGTGTTTGCGGAAATAACAATTGAATAATCAGTCACATCACTTTCATAAGCCTCAGAAAAGCTTGTGACCCAGCCCCATCCGCAATGTGGACATGTCATTCCTATCTCTTGTTCGGCATCCAATGCAACCATTTCTTCTCCACATTTATCGCAATATACTTTTTCACTTTCAGTCATTTTTTCTTACCTCCTGGATAAAATTTTTTGAATCTCCCTAAATCTTTTAAATTTGGTTTATTTGGATTGTTCTTCATTCTTGATGCAACAATATACTTTCCATTCGGAAAAGCCCAAACGAGTTTTGTTGGAGCTTCAACAACCACGTTTAACTTATTAGCCAGATTCTGTGCAAATCCCTGTGGTGATGAACCCGTATTACACGATAACAGTCGGAGTGCCTGACCGTTCTTATAGTCTTTTTTGTGTGCTATAAGTTTAGCTGCAACTCTTGAATCGATACTAATTATTTTACCATTATGCTCCACACGAATAATTTTCTTTTCACCATGGGCAACAATATCATAAACTCCATTCTTATCTTTGTCCGTTCTTTTCCCGATATATTCAAAATACAGTTCAGGATTACTCCTATATACAGCATCCCCTGGCACAGCCGTGCCATATGTATTTCCGAAGCCACCATAAGATCCAGCTCCCATCAGACATCACCTGCCTTTTGATGAGCAATGTTATAATCGGTGTCCAGATGTACAATTCTTATTCCATTTCGTTTGTATTTATCAAAAATGTAATCAGGATCTGTGCCATAAACAGCAATGATTTTAGGTCTTACTTTTTTTACAACATAATCAAGACCTCTTGCAAACCATTCTCTTTCTGACAGGAGTTTTATACACCCGTGTGATCCGATTGCAATTGTGCTATTGTGTTCAATTCCTAAACAGCAAAAATCAAAACTTCTTTCATCTCCCCATCTGATATTAGGGATTACAGGAATTCCATTTTCATTTAACCAACTAGCAATTGCATGACTGCGATAAACATTCCATTGTTGCATTACTAATGGCATATCCCGATACAAACTGAAATCAGGAGATATTACACCTTTAAATTTTTTAAGAATTGGAAGATACCTTATCGGATTATTCCAAATTCTTTCAAAACTAACATCATCTTCATAAAAGCAAACCCATTGGTCATAGTCTTTACTTCTTATTGCTTTTGAAAACAAAATAACTCTATTAGGGATATCACAAGAAGTCCGTATTTTCGGAATTTCAAGTTCTCCGTCATATTCAGCATTTTTTACTAAAAATGCATGAAAAACATCTTTGCACCCACTACGGGCACCATTTACTTTGGACATACTTAATTCTCGTTTCCAGCACTATACGACGGAGCATGATGTGCTTAATTAGATTTACTCCGAAGCTGTGCCCTCGAGAACTTCTTTGTCATTTATCACTTTACGGATGAGTTATTCGGAGACACAGAAAAATATTATTTTTTAATATGAAATTATTGACTTTCACTCCGAAATCACCCATAATTAAATTATCACTTTACGGGTAGAGATACTCGGAGACAAGCACCATTTTGATTGCGCCAACAATCAATTTAGTGCTTTTTCTTTTTACTTAGAATCATTATTCATCGCCTCCTCTCAAAAGTTATTTTTGTTATATTGTATTAATGCAGCATCCAGTGAAACACCACATTTTTCTGCAATTTCAATTGGATTCATCCCCCTTGTCAGTTCTTTCGAAACCATAAACTCTCCGGCAAAACACTTTGCTTGCCACTCTGGATCTTCAAACGCAGGGACTTCCCTGTTTTCAAAGTTTCTTTCGAGTTTGAATTCGCAAATACAAAGCAAAAAGTAGTGCGCAATTTCATGAGCTATGGTCATTCTGTCGCGTCCTGCACCAGCACATGCATTATCGTATACACATTGCTTTATTCTGATATGTCCTGTTCGTATATCTGTTTCCGCGTGAATATTATTTGGAAAATAGTCATCTTCTACAATTTCATAGCTAAAGTCATCAAATACTACTCCCAGCGCATCAAGAAACTCAACAATAGGAACATATATTTTGTTTTTTATTCCAAGAACATCTCGCAATTCTTCAGCAAGCATTCTCAACTTTTCACGAGATTTTCCCTCTACTGAATATTCGGTCAATTAACTTTCCTCCAACTATTTATTCAGTAAATTTAAAATTTTCTTACTTGTTTCTTCGTCGAGTGATGCAAACTTTCGTGCGAAAGAAACCGCAAGTCGACGATTAGCATCTGGTGCATCACTGACATTAAGTTCTACAGTCTCCGAAGATTCCATAACCGCTTGTTTAAGGTCATCAACTTGTTCGTCAGACAATTCATATTCAGTTTTAAGTTTTTCATACCATGAATCCGGAAATCTCTTTTTCCCATTCTCCACAGCAGAAAGAAATGCAGACGACACATTCAATTTTCCAGCCATTGTTTTCAATATTTCACTTCTGTCAATTCTCAGTTTTCTCAAAAACTTTCCAGTACTTGTCAGCATAGAATTCCTCCTGTTAACCTTTTTAAGTTAACAAGATTGTATCACCATATTTCGTTCTTGTCAACCGATTTAGGTTAATTTATTTTACAGCATTAGTTAATTCGCTTCAAAAAACTACTATATCTTTTAATGACTCTCTGGTCATGCACATATTCGGGACACAGAGAAGCTAAATATACAAAAAGCGGAGCTTCCTCTTGGAAACTCCGCTTTTTTCCATGTCTTTTTTCCCTATTTCAGCATTGATATGGCATCTAAAATGCTCTTTTCCATTGCCTCTTCTCCGTACTTGTCCACATCTGACTTTGTTTTCGGTCCGTGAGTAAGGCAGCCGGCTCCTCCGATACATCCGCCTACACAGGCCATGCCTTCAATGAAGTTTGCATCCAGCATGTCTTTACTCTTCTTTATAAGGGCAATCTTGCACTCTTCAATACCGTCACAAATGCATGGTTTAAATTCAATATCAAGGTTTTGTTCCTTGATTCCCTGTGCAACCGCATCCGTAAGACCTCCGCTTCGTGCGAATATTCTTCCGAAGTACGAAGCATTGTCGAGTACGCCCTCTTCCATCGTTTCGATTTCGAGATCTTTACTGTCAAAGAGTGCCTGAAGTTCTTCGAATGTAAGCACCGAATCAACATAAGGCTTAACCGTATCAAGCTGAAGTTCAGCTTTCTTTGCGGTACATGGACCTATAAACACAACCTTTGCTTTTGTGTCAGTATCTTTGATGTATTTTGCAAGCATTGCCATAGGAGACAGATTATGTGAAATATGCTTTGCCATATCAGGGAAAGCCTGTTTCACGTATTTAACAAAAGCAGGACAGCAGGAACTCGTTAAAAAGCCCTTCTCTGCAAGCTCTGCGGATTCCTTTTGTGCAACCATGTCAGCTCCGAGGGCAACCTCAATTACCGTATGAAAGCCGAGAGCCTTAAGGCCTGTTATTACCTGACCGAGCTTTGCATACTTGAACTGACTGGAAATTGAGGGTGCAACAATCGCATATGTCTTATACTCTTTTCCGTTGTCTTCTGACTTAAGCATCTTAACCACGTCAAGAATGTATGACTTATCCGAAATGGCGCCAAACGGACACTGATATACACATGCGCCGCACTGTATGCATTTCTCATCGTCAATCTTGGCGGCATTGTCTTCATTTATGGAAATCGCTTTAACCTTACATGCATTCTGGCACGGACGCTTTCTGTTCGTAATTGCACTGTACGGGCAGACCTTTGCACACATACCGCACTCTACGCATTTTGTTTTGTCAATGTGTGCAACATAGTTGTGGTCAAATGTAATGGCATCCTTTTTACAGGCATCCTCGCATCTGTGTGCAAGACATCCGCGGCAGGAATCTGTAACATCATATCCGGCTGCAGGACACTCATCACAGGCAATGTCAATTACCTCGATAATGTTCGGATTGCTTTTGTCTCCGCCCATGGCAATTTTGACACGTTCTTCCAAAATGGCACGTTCCTTGTATACGCAGCATCTCATGGTAGGTATTTTCCCCGGAACGATCATCTTCGGAATTTCGTAAAGATTATCATACAGAGTGTCATTCCATGCTTGGCGGGCAACCTCCCTGAGCACCTTATATTTTAAATGTTGTACTTTCGTATCGAATTTTCTCATATTATTCTCCGTTAAAAATAGCTTACTTTAATATGTTTTCCCATTTGTTTGAGGCATGCGGAAAGCTCCTCAACAAGATTCATCTTTATGTTAAAGTTAATCGGCAAATCGGGATTCTGGTGTGCCGGATTAACGGCTCTTCCCACATAGAAGTTAATGTCTGTTGCCTCTTCAAACAAAAGTCTGGATATGAGCGAAGCTCCGTCCTTCTTTATACTCCATGTTTCGTAGTGTTTGTTCTCTCCCAGATAGTCCTTCGCATATTCAAGAACTTTACTTACGGTTATTACGCCTTCTGTAACCAAATCAACACCGTCAATTGTTGCAATCGGAGGAATTCCCGACTGGTCAAAAGACAGAGAAGCAATAACCTTTTTACCGAGATATTTTGCTGCAATTGAAGACGTGGTTCCGCCGCAGATGATATGCTTTCCTTCTTTCGAGAAGAACAAAGACATCATTCTGTCTGCATCATCACGGCTTGAAGGAGGTCCGAAAAGCATATTCATCGGTGTTCTCTTTCTCATTTTCACAACGCATGCGGTCGCATCGTCGCCCGGCTTTTCGCCATACAGCTTGTAGCATTCGTCTACAACAAGTGTGGAAAGATTTTTTGCGGTGTAGCCTGCCGGGGCAAATGTTTCCACAAAGGAAATTATATCCTCATACTTCCATCCGAAGTTGTATGAGAGGCCTATTCCGGCATGGGGACATCCGTCACTCATGGCAACGAAAATATCATCTTCCTGAAGCTTGATTACAGATTTGAGAATCTTTTTACCGCCTATGTTTATTTCCGTCTTCGGGTATTCAAAGTTCTCGTAATTTCTGAGCATAATTACCGACGGGTTATCATACTGTATTATTTCCGCAGTATCGTTATTGATTATATGAATAATCGTAAAAGTGGAATATGCCACACCTCTCACTGAACATACGGGAAGTGTTGCGGCAATGGTGTCAACGCATTCCTCGATGGAGAGATTTTCCGCAAGCATTGTGGAAATGATTTTTGAGGTCAGTGTTGAAAGTATGCTGGCCTTAACTCCGCTGCCCAGTCCGTCTGCAAGTACGATTACCGTTGAGTTTTCATTCTGTTCAATTATGTCAATATGATCACCGCAAAGCTGTTCACCGTAATGGTTGACGCTTTTGTATCCGATGTCAGCACATAAATCATTCATCTTTGATGGACTCCTTTAATTTTGAAAGAGCGATTTTTGTTTCGGCCGCCGTTTCACCTAAAAGTGATGCGATTTCCTGAACAATTCTCATCTGCTTGTCAACAACCTTGTCGGCAACCTCAATTGTCTGACGACTGATGTTTTCTTTCTTTTCCTTTTCAGCCTCTTCATCCGTTACGTCACGCATAATGCAGATGAGAAGCCTTGACTCGCTGTCATAAACAACCGTCTGTTCAACGCATCGTCCGTATTCCGCAAGAAATACTCTCTGGTCATAAACTCCTCTTCCGGTATTAAGTACATTGATAAATACCGACGGATCAAGAATACGAATAACCTGCTCACCCAGTACATCGCTTGCAGAACGTATGTTCATTATTTTTCTCGCTGCCGAGTTAATCTGCTGTACTTCAAGTTCTTCATTGAGAACCACAAGTCCGTTGGGAGTGTTTTTAACAATTGTGTCGGAGAAGCTTTCTGCCTTGTCCTTGAGGAAAGGAAGACACATTGAAGTTTCTGCTTTTCCCTGGAATACGGCAATTGCTTTTGCCCTGCAGCTCTCATATCCGCAAGTTCCGCAGTTGAGCTCCTGCTCCGGCTTGTATTTGCCCATCTGACGAAGTATTTCAGAAATCTGTGCCTCCGTAGGCATAACTGCTTTTCTGTCAATTTCGCCGAAGCCTTTTCTCATTCTTGCAACCTCAGGCTGCGGAACATCAAAATCCTTTGCTCCTGCAAACTTTGTTACTTCGATATAGTCTTTTACAAAAGACCTGTGAGTCTTTTCCATTGCAGGACCGCCTACACAGCTTCCCACACATGCTGACATTTCAATAAAGCAGTTGTGAATCTTTCCTTCTTCAATATCCTGAAGAGTCTTAATGCAGTTCTCTACTCCGTCAACTGCAATATATGTGTAATCAGGAGAGTCCAAGGCCATTGTCTTGAGAATTCCGCCTGTTATCGGGAAGAGTCTTGCCTTGCTGAATTCATCTTCAATAATCTTTTCTTCAAGGACAATACCTTCTTCTTTAAACCATGCGGAAAGTTCTTCAAATGTGAGAACAGCATCAACAACACCGGTATATTTAAGTGCTTCATCCTTCTTTGAAAGGCAAGGACCTATAAATACGCATTTTGCTTCCGGATGCTTTTCCTTTATTGCCATACAGTTTGCCTGCATCGGAGATACAACATCTGCAAGGAACTGAAGCTCCTTCGGGAAATATTTCTGAATAAGCAGGTTAACCGAGTGACAGCAGGAAGAAATAATGACATCTCTGTCGCCTTCTCTTAACATTCTGTCATATTCGTTTTTAACGAGAGTTGCACCCACCGCAGTCTCTTCAATGTCAGTAAAGCCCAGCTTTTTCACTGCGTCTCTCATGGCATCGATTCCGACGCCGGGATAGTTTGCTATAAAAGAAGGAGCAAGACTTACGTATACGGGGTCACCGGACTGAAGCAGAACCTTGACCTTCTCTGTTTCGTCCACGATTTCCTTTGCATTCTGAGGACATACAACAACGCATTGTCCGCAGAGAAGGCACTCGTCTTCTATTATGTGTGCCTGGTTTGCTGAAAATCGAATTGATTTTACAGGGCAGTGTCTTATGCATTTATAGCAGTTTTTACAGTTTGATTTTTTAAGAGTTAAACAAGCCATTATCTCTCCTCCTATATTCTGCTGAGTATGTTTGTTCTGAAAAACTCGCTGAAAGTTTCCGGAGTTATACCGGTAAAAATGTCATCATCAACTGTGATGGTGACTCCAACCCTGTTGCACTGCCCCGTGCAAAAGCTTCCCGCAAGTGTTATTTCCGCGTCTAAATCGTGCTCTGCAATTGCGTCCTGCATGAGTTTTACAATCTGTTCAGAGCCTTTAAGATGGCATGATGAGCCGACACAAATCTGTATAATCATTTTTTACACCTTTGCCTTTATTTCTTTCTCAAAGAATTCTTTTACTGTATCCGGAGAAACGGAAAAGAAATTCCCGTCAACCGTTACGCAAACACTCTGCTGGCACCTGCCCATGCAGAAGGTTCCGCCGAGCTCAACCTTATCGCCGAGATTTTCATCGGCAATCAGTTTCTGAAGGTTTTCAACAACCTGTCGTGATCCCTTGATATGACAGGATGAACCGATACAAACCACTACTTTCATTTTTTTCTCCTTATGTTTCCAGTTATAGGTCTGCCCTGAATTCAGGGTATTTTTCCGTTCCGTCGGACAGGATTTCCCATCCTTCTCTATTTGCGACTTTTACCGCTGAAGCAAAATCCTCTTTTGTGAGTTTCTTTCTGTTCATGAATTCCTTAATAAATCTCAGGCCCCCGAACTTAAGAAGTTTAAGCTGCTTAAGCTTACTCATCGGATATCTGAGTTTCTGCATTGCCAGCGGTTCAAGCACTGCCGGTAAAATGCACTTTGCATTTACAATTCCTTTTTTTGCACAGGCTTTGCAGAGCTTTATGTAAAAACACGCAAACTCATCAATCGATACCTGTTCCTCAAAATACAGCTTATTTACAAGAAAATCCGTTTCCTTTTCCGAAAGATCAAATGCAACATTTGAATAATACCCTGTCAGTATTTTCTTTGCTTCATCATGCTGCTTAACTTTTGTTGTGCCTGTAATCTGGCCGCCGTGAATACGATATGCCATCAGATATTCTTTCTGGCATGCAACCCTATACCCGGACACAACCATTCTCGTCCACATATCATAATCTTCTGAGCAGGTGTGCTCCGGATTATATGAGAACTGCTTCAGAACCTCGGCTCTTGCAATCACTCCCGGATGAAGCACCGGGCAGAAGAAAAGCATCATTGCCGCCGTTGTTTCATAATCCGTTTTTCTTCCGCAAAGAGAAGGCATAAGCAAGCCCTCTTCAAGCCTGAAAAACTTGCAGGATGACACAGCAACTTCGGGATTGGCTTCCATAAAATCAAGCTGAGCTTCCAGTCTGTCTCTCATGCAGATGTCATCAGCATCAAGTCTTGCGATGTATTTTCCCTGTGCAAGTTCAATACCCCTGTTGAGTGATTTTGCGAGCTTAATATTCTCTTCATTCGGATATACTTTTATTCTCGAATCTTTTGCTGCATACTCGTCCAGAATTTCGTTTGTGCCGTCTGTTGAAAAATCATTGATAACAATGCATTCAAAGTTCGGCATAGTCTGGCACAGCACGCTGTCAAGAGTGCCGCGAAGGAACTCCTCTCCGTTGTGAACAGCCATCACTATTGAAATTTCAGGTTTTTGCTCTGCCATTTTACCATTCCGGTTTATATGATTTTCTTCCAGTGTTTCAAGCTGCAGAAAACCACCTTTATCCAAGATAATATTTTACCATACAGAAGAGCGTTTATGCAAAAGCACATATAATCAAAAGAAAAAGGACAGCCGGATAATCGGCTGTCCTTTTTCATTTCAGTATACTGCAGACATTGAATAATTCATATTGCAGTACTTTTTGATATTTCTGATTCTCTCTTTTCCGTTGTAATTCTTCTTTTTCATCCACCAGCTCGGAAGCGGAAAAATCGTAATCACAGCATTGTCAACGCCTAAGATATAACAGTTGCCGTCGAAAGCCACGGCTCTGTGGTCATCAGAAGACCTGGTCTTGAGATATTCTCTTTCCATGCCCTTGAAGCATTCCGAACCCTTTCCTCTTTCAGCTGCAAGTTCGTGTCTGCGGCAGGCATCTCTGAACTTCAGTCCGAGACGCTCCTTTGTTCTTTCCATTCCGTGATAAGTATAATTGAAATATTCCATAACATCCTCCGTGTTTATATATTTGCAGCTCCCTGCAAGGATATTATGCAAAAATAAGTGTCCCTGAAACGGGACACTTAAAATCTTTTCATTATCTTGCGGAAATTCTTTTTTACTTATTCGGCTTGCCTTCCAGTCTGTTCAAAACAAGTATTACAGGAACTATCAGAAAGCCCAGTGCAAGGTTTGAAATTCCGTGAATTATGTCATAGGGAAGTCCTGCCGCTATCCAGGCAAGTGTGGACTTGAAATTCAGTCCGAATAACAAAGCCTGAGAAGGAGCCCAAAGCGTTCCGAAAAGAAAACCATGTGCTGAAGCCACCGCCGAATAAATCACAATGGCCCACTTTGTCTTTTTATACAGATCCTTTGGCAGAAGCATTACGGCTCCCCAGAGAATCGCCCAAATATACAGATATGAAATCCACCATATTCCGAACCCGGTAAAAATACCTTCCAGCAAAATATAAATATACAAAGGAAAAAGTGCTTTTGCTCTGTATACCACGGTGGTTGCAACTATAAACACCGCAACAAGATGAACATTTGGGAACGCCGCAAGCATAAGCTTTGTCGCATACATGAGCGCTCCCAACATTCCGAATATTATAACTTCCTTAAGTTTGAGTTTCATCAATTATTCACGAACAAATTCGTAAGTTGCGCCTTCCTCTATCGGTGTTGAGTCAACACCCGTCATGGCATATTCTCCGTTGACGTAGAATGCCCAGTATGTTCCGTCAGTATCCCAGTCTGCAGTCTCGCCGTCAACTGCTTTTACATAGAGTCCGTACTGTCCCTCTTCTCCTTCGATAAGTCCTTCTTCGAGAAGGGCTGCGCCTACTGTGCTCTTGTCTGTTTCATAAGTGAATGTTTTTGTTCCGCCTGAACCTTTTACAGTAACGGTTAAGCTTACTGTCTTTTTGGGTGTTGCAGTCTCGTCCGGTACCTCGGTGCTGACCGCAACGGGCTCTTTTGTGGCTTCTGATACTTCGTCGTCATTACAACCTGTTGCGATTAATGTCATGGCCGCACATAACACAACGCAAAGAAGTAAAGACAACAATTTTTTCATTGAGTCTTTCATAGTTCTTTGTCTCCTTAAAGTGATATTAAATTAATTTTCGTATTTCTTCCCGGTGCTCGCAGTACTTTGAAATACTTTCAGAGAAATAATCGGATATTTCGACTTAGTTCACAATCGTACGGCCTTCTCGGTAAAAACCAATGACCCTTTCTCAGATTGCGGCATCTGATAGTACGACTAATTTCGAACAATACGGCGGCGGGCCCGTGCGGGATTCTCACCCGACTTCCCCGATTACCGCGACTATTTTACCATATAATCCGTTTTTTTTCATCTCGGAATCGTGTCGAAAAAAATAACAAA
This sequence comes from uncultured Clostridia bacterium, assembly GCA_945965275.1. Lineage (GTDB taxonomy): Bacteria > Bacillota > Clostridia > UBA1212 > SIG427 > CAMFNB01. The sequence continues at coordinate 6,729 of CAMFNB010000030.1, read as the reverse complement.
AAATATTTATTTACCAATAATTTACAAGGAAATAAGTTACTATGCTGTTCTCTTCCGTTATGCTCAATGCGAAGGAGGGACACTATATGTATGTTGATAATTTGGGAGTCGTTGTAATCAGTACCAACAAACAACTGTTGAGCGAGCTGTTTTCTGATATTTCTTTTAAAGGACTGGTTGCACTTGCAACACTCTCCGAAATTGAAACTTTAGAAACAGATCTGCACTACTTAAAACCGGAGATTATCATCGTTGATGATTCATTTGAAGGAACAAGCGCAGCAAAAATCACACAAAAGCTACGCATCTCCGAAAACTGTCGTGAGCTTTCAAGGGCCGTAATCGTTATTCTGTCAGAATCCAGGTCTGCGGATTATGTCACATATTGTTATTCATGCGATTGTGACTATATGATGTTAAAGCCCGTGCTGGGCGATTCGCTTTGGAACCGAATTGCCATGGTTGTTTCCGAACGTGTAAAGGAACAGGAAGGAAAAGCAAGTGAGCTTTACCTGTCTTCCGGACTTACGGACGGAAGCATAAAAAGGCTTACGGCAAAACTGCTCTACTCTTTGGACTGCTCACCGAAGAACAGAGGCTTTTCATATTTGTGGGACGGCATTATTTCCATTGCCGACCATTCGGTTAACTTTTCTGTGCAGGGAAGTGACCTGTATACAGTCATTGCAACCCGGCACAATCAGAGCAGCGTAAATGTGCGGCACAGCGTACATGATATGCTGAAGAAAATAGACAAGGGGAAAATGAAAGAATATATGGACAAGTACAATTTGTATGACTCATTCGGAGACGGCACCGAACTGCTGAGCTCCGGAATAAAATTTGCTCTTTTTGCGGCATACGTGGTCACTACCCAATCAGAAGAAAGGGAAAATGACAAACATGACAACCGTAAAAAAGAAACCAAAAGTATTAATAGCGGAAGCTGACAAAGTACAGGCTGCGGAGCTTAAACGCAGCATAGAAAGATATTGCAGTGATTTTTCCTGCAAAGTCTGCCACAGCGGAGATCAGGTTAACTCCAAAGTGGAAAGATACAAAAGTGACATTTTGATAATGAATCTCATGCTGCCCGTGTTTGACGGCCTCGCCGTTTTGGACAGGCTTAAAAGAGAGGAAAGTTCACTGAGCCTCATTATTATTTTGTCACCCATAAGTAAGGATGTTTTCGTCAAAGCGGCGATTTCACGCGGTGCGGATTACTGCATAGTAACACCGATTTCGCCGGAGGAACTTGCAAAGCGACTCATGTTTTTATATGAAGTTGCAGTCACCGGCCCCGAAAGCATCGGTGAATACACAACCGATGTTTCTCAGACAGCATCCTCTCCGAGCAGCGTTCGGGAAACTCTCAAAAAGGACGGTCTTTTAATTCCGGAATACAGGAAAAACATACGTAAACTTCTTTCCACAATAGGTATTCCCGCAAAAGTAAAAGGCTTTTCATTTCTTGAGGAAGCCGTTGTAATGACACTTGAAGACAGATGTGCGGTAAATAACGTAACCAAAGTCATTTACCCCATAATAAGCAGAAGATTCAATTCTTCTTCTGCCACTGTCGAACGCGGCATCCGCACGGCAATAGATATTGCATGGAGTAAGCCCGGCGGGCCTAAACTTATGAAAAAACAATTCAGTTTTGCTCCGGGGGAGTTTTCGAAGAAACCCACCAATGCCGAGCTGATTGCTCTTCTGGCAGATAAAATTACAGTTGACGAGGCTTGATTTTCAGTTTAAGATTTAATTATCAATAACTCGAAAGAAGGAACAGAAAATGCTTAAAAACATCCCGTCAATTTTATCACCCGAATTGCTTAAGATTCTTATGGAAATGGGACATGGCAACGAGATTGTTATCGGCGACGGAAATTTCCCTGCTGCAGACTATGCACAGCGTCTTATTCGTTGCGACGGACATGGTGTTCCCGAAATCATGGATGCCATTCTGAAGCTTATGCCGCTTGACACTTATGTTGATGCACCTCTTGCAATCATGCAGACAACAAACGGCGATCCCACTCCGGAAATCTGGGCAACATTTGAAGACATTGCAAAGAAGCACGAGCCAGGCAACTGCAAATTTGAGCAGGTTGAGCGTTTTGCATTCTATGAGAGAGCTAAAAAAGCTTATGCGGTTATCGCAACAGGCGAAACAGCAATTTATGCAAATATCATTCTCAAAAAAGGTGTAGTTAAGGAATAATGGTTTTTTAAAGAAAGAGACCAACCACCGGCTGGTCTCTTCTTTAATGTACAGAGGAATTATGAGCAAGCAGGACTTTATCCCAAGCGGAAACGAAAGACTCGACAGTCAGTTGCTTTTTACAGCTGAAATTGATCAGCTTACACAAATTGCACGCAGAACGATGCTGATTGACAAAAGCCGCAGAGAAAACGACGCGGAACATTCATGGCATATTGCAGTAATGGCCATGCTCTTTAAGGAATATGTAAAAGAGCCTGTTGATGTAGGCAGAGTTGTACAGATGTGTGTTGTTCATGACCTCATCGAAATATATGCCGGCGACACATTCGCATATGACGAAAAAGGAAACATGGATAAAGAAGAAAGAGAAAGACTTGCAGCAGACAAGTTGTTTTCTCTCATACCTGAGGAACAGGGTAAAATGATTCGTGACCTTTGGGAAGAATTTGATGCAATGGAAACTGCCGATTCAAAATATGCCGCATGCATGGACAGACTTCAGCCTTTTTACCATAACACCCTGACCGACGGACATACATGGGTTGAAGGAAATGCCACAAGAGCTGCCGTTGAAAAAAGAATGGCAGTAATCAAAGATTTTATGCCTGAAGTATATAAGTGGATGGATAAGAATATGGATGCAGCCGTCGAGAAAGGCTGGCTCCGTCCCTGATATCAGAGTTCCGCAAGTGATGCGAAAAGTCTCTTTTCACGATATTTTTCCATAACCCTTGTTGCAAGTTCAGGATCATCAAACAAACCGAAAACAGTAGCTCCGCTTCCGGACATCATTGCACCCAGTGCGCCCTCTTTTAAGAGTTCTTCTTTTATCCGGGCGACTTCCGGATAGAGTTTAAAAGTTGCAAGCTCCAGCACATTTTTCATGTTTGCTGCGAGCTTTTTTAAATCTCCTTCGGCCATTGCCTTTTCAAGAAGCACATTGTCCGGTCTCGCCTCCGCCGGTATTTCTGTTGTATCTATCTCATGATAAATTTTTTCAGTTGAGCAAAATACTCCCGGATTCACAAGGAGTATGTATCCGCCTTTGAAAGGCGGTATTATTCTGATGTCAGTTCCGGTTCCTGATGCAACGGCTGCCCTGCTTCTTACGAAGAACGGCACATCCGAGCCAAGCTTTGCAGAAAGCTTTTCCAGAGCTTTGTTTGACACTCCCAATTTATATATATGATTTATTGCCTTCATTACGGCTGCTCCGTCCGAGCTTCCGCCGCCCAGACCACCGCCTGAAGGAATGTGCTTTTCGGCAAAGATTGCAATTCTGTCCTGAATTCCGAACTCATCCTTCATAAGTTTAGCTGCTTTGTAAATTGTGTTTTTTTCATTGAGAGGCATTCTCGGAGATTCGCTTGCAAGAAATATGCCGTCGGAAATTTCCTTTTTGTTTTCAAGCAGGTCCACTTTGTTTCCGCTGAAAAAAAACAGTCTGTCATAAAGATTAACCTGCTGCATGATCATTTCAACCAGATGATATCCGTCTTCGGGGCGTGTGCCCAGAATATCAATTGAAAGATTAACCTTGGCATGTGCTTTTACCATTCTTGCATTTTGAAAAAGTTCTTTTTTCACTTGTGATATTTTTCTCCGTGATTTATTTTCATTGCCCGGTATAATTGTTCAAATATGATAAGGCGTGCCATTTGATGCGGGAATGTCATCTTTCCCATACAAAGTCTCGCATTGGCCTTTTGTGTAACCTCCGCTGCAAGACCGTCACTGCCTCCGATCATATATATGAAATGAGAATAACCTTCTGCAGCCTGCTTGTCAATCTTTGCGGCAAGCTCCGGAGAAGTCATCTGTTCCCCTTTCAAATCAAGAGCCGTTACATATGCGCGTTCCGGAATTTTCGCAAGAAGAAGTGCACCTTCCTTTTCAACTGTCGCCTGCTCTGCAACTTCGATTACATCAACCTTTGCATATTTTGTAAGACGCTTTTTGTAATCATCAATTGCGTCTCTCATGTATTTTTCTTTTACGGTGCCTACACACAAAACTGTAAAATGTATCATTTGAGAGTCACCGCCTCACTTGCATAATATCTTGACGCAACTTTAAGGTTAACATCACATTTGGGATTTATTCCGTTTTCTTTCAGTTTTCCGCATGCCGTATCAAAGGCTATGTCAGGAGTGTTGTTTTCTTCACTCAGGTGGCCTAAGAAAATTCTCTCTGTACCGTTTTCAATGAGTTCAACAAGAAAATCCGCTGCCGTGTCATTTGAAAGGTGCCCGTGATCTCCGAGAATTCTTTTTTTAAGGTAGTACGGATATCTTCCGTTTTTCAGCATGTCTATATCATGATTTGACTCGAGCAAAACCACGTCGCTGTCCAAAACATTTTGTCTGACCGTGTCGGTTATTACTCCCGTATCCGTTGCAACAGTCACCTTTTTACCGTCATGAAAGAACGAGTATCCCAGAGGGTCTGCCGCATCGTGAGATGTTGAAAAGCCGCGGACTCTCATGTCTGTAAAAAGCACGTCTCCTTCGATTGTTTTTTTGTTATCCTCAGAAAGCTTTCCCAGAGATTTGCCTATTGCGTCCCATGTTTTTTTGTTTGCGTAAATCGGAATATTGTATCTTCTTGAAAGGATGCCCACGCCGCCTATATGGTCGGAATGCTCGTGAGTAATAAAAATCGCCGAAAGCCTTGTTGGGTCTTCGCCGATTGAATCAAGGGCCTCGGCGACCTTTTTACCGCTGAGACCTGCATCTATTAAAATTTTAGTGTCTTCTGTTCCGACAAATATCGAATTTCCGCTGCTTCCGCTGAAAAGACTGCAGAACTTAATCATTGGTTTCTACTTCTTCCCTTTCGATGTCTGCACCCACTCCGCGAAGCTTGCCTTCGAAGTCTGCGTAACCGCGGTCGATATATTTAATGTCCGTAAGGTAAGATTTTCCTGATGCGGCAAGGGCAGCAATTGTAAGGGCGGCACCTGCACGAAGGTCAGGACATCTGAGTCCGACGCCCTTAAGCTTCTTCGGTCCGTGAATTTCCGCTGCTGTTCCGTTTACCTCAATCTGTGCTCCCATACGGTTAAGTTCCTGAACATATGCGAATCTGTTTTCCCATACTGATTCATATACATTGCTTTCGCCGTTTGCAAGTGAAAGAAGAACTGACATCTGAGGTTGAAGGTCTGTGGGGAATCCCGGATAAGGCTGAGTTCTGAATGTTGTTCCCCTGAACTCGCCGTTGCTGTATATGCGAATCTCATCTTCGCCTTCGTCTACGCCTATTCCCATTTCTTCAAGCTTTGCCGTAAGAGCTTCCATATGTCTCGGAATGAGATTGTGCACTGTTACGTCACCTTTTGTTGCAGCTGCTGCAATCATGAAAGTTCCGGCCTCAATCTGGTCGGGAATGATTGAATAACCTTTCGCACCGTGAAGCTCTTTAACACCGCGGATTTTGATTACATCAGTACCCGCACCTCTTATATGTGCTCCCATTGAGTTTAAGAAGTTGGCAAGATCTACCACGTGAGGTTCTCTTGCGCAGTTTTCAATGGTTGTGTTTCCCTGGGCTTTAACGGCTGCAAGCATGATATTCATTGTTGCACCGACTGATACTTTATCAAGATAAATACCTGCACCGCGAAGTCCGTTTTCGGCATTCGCAACAACAGTACCGTATTCTTCGTCAACTTTCGCGCCCAGTGATGAGAATCCTTTGAGATGCATGTCGATAGGTCTGTTACCTATTGTGCATCCTCCGGGGAGGGCTACTTCTGCCTGTCCGAAGCGTCCGAGCAAGGCACCGATTAAATAGTATGAACCCCTCATGCGGCTGACTTCTTCGTCAACAGCCTTTGATGAATTTACATTTTTTGTATCAACATACAGAGTGCTGTTGTCTTCCCATCTGCACTCTGCACCTAAATTCTTTAATATTTTAATTATAATTCTAACATCTGAAACGTTTGGAACATTCTCAATTAAGCAAGGTTCTTCCGTGAGAAGCGTTGCAGGAAGAATGGCAACTGCCGCATTCTTACTTCCGCCTACGTAGATGTCACCTTTAAGAGCTTTGCCACCGTTAATGACTAATCTCTTCATAGTTTTCCCACCCTTTTTTGTGTCTTTTCTTTTGTAATTACGGTTTTTTTGAGTTTATCATAGAACAGTATATTATTGCAACACTTTATTGATATGCATGAATTCTGTTTTCTTGCATTTTACAGGCCTATGATATAGAATAACATTGAAATACTATAGCACAAAAAGTCATTAAGACATATTTCAGGAGGGACCTTTTATGGGCAAAAAAATCAGTATTATCGGCGCCGGTAATGTAGGTGCAACTATCGCATACACATTGACATTATGCGGCCTCGCTTCAGAGATTGCTCTTGTTGATATCAATAAGGACAAGGCTCGTGGTGAAGCTCTTGATATTTTCCAGGGTACAACATACAGCTCAACAGTAAACATTTATCAGGGTGAATATCCTGACATCAACGGTTCTGATATCGTTAT
>CAMFNB010000029.1 GCA_945965275.1 uncultured Clostridia bacterium | reverse complement strand
TAAGCGATAGGCGAGATTGCCATTGTGAGTACAAAGTAGACTGCGGCGAACATTGCCGACAGAGCAAGAAATTTGATGTTCTTTTTCATATAAATCTCCTAGTTTTGTTTATTTGGTCAGGAGGATTTCGAACTGACCGAAACTGATATTAACATATTGTAATTGAAATATAAAGAGAGTATAATTTTCACAAGTATTTTTTAGTAGTTTGGAAGGAGTTTTAATTATGAAAATTTTACAAAGTGTCCTTGATAGCGTAATGAAAAGAAACCCTAACGAGCCTGAGTTTATCCAGGCTGTAACAGAGGTTCTTGAAACAATCGAGCCTGTTGCGGAAAAGCATCCTGAATGGGTTGAAGCAGGAATCTTCGAGAGAATCGTAGAGCCTGAGAGACAGATCATCTTCAGAGTACCGTGGGTAGACGATGCAGGCAAGGTACAGGTTAACAGAGGTTTTCGTATTCAGTTTAACAGTGCAATAGGACCATACAAGGGTGGTATCAGACTTCACCCGTCAGTATACTCAGGTATTCTTAAGTTCCTCGGTTTCGAGCAGATCTTCAAGAACGCTCTTACAGGTCTTCCTATTGGTGGCGGTAAAGGTGGTTCAGACTTCGATCCTAAGGGAAAGAGTGATGCTGAAGTTATGAGATTCTGCCAGAGCTTTATGACAGAACTTTCAAAGCACATCGGTGCTGACACAGACGTTCCTGCAGGTGACATCGGTACAGGTGCAAGAGAAATCGGTTATATGTACGGTCAGTACAAGAGACTTCGTAACGAATTCACAGGCGTTCTTACAGGTAAGGGCCTTGATTGGGGCGGATCACTTGCCCGTAAAGAAGCTACAGGTTACGGACTTCTTTACTTCATGGATGCATACCTTAAGGATAAGGGAATGTCATTCGAAGGCAAGACAGTTGTTATTTCTGGTTCAGGTAACGTTGCTATCTACGCTACAGAGAAGGCTCAGTCATTCGGCGCTAAGGTTGTAGCTCTCAGTGACTCAAACGGTTACATCTACGATCCTGACGGAATCGACCTTGCAGTTGTAAAAGAAATCAAAGAAGTAAGACGTGGCAGAATCAAAGAATATTGCGACGTTAAGCCGAATGCTACATACACAGAAGGATGCAGGGGCATCTGGACAATCAAGTGTGATGTTGCTCTTCCTTGCGCTACACAGAACGAAATCGACGAAGAGTCAGCAAAGATTCTCGTTGCAAACGGTGTACAGGCAGTAGGTGAAGGTGCTAACATGCCTTCAACAATTGCAGCTATCAACACATTCCTTTCAAACGGCATTCTCTTCGGACCTGCTAAGGCAGCTAACGCCGGTGGTGTTGCTACATCAGCTCTCGAAATGAGCCAGAACTCAATGAGATATTCTTGGACATTCGAAGAAGTAGATGCTAAGCTCAAAGACATTATGGAAAACATCTACAAGAACGCATGCAAAGCAGCTGCCGATTACGGCATGGACGGCAACCTCGTTGCTGGTGCAAACATCGCAGGCTTCGAGAAAGTAGCTCGTGCTATGTATGCTCAGGGTATTGCATATTAATGGCTTCTAAGTATATTAAAGAAAATGTAACATTACCAATGATTTCGTTGAAGGATACATGTATGTTTCCTTCAACGAATCTTACGTTGGAACTTGATAATGAGTCTTCAAAAAGAGCCGTGCAAATGGCTCTTTCGGAAGACTCCGTTATTTTTCTTGTAAAACAGATTAATCCGGCTGCGGAAAATGTTTCCGATGCAGAGGTTGAACCTGTGGGAACAGTATGTTCCGTTACTGAATGCTTTGGATATCCGGACGGAAGACTCAGAGTCAGTGTTCGAGGTGTTATCAGGGCAATAGTTACTGAAATTTATCAAAAGAACGATTCACTTGCAAATGTAACAACATTAGAGGATAAGGGAAACTCTTACGGTAAAACAAAGGAATTTGAGGCCGTAAAGAGTATTGTAATTGACAACATTCGCGGCAGTCAGATGGGACTTCAAATAGGTGCAAACACACTTGAAAACATTGAAGCATTTGCTGAAGGCCACGACTTCATATATGCAGTTTCATCAGCTCTTTCAATTCCCGCAAAGGAAAAACAGAAGATTCTTGAAGAAAGTGACCTTGAAAAGAGGGCGGACATTCTTTTACATGTTACAAATGCCGCTCTTGAGATTTCTGAGATTACCGAAAGAATTGCAATGAAAGTTCATGAGAACTTCGGCAAACAGCAGAAGGAAGCTTTCATCAGGGAGGAAATTGAACTTCTCAAAGAAGAACTGGGTGACGATGACGAAAGTGAAATCAAGAGATATCGTCAGACAGTTGCAAAGCTGAAGCTTTCTGATGAAAACAGAGAAAAGCTTGAAAAGGACATCACAAGACTTGAACGTATGAATCCGATGCTTGCGGACAACCAGGTTCTCCGCAGTTATCTCGATTATGTGCTTGAACTTCCCTGGGGAGTTAAAACAGAAGAGTCGAATGATATCGAAAAAGCAAGAAAAATTTTGGAACGCGACCATTACGGCATGAAAAAGGTAAAGGAAAGAATCCTGGAGTATCTTGCCGTACGTGACTGTAAAAAGGACGGAAAGGACCCGATTATCTGTTTATTCGGACCTCCCGGAGTCGGTAAGACGTCTATAGTAAAAAGTGTTGCAGAGGCAATGAACAAGAAATATGTTCGCATGTCTCTCGGCGGTGTTCATGACGAAGCTGAAATCAGAGGCCACAGAAAAACTTATGTGGGAGCAATGCCCGGCAGAGTAATTGCAGCAATCAAGCAGGCGGGAACATCGAATCCCCTTATTCTTCTTGACGAAGTTGATAAACTCGGAAAAGACTTGAGAGGGGATCCCGGAGCAGCGCTTTTGGAGGTGCTTGACGGTGAGCAGAACGTGTCTTTCCGCGACCACTATATTGAAATGCCTTTCGACCTTTCAGGAGTGACATTCATTACAACAGCAAATGATTTGGACGCAGTTCCTGAGCCGCTTCGCGACAGAATGGAAATCATCGAAATCACAGGCTACTCCGAAGACGAGAAACTTGAAATCGCAAAGAGACATCTTATTCCGAAGCAGCTTAAAGCTCACGGAATGACGAAGTCCGCAATTAAATTCTCAGATACAATGATTAAATATCTCATCTGGAATTATACGGCAGAAAGCGGCGTAAGACAGCTTGAAAGAGAAATCGCAGCTATTATCCGTAAGTCTGTTCTTGCAATGAAAGAGAGCAAGGCAAAATCAATTACAATCAACAAGGAACTTCTTGAAAAATATCTCGGTCCTTCAAAGAGATATGACGAGGAGTATAAGAAAGAAAACCAAGTAGGTGTTGCAGGCGGTCTTGCATGGACAGCCGTCGGCGGTGTTACTTTGTCCGTTGAGGTTAACACATTCCCGGGAACGGGAAAGATTGAACTTACAGGTTCTCTCGGTGATGTAATGAAAGAGTCTGCACATATTGCGCTCAGCTATATGCGCTCAAAGACGAAAACACTGGGAATTTCAGATACATTTTACAAGGATACTGATATTCACATTCACGTGCCTGAGGGAGCAACCCCGAAGGACGGACCGTCTGCGGGTATCACAATGGCAACTGCTCTTGTTTCTGCTTTTACAAATAAAAAGGTCAGACACGATGTTGCCATGACAGGTGAGATTACTCTGAGGGGTATTGTTCTTCCAATTGGAGGTCTTAAGGAAAAATCCCTTGCTGCTGCAAGAAAGGGAGTTAAGACCTTGATTATTCCTGAGACAAACAAACGTGACGCGGAAGAGATTCCGGACGCTGTTAAGAAGAAACTTAAGATTGTATATGTTAAAACAATAGAGCAGGTGCTGGACGTGGCACTTGTATAACTTGGAGGAAACCATGGCAGAAATTGATATGAAAATCAGTGACGGAGAACATAAGTTCATGGAAGTTGTGTGGGATCTTGCTCCGTGCAAATCAAAGCCTATTGTGGAAGAATGTGCAAAACGTTACGGATGGAACAAGTCGACTGTATATACGCTTCTCACGAGACTTTCCGCACAGGGAATTGTCGAAAACAGGAATCTGATTGTAAGGGCACTTGTGACAAAAGAGCAGATGCAGAGGTTTGACAGTGACTATATTATTAAAAACAGGTTCGGCGGATCTCTTCCTTCTTTTATCACCGCTTTTGTTGGAAAAAGTAAACTCAGTAAAGAAGAAACTGAGGAACTGAAAAAATTGATTGATAAGATGTAATGCTTGACCTTTGCTTTTTTCAGAGCAAAGGTTATTTTTTGTCTGGTATAGTTGACAAAAGTAAAATACAGCTGTACTATGTACACATAAGAGATTTTACAAATGTAAAGAAAGTGTACGGAAATGAAAAAAGATTTGAAAATCAGCGAAGGTGAACATAAGTTCATGAATGTTGTATGGGACATTACTCCATGCAAGTCAAAGGCGTTAATTGAAGAGTGTTCAAAAAGATATGCATGGAACAAATCCACAACATACACTCAAATTCGCAGAATGACCGAACAAGGCTTGATTACAACAAAAGACACAAATGTTATACCTCTTGCCTCCAGAGAAGAGGTAAGGCTGTTCGACAGCAAATATGTGATTGAAAACAGATTCGGAGGATCCCTGCCGGCTTTTATAAGTGCTTTTGCAAAAACCGGAAAACTCAGCACGGATGAAATTGCTGAGATAAAAAAACTGATAAATTCAATCTGACAATATTTGGTTGACTGATGTAATAAAAATAATTAAACTACAGATATATAAGGAATGTGATATTTATGAAAATCGTATTTACAAACTTACTTATGATGTCTTTGGCGGCTTCACTTTTGATGTTGCTCATTTTTGCATTGCGACCGCTTCTCAAAAAAGCACCTAAGAAGTATTCATATTTTCTTTGGATCATACCATATGCAAGAATGATTATTCCGACATTTTTCGTAAGCTCATTCAGCTTATTCTATATTACCAGACCGATCAATAATCAAATTGACGAAGTTCTTAATATTTCTTCTCAGCGTGCAGCTACTGAAACAGTAACAGCAGCATCTGATATTTCTGCGCTTGATGTAATTTCATATGTATGGTCTGCAGTTGCCGGAATATTGTTAATCTCAGGAGTTATTAAATATATTTCTTTTAATCTTAAATTGAGAAAAGCAAGATATGTGTGCGAGAATATTTATGAACTGGGCGGTATCGAGTCTCCTTTTACTGCAGGAGTATTCAAAAAAAGAATCTATGTTCCAAGCGGAATGCCGCTTCAGGAGCTTGAGCCTGCAATTGTTCATGAGCAAGTCCATATGAGAAGACAGGATAACCTTGTAAAAGGACTTGCTTTGATAACCACTTGCGTACATTGGTTTAATCCGCTTGCATGGATTTCTTTCAAGATTATGTGTACGGATATGGAAATGAGTTGCGATGAGGCAGCTGTAAAAAGTATCGACAGAAAGCAATATGCAGTATCACTTATGAAATTTGCCAGTTCAAACAGAAGCAGTGGTGTGATTGCATCTTTCGCTGCACCTGTGATAAAAAACAGAATAAAGAATCTGTGCATTAACAAGAAAAGTACAATTATTAAAACTGCAGTATTGGTGGTACTTTGTGCAGCTTTATGTGCAGTGTGTTTGACTAACCCCGGAAATACGGAGACGAGGGCAAACAATGATAGCGGAAAACCGTTTGTTGCAACGAAAGCAACAGAAGAACCAAAAGCAACAGAAGAACCAGAGGCAACTGGAAAGCCTGTCACAGAAGACACAAAAGAGAAAATTCCTGAGGAAGAAAAAACAGGAGCTGAAAGTGTTATTGTAGTTAAGGAAAATAAAGAAAAACCGGTTGAAAATATAAAGAAACCAACTCCTACACCTGCTAAAGCAACACCATATCCGACAAAAGTGCCAAATCCATACGCAACTGCAACCCCTACGAACGGATACCAACACCAACCGAGCAGAACACCGGCGCCAACGCCGTATTGGACACCGAACTTTGATTGGTGTGGAGTAGTCGGCACACCGCACCCTACAGAATCTAGGCCGACAATGGCCCCAAATCCTGATTTAATAACGCCGGAACCGGTTATTACGTGGTAATGTGAAAAATATAATTAATGATTTTTCTTTAGTTAAAGTTATAAGATGAAGGTACTATATTTATTTTCTGAGGGTATAAAGCATTTGAAAGAGGACGTGAATAGATTTGAGGTGGTTTTATGAATAAAGACAGACTGCACTTTATTATTGCATCAATTTTGGCTTTGTTATCTTTTTCCTTTGTTATTAATGCCTATGTAAGTGGTGACATTAACGGAGATGACAGGGTTACCTCTGCGGATTACATTGCTCTAAAAAAATATTTTTCAGGACAATTTGAATTAAGTACCGAGCAATTAAAAATAGCTGATGTAAACGGCGATGGAAGAGTTACAAGTGCGGATTACATAGGCATACGCAAAATGTTTTCGCTCCCACAGACAACAACCGTACCAAATTCTGAATATTATTATTTAGAATTTGAGTATACGGATCCAAAGAAGCTTGAGAACGATATTCTTAAAGCAAGAGAAAAATTTGATAATTCTCCCGAGCATTCATCGTTTACATCGACCCTTATGGAGAGATACTCGGCATACTATACAATTGATGATTTGCCTTTCGAAAGCATATTCGAGAAGATAACAGCCCACGTATATGATGGTTATATGCATACATTTTATTCTCTTGATGATACTGCAATTAATGTTTCCTACTACCAATTTAAAAACACTGAAGCATGGGTAGGAATGTACAAGAACGAGAAAATTGCAAAAAGTAATAATGTAACATTATTAGACAACTGTTACCACAACGGAAAAGAATATGTTTGCGTATATTATGACCGTGGAAATCCAGAATGGTCACGATATTGGTTCTATTTAGACGATGGAAACGATTCTATAAGAATAGATGTCAGCGAGATTTTGGTGAACAAATACGGAAAAGAATGCTTCCTGAATTTGGTGAAGCATAATGTCTGTGAACCTTTGGATATCAGAATCTACGGATGTATTAGTTATTGATTTAATAATAAACTTTTAACAGGAGGATTATAATGAAAAAAAGAATAGTTTCATTTTTGACACTAATTATTATGCTTGTTGTGATATCTGTTCCGGTACAAGCGTCATCAAACACTTCGAATATTCAAAACGGAATAATTGAGTTTCAAAGATATATCAATACAAATCTTCCGCCACAATACCTTGGTAATAACTTGGCTCTAGATGGTTCATGCGGTAATCTTACTAAAACAGCTGCGATTAAACTGATTCAATATTACCTTAACCAAGATGGCGCAAACCTTACAGTTGATGGTGGCTTTGGCCCTCTTACACAAAATGCATTCGAGTCTGTTGTTGGATCTATACAGCGCCTTCAATACGGAAAATGGGTTTATATATTACAGGGATTGCTTTACTGTCACGGATATGACCCACAAGGTATTGATGGTTCATATGGCGTTAGTGGTGGAAGAGGATGTCTTTTTGCTGTTAATCAGTTTAAATATGATAATTGGATTTATGAGGATGTTGCTCATGAGGAAGAAAACGGTGTCGTTGGAATTAATACGATGAAATACCTTACTTGGAGAATGTCAAACAGTACTATTTCAGATGGATTATTTTACATAAAGAATGCATACAGCAATATGTATTTAACTGATTTTGGAGATGCTAATCATAATTTAGTACAGCATTCTAAATATAGCGTAATAAACAATAAGAGCCAGTTGTTTAAAATCACATATGTGGGCAATGGTATTTATAGTGTAAGATCAATGAAGAACCTATCGCTTGCAATGTGTTCATATGTTAGTGGAAATATAGGTCTTTATGATTTGGGTTTAAAAGACAGGCTTAGCATTGTACAAGGTGGAACTCCCTGGACAATAACAAAGGACAGTTCTGATTTTTATACATTTACACTTTATGGATATAGTAATGATGTGCTTACTATTTCAGGAAACAGCACGGCAGAGAATGCCAATGTGTGTACACAAGCAAATAACGGGGAAACAAGATTTAAGTGGGTTCTTGAAAAGAAGGAAGCTAACGCGGTCCCGATTAAAGCATATTACGACAAGAGTTTTTATGATATACATTTGAATAGTTCACAATTAGCGGTTTATCATATTTACATTGATGCATGGTATCCGTTTAAGGCATTTATGAATTATTCTAGTTCACTTCAAATTTCCAGGCCTTCTTATATACTACAGTCAGATGAGTGCCGCCGCGGGTCTTATAATTCCGAAATTTCAAACTGCTGTGCTTTAGCAAATCATTCAAGTAACTATGGTGTATATTGTGATCAGTGCAAATGTATTGTAAGATTACTAAACACGATAGATGCTCACGACTCGGACTTTTATGGACTTAAAAACTGTATGTTTAATTTTACAACATGCTGCAATATAGCAGGTCTTGCTTACCCAAATGGGAAAACTGCAGTATTTAAACCGTTATCAACAATTGACCAAACGAATTCTGATTATTTGTATAGGACACGAGTTATTCAACATGAATTATCGCATAATTTCGGAGCAAGTCATACAAATCCTGCAGCAAATGATGAATGTACATCACGATGCATTATGAATTCTGGATTAGATTTTTTAAGAGATTTTAATGTGAAGTGTATATGGTGTAACAGATGCTTGCAATCTGTTAATATCAACAAGTTTTCTTGAGAGGAGAAATGCAAAATGAAAAGAGTAATGATAATAATTGCGTTGTTTACTATAATGCTTTGTTTTACAGTCGGATGTAAAAGCACTGAAAAAAATCTTGTTGAACCAACCAACAACTCAATAACGAAGGAAGAACCGAAGGCTATGACTGAGCCGTTAAAATATGATTCTCGCAAGGAGTTCTTATTTGATGTTGCAAAAGAACGAAAAATGTATGATGAAAAAAAGGAAGAATCTGAATATAAACTGTATAAACTGGATTCATATTTTGATTTTTGTGAGTTGCCAGGACATACAGAACTTGAAAAAATAACAGTTGCACCAAATTGTGAGTATGTTGATGTCGCTTACAAAATTGATGACTGCTTCGTAGATATCTTTTGGTTTTTGGCAATTGATGATCCTGATTACGATTTTGTTGCTGATACGAGCAATATATATAGTGATTATGAAAAAAAGATGATTAAGTCAGATGATTGCGAAATCCTTGAAATTTATCACCCGAAAAGTCCAAAATGTATTCAGGCATACTATCAGTATACCTTTGTTAAAGACGAAAACAATTTAGAAATTTCAGTACCGGAAGAACTTGTGAAGAAATACGGTAACGAAAGATTTCTGAAAGTCAGAAAAAACACAATTGATTTTAAAAGCCTGTATGCTGAACTTGAATGGGAAGAAGTAATTTGCCCTGTAGATGACTCTTTGGCAGTGCCGACTCCATTCGCCGAAAATCTATCAAACGATGAGCAATTTTTCAATACCGATCCGACGATGCCACCACCGCCAGATAAGAATTATTGAGAGGATTAATATAATCAATATTAAAGAGCCCTAAATGAACAACCTAAGAAAAGTAGCAAGGACAATTTCAGTTATTCTTTTGTCACTTATTTGCATAACTAATATTTTCGGCCTGCCTTCTTATGCTGCAGGCAATGACGAAATTTGTCGATTTCAGGAATACATAAATGCCAATACTCCTGAATCCTTCTTGCCTGTGAAGATTTCACAGGACGGTTATTGCGGCAATAAAACAAAAGCAGCTGCTCAGAAGCTTGCAGACTACTATTCTTCGCAGGATAACGGATTTTACACAATCAGAAGATATGATACCGGAAAGTGGGTATATCTGATTCAAGGCCTGCTTTACTGCCACGGATATGATCCGAGGGGATTTGACGGAAACTACGGAACATCCGGCGGAACAGGCATGCTGAACGCGGTTAATAAGTATAAGCAGGACCACGGATTTCTCGTGACCGAAAACGGGGAAGTGGATGAACTTGTACTTAATTCACTGCTCTGGAATTACAATGTGAAAGCAAAAGAAGTAACTGTGCCAAATGCAGAAACGGAGAAACCGATTTGTACTTTTACCGCACTCAGCGACATTCACATAAACGGAAACTATGCTTCAGAACACTATGTTTCATCCTTGATTCAGGCTTTCGACGACATGAGACGAATTGAAACATTGCCGGACAATGTTTGCATAACAGGTGATCTTACTGAAAATGGTTTTTCATGGCAGTATGACGGACTTAAGATTGCCACGAACAGATTTCCTCAACTGAACTGTACTTTCTCTATGGGAAATCACGACACGGGTATCTTCTCGACCAACGATTTTAATGCCTGCAGCGGATATTTTAAAAATTTCTGCAATGTGGAAAAAACATATTACGACAAATTGATATGCGGCATTCACTTTATTGTCCTCGGAGCTGAAGCTCAGCTTCAGGACCAGGCGTATATTTCAGACGCTCAGCTTTCCTGGTTGTCAGAAAAACTTGCGGAAAATGCAGCTGAAGACAAACCAATTTTCGTACTCTGCCACTGGCCTCTTAAAGACACTCATCAAAGAACAAATGAAGATATAAACAATATAGGAGCACAAGACGAAAGACTTAAAGAAATCTTGTCCGATTATCCTCAGGTGATTTATCTCAGCGGACATGTTCATAACGGACTTAATGAAACCACATATATTAAAAAAGACGGAATAAACTGTATTCTTCTTCCGACTGCAAAGTGTGTAGGATACGGATACAATACCGAGCATGTGTATATGTATTTTCAGGTATACTCAGATAAGGTAAAAGTCTTTGCCAGGGATTATCAAAAAAAGCAGTGGCTTGACGATTATTCTTTCGAAATCGAAATTCCGAAGAAACCTTCAAAAAAATATTTTATTCAGGACAACTTCTTCATGAATGTTGATCTGAAAACCGATGCTGTCTTATTTGAAAAATCTGTTTCGGACGAGTACATATACGTTAAATACAGCGAAAACAGGTTTGTCGGAACCGGAGAAAACATTGTTTCGAAACTTACAGGTGAACAATTTTCAATAGTTGTTAAAAATGATGTAAGCGGTGACGGAATGTTTACATCAACAGACTACCTTATGCTGAAAAAACACTTTGACGGAACATCTGTGCTTAGTGATGCACAATGCAGTGCAGGCGATATTAACAATGACGGCCGAATTACTACAATGGACTATGTTTTTTTGAGATTGTGTTTTAAAGAATAAATATTGTGTAATATTTCTTTTGGTTATGGTAAAATATCTATCAGTGTTTCAAACGCTAATTTACTAATCAGGAAGAAGTACTATGAAAAAACTTATTGCACTCATATTAGCTCTCGTAATGGTTGCATGCCTTTTTACAGGATGCGGAGAGAAATTTGAAGAGATAACGCCTGATCCGCTACCGGCTCAGGAAGAAATCACAGACCCCGGTGACAAAGTGGAATATAAGATTTCCGGAGCACTTGGTTCAAATATGGTTGTTCAGAGAAACAAAGAAATCCATGTTTGGGGCTGGAGTGAGAACTACGGAGAATATATCTACGGTGAGTTCATGGGTGAGAAGAGATATGCCGAGATTTCAGAAGACGGCGAATTTGATCTTGTATTCTCAGCACATCCTGAGAACACAAAGGGCGAGACAATGAAGATTTACCCCAAGAACGGTAAAACGACAGAGTTCACCGATGTACTTGTAGGTGATGTTTGGTTTGTTACAGGTCAGTCAAATGCCGAGTATCACACAGATGTAACTTATACCTACAATCCGGAAACACCTGAAGAAGCCGCAAACACAGACCTCATCAGATTATACAATCAGACAGTTATGTATTTAGACGGAGAACCGACACTGGGCGATGAAATCCATGAGGATGTACTCAGCACAGCTTACTGCTGGGAAAAGACAAACTCAGAATCAGTGGGTAAGTTCTCTGCAATCGGATACTACTTCGCAAAAGGCATTATTGAAGAAACTGACGATGTACCGCTTGGCATGGTTATGATGGCTGCATCAGGAAGAGCCATCAGACATTTTGTTCCTAAGGATATTGCACAAAGCTTTGGTTATGAAGCAGGCGGCACGGCATATAACTGTATGATGTATCCATTCCTTAAGATGAACATCAGAGGTATGCTTTTCTATCAGGGAGAAAGTGATAACTGGGAGTGCGAAGAGGGTGCACCTGACAACTACAACGAACAGCTTGCTGCTCTTATTAAATATTTCAGAGAATGGTACGGATATGACTTCCCGTTCTATAACTGCCAGCTTTCATCACACGCCGGATATCTTGCAGGACCGGGCGGATGGCCGGGACTTAACAAAATCAGATGTGAGCAGGAAGAGGCTCTTAAAGAAATAGACAACTACTATCTTGTTGCAACATATGATTATGGAGTAATGAGTGATGCGGAGCCTGAGATGGAACACCCGTATAACAAAAAGCCTGTTGGTGACAGACTTGCTTACTTAGGTCTTGCACAGTTCTACAAGCCGTCAAATTATGATATTGATTCATGGCAGTGTCCTGATCCTACAGCAGTGGAGTGGAGTGAAGACAGCGTTCTTATTACTTTTGACCATGCCGGTAAGGGACTTAAACTCAGAGAAGGAGACGAGTTAAAGGGATTCTATCTTTTAGATAAAGACCAGATAATTCTCAGAACAACATCAGCTGAAATTGTCGGAGATAATCAGGTTAAGGTTGCCATTAAAGATAATGTAAAAGAGGATACTGTTTATGTTGCCTACGCAGCAGACTTCGTATGTCCTCCGGAGACCCATAACCTTGTAAACTCAAATGATCTTCCTTGTCTTGCTTTCAGACTCAGCAAGTAATTGAATAAAAAATGCTGAAACAAAAGGCCTCCTGAATATCAGGAGGCCTTAATTACATTCATTTTACAGCAATTCGTTTACTTTTTCTCTGATTTTAATCAACTTGTTAGGATCCAGCGAGTAGTTCGTAAATGACAGCTTTTTGCCGACGAGCTTTTCGACTTCCTCACGGCCGATTTTCTTCTCGAGTGCCTGAAGAGCTCTCATATCCTGGTGACCTTCACGCATAACTTCCATACGGATTGAAGGAAGAGCAGTGCCGTCATAGTTCGGATATACGATGAAGCAGTCACCGCCGGGAACCCAGCCGCCGCCTGTTGTTGTGTTATAGGGATCAACAGGTCTTTCTGAACCCTGCGAGTTATAGAAGTTATATCCCCACTGTAAAAAGCCCTTAATGTCATATTTCCAAAGCTGCATGCCGAGAATTCTCTGCCTTACTGAAGGGAAGCAAAGGAATCTGTTTGATACTTTGTTAATCTGTCCGCAACAGTAATATGTCCAGCGCTCTTTAATATCTGCTTTGAGGAATTCATCCATGTGATCGATTCCGGGAACAGGGCATTCGATACAGCCTGTCTTGTAGATGTTGATGTCTGACAAAGCATCAAATGTCTTGAAACCTTTTACAAGGTCACGAAGGAATGATGCACATTCTGAGTATCCTTCGAGCATGTCAGCCCCTGGCTCATCAGATGTATGGAAGTAACACTTCTTTGCAATTTTTTCTTCCTTAAGAACAGGGATGAGGGCTGCAATGAACTGTTTTAAGAAATCTTTGTATTCTTCGCCGTGTGAATCTGTTTCCCATCCGAAAATTTTCTGATACTTGCCGTCAACAGTTGCCATTACCTTCGGGGCATGCTTGGCACCCCACTGTGTGAACATATGTGACATCTCATAGTATTCAACACCACACTTCTTGCACATTGCAATCCAGCGTTTTACAAGAGTGAAATCAAATGTGTACTTTTTACCTTTCTTAGTAACGCCCACAAGCTGAGTTGTAAGTCTTTCCTGATTCGGAACAGTGTCAAGGGGAGGAGTGAAGAGCGGCATGAGAATCATGTTTATGCCGTAGTCAGCTGCCTTCTGTACAAAGCTTTCGCAGATTTCCCAGAATCTTTCGCTTGCGAATTCGACATTGTAGTACTGGCAAAGTCCGTCGCAATGGAACCAGTTTGTGCAGATGAGTGTCTGCTTAGGGAGTTTCTTATCCTTAATGTCAATTGTGAACGTAACAGGAGTTCTGCCACAACCGTCTGTGATTGTGATTTTGATTTTGTGTACACCGGGCTTTAAAGCTTTCTTTGTGCCGTCGATTGTGAACCAAAGGCTGCGCCACTGATTGTGTAAAATCCACAAGGGTTTGTTGCCGGGTCTTAAAACATCAGGGAATACAGGTGACTCAGGATGAACAAGACCTTCTTCCTGAACAACGAGTCCCACACCCGGATTGTTAGGGTACATAGGAAAATCACACGGAACGGTTTCAACCATTCTGTATGTGAGTGCATCGCCCAGGTCTGAATCAACTTCGACATAAACCGGAAGGTTCATCATGCTGTCGCCTGAGTAGCGATAAGCAACCTGGAAAGAGTAGGCTTCGTTTTTAAGCATTGAGCCTTTTGTTTTCTTGCAGTCCATAGGTAAGTCATACTGAGGGAATACCTTTGCAAGTGAACTTAATAATACAGCGTCGATCATTTAAAATTCCTCCATGATAAGTCCTGCCAGCATATCAATGTCAACAACCTCTTCAATTGGCTTGTCGGCACCGACCGCTGAGTCAGTGTTGATTTCGCTTATATCTTTTCCTTCTTTTATGATAATTTTCATTTCGCGTCCGAATACTCTTGTGGCTTTGTCGGCATATTCAGCTGCTTTCTCAGGATGAACCATTGAAAGTATTCCCTGATTCTCAGCAAGGAAGCAGAGAGTGTCTCCCTGTAAAAATGCTTTGCATTTCTTAAGTCCGACTTTTGTCGGCATATCAAGTGTATCTAAAAAAGCTTCGAGAAGATCATCGTTAACTGAGCTTTCGGCTGCTGCCGGCGCTTCCCTTACAGGAACATTTTCCGGAGCAGGGTCTTCTTTTACAGGTGCTGATAAAGAATCAGAAGCCGAAACAACTGCGGGAGCAGGTGCCGGAGCAGGAACTGCAACAGGAGCGGAGGGTGCCGAAACATGAGCGATTTTTACACCCTTTGCCGTTAAATCCGCAACTCTTTTTTCAAGAAGAGAAACTCTGTCACGAAGCTGTGCGTCAGTGTCTTCCGGACGTCTGTCGCAAAGGCGAAGCATTTCCGCCTCGAATAAAATCTTTCTCTGAACTGCCCATTTGAGCTGAGCGTCAACAGCGGAAAGACTCTTGATTAAATAACTGATTTCTGTTGAATTCGTATCTTTTCCGATTTCGCGAAGCTTTTCGATTCCTTCAGGAGTTTCCGTTAAAAACTCTTCGGGATTTTTAAGTGTGATTGCAAGCAGCAAATCGCGGAAAGCGGAAAGGAGCTCTCCTATGAAATATGACGGATCTTTGCCGTCGGCAAAGATGGCATCTGTGTATCTCAAAAGAGAAATACCGTCAGAATTAATGAGCGCCTGACAAAAGGCGAGAACGGTATCTGATTTTAATGAACCCGTGGCCTCTCTTGCAGAGTCCAGTGTAATCGGTCCCGTTGATGCACTGTATGCCTGGTCAAGAAGACTGATGGCATCACGAAGGGCACCGTCTGATTTGTCTGCAAGGAATGAAAGTGCTTCGGTTGTGTATTCAATCTGGTCATGATGACAGATGTCTTTTAGTCTTTCAACAATTCCGTTACGTGAAATGCGCTTAAAATCATATCTTTGGCATCTTGAAAGTACAGTGACAGGAAGCTTGTGGGGCTCTGTAGTGGCAAGTATGAACACCACGTTTTTAGGCGGTTCCTCCAAAGTCTTTAAAAGGGCATTGAAGGCATTGTTTGTGAGCATGTGTACCTCATCGATGATATACACACGATATTTTGCCTGAGCCGTTGCATACATTGACTCTTCGATGATGTCTCTGACATTGTCAACACCGGTATTTGATGCAGCATCGATTTCAGTTACATCAAGAATGCTTCCGTCACGAAGTCCTTTGCAGATTTCACATTCATTACACGGATTTCCGTTTTCGGGGTGGAGACAGTTGATTGCACGTGCGAAGATTTTCGCAAGTGTTGTTTTACCGGTACCTCTGGTTCCGCAGAAAAGATAAGCATGAGCTATTCTGTCCTGAATAACCGAGTTACGCAGAATCTGCACAACGCTTTCCTGCTCAACAACCTCATCAAAATTCTGAGGTCTCCACTTTCTGTATAATGCGATATATGCCATGATAAACTCCTCCGAGTTTTATAGTTAATAAAAAAAGAGCCGGGCTGCTTACGTCACACGCAAGGGTTCGCTTATCGCTGCTTCCTTCCGGACCTGACGAGGTTCACAAAGTTACGTTGCGTAAGACCCGACTCATATTGATATTATATATCATTTATGTCAGTCCTGCAATGCGGCAATGTTGTTTTTCATGAGAGAAATATATGTTTCTCCGGCATCAAACTGGTCCTTGGTGACATTGTGGCAGCTGTCCCATTTTCTTATCTTTACCCCTGTGGCATCTGATATTGCGCGGGCAATGTTTTCGCTGGAAAATTCAATACAGAAAACTCTGTCTATGTTCTTTTCTTTTATAATGTTTATGAGTTCTGACATAACCTTGGCATCCGGCTCTGTTTCGGAAGAGCAGCCCGAAAATGCGGCATGGTATTCAACTCCGAATTCATTTACAAGATATTTAAACGGGAATCTGTCTCCGAACACCAATACCTTATTTGATTCATCTGAAAAGGCTTCCGCAAAATCAATATAAAGTCCGAAAAGCTCATCACTGTATTCGTTTGTGTTGGCTGTAATGTTGTCTGCATCCTCCGGGAAAATATCGTTCAGTTTTTCATTAAGAGAAGCAACTATTTTCAGGGCATTGGCAGGTGATGTCCATACATGTTCGTCATATTCATCTTCTTCGCCGTCCTCACTCAGTAATTCAACACAGTCAATCATTCTGAATGTTTCAATATGGCGGGGAAGAGATTCCAAAATGCTGTCAATCCATTCTTCACTTTCTCCGCCGTTATAAATCAGAAGATCGCAGCTTTGAATTTTCAGAATATCCTGAGCCGTGGGTTCATAGGTATGAGACTCTGTTCCCACGGGGAGGAGCATGCTTATATTTGCAATGTCTCCAAGCAGCTGTCTCGCAAAATCATATGCAACGAAATTCGTGGCAATGACAGTCTTTTTGATGTCATCGGTTTCAGTATTTTTACCGCATGCCGAGAACAGTAATATAAGTGAAAATATCAATATAAATGTTTTTATCAGCTTCTTTTTCATATCATTTGAATTATAGCATAATTTTTAGTAAAATGAACTCACATAGAGCAATTAGACAGAGGTTAATTCTTATGTATACCGAAACAACAGAGATAAGCTACAGGGACGCAGACCTGACGAACAGAATCAAGGTATCTGCTCTTGTTGCACTTATGCAGGAGGTCGCAGGGAAAGACAGTGCACAGTACGGCTGGGGCTGGGAAGCTCTGCTTGCCGAGGATGTGTGCTTTGTCATAACGAGACTGAACATCAAAATGTTCAAATATCCTCAGGCAACGGAAAAAATCCGTATTTCATCATTCCCCGAAGGGCATCCGAGACTCATATTTGAGAGAGGATACAGGGTGGAAACGGAAGACGGAGAACTTGTTGCCGAAGCAAACTCCGAATGGGTGCTTCTGAACTTCAAAAAGAGATCAATCGAAAGACCGACAGCCGTTTCACTTCCGCCTTTCCCGGACAGTGCAATGCAGCCTGAGGTTTTCAAGCTTGAAAAAGAAAGATATATTTTCGAACCTGAAGATTCCGTAAAAAAGATTCCGCTTTATTCAGATTATGATCACAACAGACACGTAAATAATGCAAAGTATATAGAGTGGATTGAAGACATGATGCCGGCAGAAAGATATGACTTCGAAGCCATTGAAGAGCTGGATATTAAGTTCGAGCAGGAAATTTCCGTAGGAGAGCCGGTGGAGATTTCGTGGGCAGAGAAAGACGGATACAAGTTTTACCAGGGAAAAGACAAAGACGGCAAATCACATTTTAA
>CAMFNB010000028.1 GCA_945965275.1 uncultured Clostridia bacterium | reverse complement strand
CATAGCCGACTTTGTTGCGGATATGAGAGCACCTACACCGTCAGCAGCCGCAGAATTGGCAGTACCCGAATTTGCTGACCTTAAATATGCAATACAGGATGCGGGAAGAAGACTTGCTGCAGGACCGAAACATAAAGCTGAAATGCTGAGAACAAGACTTACGGCGCTAAAAGAAAGCAGAGTGTTCAAACACCCGGAATCAATGCTTTCCGACAAGAGAGAAACACTGGACAGAATGACAGATGATCTTCAGTATGCAGCGAAAAACATTTTACAGGCAGCAAGACACGGGAACGAAATATGCCGTACAAAGCTAAGCTCCATGAATCCCATGGCAGTGCTTGACAGAGGATACGGAATAATTAAAAACACGGACGGAAAAGTTGTTACAAACGAAGCACAACTCAAATCGGGAGAAGAATTCGAAGTTGTTCTTCATAACTCAACCCTCGGAGGTATTAAGAAATGAGCGAAAAGAAAAAGACATACGAAGAGGCAATGGCTGAACTTGAAGGAATAATCAGCGAAATGGAAAAGGGCAGTGTTCCTCTTGACAAATCAATTGAATATTTCAAAAAGGGTGCGGAGCTTATCAAATACTGTGACGGACTCCTTGACGCATACGACAAACTTATTACCAAAGTTACGGCAGATGAAAACGGAGAACCCGAGGAGGAGGAAATATGACATTTAAAGAACAGTTCAGGGAATATATCGATATTGTTAATGCAAAATTGGATGAGCTGCTTCCCGAAAAAGACAATCCTCAGGGAAACGTATATAAGGCAATGAGATACAGCCTTCTTGCGGGCGGTAAAAGAATCAGACCGGTTCTCACAATAGCAGCAACAAAAATTCTCGGCGGTTGCGATGATGCGGCTCTTCTTTTCGGTTGCGCACTTGAAATGATTCACACATATTCACTTATTCATGACGACCTTCCGGCAATGGATAACGATGATTTAAGGAGAGGCAGACCAACATGCCATATAGAGTTTGATGAAGCCACTGCAATTTTGGCAGGTGATGCACTCCTGAACAAAGCTTTTGAAATCACATCCGCAGCAGCTTCAGGACTTCCTGCGGAAAATGCACTTGCAGCAGTTAAAGCAATTGCCGCTCTTTCCGATGCATCGGGTGCGGAAGGCATGATCGGCGGACAGATTGTCGACCTTGAGTCAGAGGGCAAAGAGGTTGATGAAGAAACAGTAAGATACATGTATAAATTAAAGACAGGATGCCTTCTTTCGGCTCCTGCAAGAATGGCTGCCGCAATCAGTAAAAAAGAGGACAGTGATGAAGCAAAGCGATTGATTGAATACACTGATGCCATCGGACTTGCCTTCCAAATTAAGGATGATATCCTGGATATTGAAGGTGACACGGCAAAACTTGGAAAAGCAATAGGCAGAGACGAAAAAGAGGATAAGCGCTCTCTTGCAAGAGTAAAGGGCATTGATTACTGTA
This sequence comes from uncultured Clostridia bacterium, assembly GCA_945965275.1. Lineage (GTDB taxonomy): Bacteria > Bacillota > Clostridia > UBA1212 > SIG427 > CAMFNB01. Next base: position 16,748 of record CAMFNB010000028.1, on the reverse strand, counting down.
AAAATCTTTTAAGTGAGCTTACCGACAAGGCAATTTCACTTGCTGAAAGTTTTGGCGAGAAGGGTGACTTCTTAAAGGAACTTGCAATATTCTTATTGGAAAGAGACTATTAATTTGAACGGACTTTTATACAGCGGAAATTATCCGGAAGACATAAAAAAACTTAATGATGCGGAACTTGAACAGCTTTCGGGGGAAATACGTGAGCAACTTGTTGAAATTGTTTCCAAGACAGGCGGACATCTTGCCTCAAACCTGGGAATAGTCGAACTCACACTTGCACTTTATTCATTTCTAGATCCGTATAAAGACAGAATCATATGGGATGTAGGACACCAAAGCTATGTCCATAAAATTCTCACCGGCAGAAACGAACAAATGGAGACCATTCGTCAGCTGGGCGGACTCAGCGGATTTCCGAAGACATCCGAAAGTGATGCTGATGCATTCAATACAGGACACAGTTCAACATCTGTTTCCGCAGCACTGGGAATGTGCAGAGCAAGAGATCTCAAGGGTGAGAACTATAATGTTGTTGCAGTAATAGGAGACGGTTCTCTTACAGGCGGAATGGCGCTTGAAGCCATCAACGATGCGGGAAGAACAAATACAAAGCTCACAGTCATAATTAACGACAACGGTATGTCCATTGACCAAAATGTGGGCGGAATGTCAAAGCGTCTCAGCAAAATCCGAAGCAGAAGAGGATATTTAAAAGCAAAGAAAGGTGTTAAATCCGTACTTGCAAAAATTCCGCGAATCGGAAAGCCTTTAGACAGAGCAATGCATAAAATCAAAGAATCAATCAAATCATATTTTGTTGATTCAAAACTATTCGAAGATTTCGGGTTTAAGCATTTCGGCCCCGTGGACGGACACAACATAAAGGCAATGAAGGTTGTCCTTGAACAGGCTTTTGAAACAAACGGGCCGACAATCATACATGTTGTCACGAAGAAGGGTAAGGGTTATGCCCCTGCCGAAGAAAACCCGTCTGCGTTCCACGGAACAAATCCGTTTGACAAAGAAACGGGGAAGACGGTTACTGACAACACGATTTCTTTTTCCAAGACATTCGGCACAAAACTGAAATATATGGCTGAGGAGGACAAGGACATCGTTGCCGTAACTGCAGCCATGCCTACGGGCACGGGTCTTTCAATATTCAAAAAAGAATTCCCGGAGAGATATTTTGACGTGGGAATTGCAGAACAGCATGCGGTCACTCTTTGCTCAGGCATGTCAAAGGGCGGACTCAAGCCTTATGTTGCAATTTATTCTACATTTCTTCAGAGAGCATATGACCAGCTTCTTCATGATGCCGCCATACAGGATGTGCCGATGGTAATCGGCGTGGACAGAGCCGGAGTGTGCGGACCTGACGGAGAAACACACCAGGGTATTTATGATCTTTCGTATCTCAATCATCTGCCCAATGTTACGGTTGCGGCACCATGCTGTGCTGAGGAACTTGCACAGATGATGGATGTTTCAAAGGGTGTTTTTGAAAAGGACTCAAAAATGCTGAAAGGTCCTTTTGCAATCAGATATCCTGCAAAGGATGCATATTCTTTTGACAGAGATTTCTTTAAAAAGAATCCGGTTGAATACGGAAAAGGCGTGTTTATGAACTACGCTCCGATTGTTTCCTTTGACATTGTAATAATTGCAATCGGTAAAATGGTTGAGACAGCCATGAATTCAGTTGCCGAACTGAGAAAAAGAGGAATCAGAGCACTTTGCTTCAATGCAAGATTCCTTGCTCCTCTTGATGATGAGAATATTTTACAGGCAATTGAAAAATGCGGTGCGGCAATAACCATCGAGGACGGAGTAAAATGCGGAGGACTGGGTTCATCAGTTGCGGAGCTTCTTGCATCAAAAGGAATAGTGGTTCCGTTTAATATGATAGGACTTCCTGATGAAACAATTCCTCACGGTAAAATAGGTGAGATTCACAAAATATACGGAATGGATGCAATGTCACTTTCGGATGCTGCGGAAAAACTTGTAAAGGCAAAGAAGAAACAAGATGCCGAGAATTGATGTTTTTCTTACCGAAAAAGAAATATACAAAAGCAGAGAACGGGCAAAGCGTGCTCTTGAAATGGGCTTGGTGAAGGTTAACGGAAATGTAATTACCAAGCCGTCTTTTGTTGTGTCGGAAGATGACAGCATAGAGGCCTCAGACGACCCGGTACCCTTTGTTTCAAGAGGTGCTCTTAAAATTGCCGGTGCATTTGACGTGTATGATATTGACGTAAAGAATTCATTGTGCGTTGATGTCGGTGCTTCCACAGGCGGATTTACTGAATTCCTTTTACAGAGAGGTGCAAAAAAAGTTCTTGCAGTTGACGTGGGACACGGACAGCTTGACGAGAAGCTGGCAAGGGATTCCCGCGTGATAAATCTCGAAGGTACCGATATCAGAAGCGACGAACTTTCTGAATTTTATGAAACCGCGGATTTTGCTGCAACGGATGTTTCTTTTATTTCACTGAGACTGGTAATTCCCAGTGTGTATAAAATGCTGAAGGAAAACGGATTGGCCGTATTTTTGGTTAAGCCACAGTTTGAGGTGGGAAGGAAGGCGCTTGATAAACGCGGAGTGGTGAAAGACAAAAAACTTCTTGCAAAAGTAATGCCTGAAATGAAGAAATTTGCGGAGAGTATGGGATTTGAAATTCTTAAAGAATGCGAGTCTCCCATAACCGGCGGAGACGGAAATCGGGAGTTTTTGCTTATTGCAAAAAAATACATTAAAAAGTATAATTATTAATAATGAAAATTGGTATTTACAAAAACAACAATAAAGTGGAAGCAACACAAAGCTTCAATGAATTAAGCACGGTTTTGTCAAAGGCGGGCATAGATTATTTTGACCTGCGATTAAAAGATGAAACTCCGGATATGTGTATAAGTATCGGCGGAGACGGAACTTTTCTTAAGGCTGCCGCTTTTGCCCTTAAATATGACGTGCCTGTATTCGGACTTAATCTCGGAACACTCGGTATGCTCACCGAAATGGATGCCAATAACATAAGAGGAACGATTGAAACAATCATTAATAAAGAATACAGAATTGAGGAAAGAACCTGCATTGACGTACACTCATTGCATAACGGAGAAAGCGAGTATCTCGGAACTGCGGTAAATGACTGCGTTATTTCTCAGATTTCGATTAACAAGGTTGCATATCTTGAGCTTCTCGTAAACGAAGAAACGGTGGAAATTTATCCCTGTGACGGAATCGTACTTTCAACACAGACAGGTTCCACGGGATACTCACTTTCTGCAGGCGGACCGATTGTAATACCGGGTGCAGATGTAATGATTGCTTCACCAAAGTGTCCTCATTTCGTAAACGGACGATCAGTGGTAACGGGACCTGATGCAACACTCAGCGTAAAGGTTGTAAGATCCCAAAGCGGTGTGTCTGTTTCGCTTGACGGAAGAGAAACCTGTGACATTCAGGAAGGTGACAAAATCATCTGCAGGAAAGCTGAAAAGTCACTTAAAATATTAAGAATAAATCCGCCGGGATTCTTTGAGGCCCTCAGAACAAAGAATGCCCGCAGAGACTACATCATGGAAATGAGGACCAAGGAAGGATTATGAAAAAGAACACAAGACAGGCTCTTATATTAGAATTAATAAACAAATACAGAATTGAAACACAGTCCGAGCTGGCGGACAGACTCATTGAAGCAGGTGAAAATGTCACACAGGCCACAGTTTCAAGAGACATCAAATCTTTAAAGCTCATTAAGGTTTCAGACAGCCACGGAAAGACTTTTTACAGCACAATGGATAAGCCCGGCGCATCTCTTACCGGCAAAATGCTTACCGTATACGCTCATGCGTTTATTTCTGCAGAGAACGGCGGAAACATCGTTGTCGTGAAAACTCTTAACGGTATGGCACAGGCTGTTGCAGCCGCAATAGATTCACTTAAGATTGATGAAATCATCGGAACTATAGCAGGCGACGATACTATTTTTCTTGCTGCAAAATCAGAGGAAATTGCCGCAAGCATAGTGGAAACATTAAGAGGATTGGTAAAATAACATATAATGCTGAAATACCTGCTCATTAAAAACATAGCTCTCATAGATAAATTGGAAATTGAATTCGGTGACGGCCTTAACTGTATTACAGGTGAAACCGGTGCCGGAAAGTCAGTTGTTGTTGATTCTATCGGATTTATGCTGGGAGCAAGATCGAACAAGGAACTTATCAGAAGCGGCGAAGAAAGCTGCAGTGTTTCGGGTACTTTTTACCAGGACCCGATTGTCACTGATTCGAAACTCCTTTCACTGGGAATAGAGCCGGAGGAAGACGGTACGGTAATCGTAAGCCGTGAACTTAATACTGCCGGCAGAAACATATGCAGAATCAACGGAAAGACAGTAACTCTCTCGAACTTAAGAGAGGTCAGCGAACTGTTAATAGACATCCACGGACAGCACGACAACACGACATTGATGAATCCGGATAACCATCTCGGTTTTGTGGATTCTTTCGGAGACATCCAGTCTGCAGATGCCTTTTTGAAGTACAAAAATGACTTCGCTGAATATGTTTCGATAAAAGAAAAAATACAGAATAACAATTTAAGCCCTGAAGAAAGAGCAAAAAGAATAAAAGAACTTCGTGAGCAGGTTCAGGAAATAGAGGGAGCCAATGTAAAAGAAGGCGAACTTGAGGAGCTGCTTGAAAAGCAAAAAGTGCTGGAAAACGGAGAAGAAATTGCGGAAAGCATCTCTGTTGCGGTTAATGCAATAGAAAGTGACGGAGCAGAATGTCAGGGCGCACTTGAAATAATATCATCCGGAGCAAGAGCTCTTGACTCAATTTCGGATGTTGCGGAAAAATATGCTGAGATTTCATCAAAAATGAATGAAATAAAATACGGTCTTGAGGACGTTCTTCACGAACTCAGAAACATGTTTGACGACACACAGTTTTCTCCCGAGGAGCTCAGAGAGACGGAGAACAGAATTGATGCAATCTGCGACCTTACCGATAAGTACGGAGATGACCTTGAAGAAAGCCTCACGACAGCACAAAAAGAACTGTACGATCTGGAAGACGGAGAAGAGGAGGCCGACAAGCTTGCCGCAAGATTTGAAAAGGCGAAGCTTACACTGAAAGAAGACAGTGATGCTCTTACAAAAGTAAGAAAGAACATAGCAGATATTCTCTCAAAGGAAATCCGTGCAGAACTTGCAGAGCTTGAAATGCCGGGAGCATCGTTTGAAACCGCTGTTTCCCAAACTGATTCATTTGGCGAAAACGGATGCAACAGTGCGGAATTCCTTGTTTCAGCAAACAGAGGAGAGCCGGTAAAACCGGTTGCAAAGACAGCATCAGGCGGCGAACTTTCAAGAATAATGCTGGCAATCAAATCAATCCTTGCGGACACTGACATGATACCGGCGCTGATATTCGATGAAATTGACGTAGGCATAAGCGGAAAGACCGCAGATACTGTCGGAATGAAGCTTAAAAAGATTTCGAAATCACATCAGGTGCTTTGCGTAACACACTCAACTCAGATTGCGGTTAAGGCGGACAACAACATACTGCTGTCAAAGGCAGAAGGCACTGACGGACGCACTCATATATGTGCCAAAATACTTGATTACAAGGAAAAAGTCAGGGAAATCGCAAGATTGCTTGACGGAAACCCTGACTCTCAAATAACGTTAAATCACGCTGAAAATCTTATTAAAGAAAGTTTGTCGTAAGACATGCTTTTTTTGCTTATCTGACATCGAAAATTCTTACTCCGTCCACATCGTAAATGCACGGATAATTATCTGCGAAATACTGTTCGTTCAAATCTCTTATTGAACCTCGCTCGGAACCTGAAATATACACATAATCAATTCCGCATTTTGCCTTGTTGCGTTCGAAATCTTCTCCTGACCTAAACATCAGCTCTATAAGCTGCTGACGGCCGGCATAATCAACACCGTGAGAATTCAGGAACGTGCCCGAGCCGCAGTAAATGTTTCTTCCTGTCAAAGCGGCGATTGCATTTGTGTGATTGTATGCCGACAGGAAGGTTGCGTCTTTTTCGAGGTTTTCATCAATGAACTCACATGCCTTAACCTGATCTGCACTGTATATTCCTATGTTGCAGTAGAACTGATCTTCAATCGGAAAACCGGAAATGATTTCTCTTGAAAGAGAAAGAATGCCTGCATTTGTTGCGATGAATACAACAAGTGCAACGATAATCGGTTTTATTGATTTGGTCTTTATTTTACCGAGCATATCAACAATCCAGCCGGCTACAAGTATGCAGCTGAAGAGATACCACATGAAATACAGTTTGTTGTTGTCGTATGTGAATGTCTGGAATACGACAATTTCAGTAACTGTAAAAATGAGAAGAGCACCCGAATAAACGGCTTTCATCTTTCTTGATGCCATAATGAAAGCGGGAATGAGAAGAATCGCAACAAGTCCCACATTCTTAATCCAGAACCAGGGCCAGAAGTCTCCTGCCTCATTAAATGCATTAAACTGAATGTTTAAGAAACTTTCGCCTTCAACTGCTTTGAATATCCAAATAAAGAACTGGGGCACGGCAAACACCACAGCGGGAATGCCGAATTTGAGCCAGTCGATTATTCTTTCCTTAAGCGCGACAGCTTTAAGCTGGCTGACTTTTTTACCTTTGATTTCTCTGATTTGCACAAATGAATATATGAGCCAGCAAAGAGCAACAAGACCTGTTGCAAAATATGCATAAGTCTGAATCATCGGAGCAAGTCCCGCAAGTACGCCTGCAGGGAGAAACGCATCTCTGTCTCTTTCGAATACCGCATTGTATAAAAGCCAGAATATTGCAATGATAACCATCCAGCCGAAAAGCGTAGCTCTCTGAGGAAGAAGCATGTCTGCAATTGAGTTAACCCAAATCAGAGTGGGCTCGCCGTCACCTTTGAATCTGTAATTTGTCGGAGTGCAGTAATATCCGAAGAAGATGTCGTTGAATTTCTCTTTATTCAGGAAATATACAGTTCCGAGACCGCCGTTTAAGAAAAGGAAGATAAAAGCAAGAAGTGTTTTCTTCCTGTCCTTAAGAATTGTATCAGCTAAAATCCAGAAGCCCATGAATACAGCAGCAAAGCCGACAAGCATCGGCAGGATATAGGCAAGTCTGAGCCCGGTTCCGAATGTGAGCAGAGATGATGAAACCGAATCACAGAAGAAATAGTAATCAAGCTTCTCACCCGGGAAAATACTGTAATCCGGCGGGAATGTTTCCTGCTTCGAAACACTGGTAATGATATTGAGATGGAAATTCATGTCACCATAGGTTGCCTGGCCTGTTGTATAACCGCCGTCACCCGAAGGGGACAATGTGTGGGTAAAGAGAAGAATGGTTGCGATGAGCATGAATATGACAAAAACAACCATCATCCATGAAACTGATTTTGTGACATCAATGTGCCATGTTTTTTTGAAATTCTTAAACGGGTTCGGGAATACGCCTGTTTTTTTCTGTCTCAGTGTTCCCGCAACAAATATCAGACAGCAAAAAAGTAAAAGACCTAAAATGTGAGATCCCTTTGTGAATCCCATCATAAAAGAGAAGGGCACGTGAGACCACATAAGTCCGACAATGCCGAAAACGGCACCTAACCATATTTTCGTAATTGCATTTTTACCGGTAAAAAGAATATGCGCAAGACATATTCCGAGAATTATGTAAACCAGCAGTAAAAGTACTCCGAGCATTTGCTTTTTCTCCATGTATTTTATGACAAAATGCTACCATTTCAGTTATTTTCAGTCAAGAATCATTGTTGATTATCATCTTATAGTTATGTATAATTAATCTACTTTTACAAAAGGAAATCCCAAAATGAAAAAGAACATTGCACTTTTACTGGCAGCTGTGATATTGCTGACTTCTTTCAGCTTTAATTTCACACTGTCGGCAGAGGAATTAAAATATAATCCTGACAATTATTCAGTACCCACACAAAGTGTACGCGTGGGCACTAAGGGTAACGATGCTTTTTGGGTTCAATCAGTGTTGGCAAAGCTGAGATATCCCATAGCAGTTGACGGCAGTTTCGGCAACGGTTCGTCAGCAGCGGTAAAAGAATTCCAAGCATCAAACGGTCTTGATGCTGACGGCAGTGTGGGCCCTGCCACAAGAGCGAAATTACTCGAAAAATGGAATGTTCTTAAAGGCGGAGCAACACCGGAAACTCCGAAAGACAAAACCGATCCGGCTTCGTTTGCTGTTCCCACCGGAAGCGTAAGAACAGGCGCAAAAGGAAATGACGCATACTGGGTGCAGGCAATGCTTGCAAAACTCGGATATCCAATAAGCATAGACGGCAGCTTCGGAAGCGTAACAGCATCAGTTGTAAAACAGTTCCAAAAGGCAAATGGTCTTGAACAGGACGGCAATGTGGGTCATGCCACAAGAAACATTCTTATAAAAAAGCTTGATGAGAAGAATGCAACTCCTTCTCCGAGTCCGGCTCCGACTCCCACACCTGAACTTTACGGTTCCTGCGGAGAAGCTGCAAAATTCGAATATCGCGCGGCAGAAGAAACCTTATATGTAAAAGGCAGCGGCAATGTGGATTTCACGGTATCTCCGTGGTCAGTCATCAGTTCATCAGTTAAATACATCGTAATTGACAAAGCAATAACGGGTCTTCCTTCAAAAGCTTTCGAGAACTTTGTTAATGTTAAAAACATAAGCTTGTCGGTAAGCATCAGCGAAATGGGTTCGGCTGTTTTTGAAGGTTGTACGGGACTTGAACTTATTGAATGTGATATGTTCAAAATGCCTTCCGGCTGGGCCTCTGACTGGAACAGCGGATGTGACGCGGAAATTAAATTCAAATCTTTCAAATACAATCCGGATGATTATGCGATTCCGGTAAGCGGAGTGAAAATCGGTTCTTCAGGCAAGGGTGTAATGTGGGTACAGTCAGTTCTTGCAAACACAGGATACGACATAGCTGTTGACGGCGGATACGGTAACGGAACAACAGCTGCGGTAAAAGCTTTCCAAAGATCAAACGGACTTGTATCAGACGGCAGTGCAGGCACGATAACCATAGTCGTGCTTTATGAAAAATGGTGTGAACTGAAAGGCGTGTCTTCAAAGCCGACTCCTCTTACGGAATGTAAATACAATGCAGATGAATATTCAGAGCCGCTTTATTCAATCAAGATCGGTACAGGCGGAAATGATGCATATTGGGTTCAGTCAATTTTGGCGGACCTTGGATATCCCGTTCCCGTTGACGGAAGCTACGGCGGAGGATCTGCTCAGGCAATAAAGCTTTTCCAGAAGCATTACGGACTTTCGGTTGACGGAAATGTAGGTCCCGCAACAAAAGAAAAACTTATTTCCGCATGGAAGGAATTCAAACTTTTCTTTGGTGTAACAGGCAGAATGCCGTATGCTTCATCAAAAAACAGTAATGCAAATTATGTGAGAGAATCACATCATACATCAATGTCTGCAAGGATTCAGAGCCAGTACTATATCACAATCAATCTCAATTCGCAGATTGCACGTGTGTATAAAAAAGACGCACAGGGAAATCCGACAGGAAATCCAATAAGAACATTTCTTGTTTCCACGGGTATGAAATATATGGAGTACACCAAGACTCCCGTATGCAAGTTTATGGTAATCAATGATAAGCATCGTTGGATGAATGTAACAAGTGACGGTGCCCCGTGCTGGCTTCAGTATGTAACATTTCTTATGAAAATCAACAGTATTTCGGGAAGTACGGCAAAGGGTTATCATACGGGATTTATGATGCATTCCGAAACATATGACAGGCAGAATGAAAACACGCTTCAGGCAAAAGAGTGGAATATGCTCGGATACCCGAGATCCCATGGCTGCATTCGCATGCGCATAGTTGACTGCAAGTGGATTTATGATAACTGCAAATCGGGAACAATAGTTGAAATGGTAAACGGCGATCCCGAGCCTGAGCTCTGGACGTCTCTCAAATATGAAATTGACCCCAATTCCAAGCGTGATCCCACGCAGTGATAATTGTCATTTGAAGGTTTGAGTGATAATATATACATATTACAAAAGATAAGAGGCTGAGATATGACATTCGAAGAAATAATACATCAACAATATGGCATAGATGAAGAAGTATGCCGCATGGGAACTTTGGTAGAGGAGTCCCTTCAAAACCGTTTCAGGGAAATTGATGAAATCCGCGATTTTAATCAGATAAAGGTTCTTAAAGCAATGCAAAATGCAGGGCTTGCAGAACGTCATCTTCACGGAACCACAGGTTACGGATATGATGATGACGGAAGAGATGCTCTTGATAAAATATATGCCGATGTTTTTGACACTGAGGATGCTTTGGTAAGATCACAAATCGTATGCGGAACACATGCCATTGCTCTTTGCTATTACGGAATTCTTCGCCCGGGAGATGAAGTTGTTGCTGTAACGGGAAAGCCTTATGACACATTTGATAATGTAATCGGATTTGACGGAAACTCATCCTCTATTCTTGCATACGGAATTAAATACAGACAGGTTGACCTTTTACCGGACGGAAGCCCGGACTATGAAGGAATAGCAGCAACGGTAACAGAAAACACAAAAATGGCTGTAATTCAGAGATCCAGAGGATATGATTACCGTGAGTCTTTTACAATGGCCGAAATCGGTAAAATAATTGCAGCCGTAAAAGAAGCCAGCCCTGACACAATCGTAATGGTTGATAACTGCTACGGAGAATTCGTGGACACAACTGAGCCTACAAATGTCGGAGCTGATATAATGGCGGGCTCTCTCATAAAGAATCCGGGCGGTGGTCTTGCTAAGACGGGCGGGTATATTGTCGGAAGAAAAGAACTCGTAAAACTTTGTGCGGAAAGACTTACGGTTCCGGGCCTGGGTGCTCACGTGGGAGCATCAATCGGCAACAACAGAGACATGATTCAGGGCTTTTACATGGCTCCTCATATTACGTCAGAAAGTCTTAAGGGAGCCGTATTCACATCAGCTGTATTTGAAAGACTCGGCTTTGAAACATCTCCCGCATCAGACAGTTTAAGATCAGACATAGTTCAGGCTATAAAATTCAATGATCCCGCAAAACTTATAAAATTCTGCAAAGCAATTCAGATGGCTGCTCCGGTTGACTCGTTTGTTTCACCTGAGCCGTGGGATATGCCCGGATACAATGATCCGGTAATAATGGCAGCAGGAGCATTTATACAGGGATCATCAATAGAACTTTCTGCTGACGGACCAATCAGACCCCCGTATATAGCATACATGCAGGGCGGTCTCACGTATGCAAATGTTAAACTTGCGGCACTCATCGCTGCGGACCAAATCATAAAAGAAGGAAACTGAAATTGGCAACGGATCTTTATTCGAGACTGCTGAAGAAGCAGGAGAATACACCTCAAAAAGAGAATAAAAGATACAAGCATATTTTGATGCTTGTACTCGTTGTTGTGTTTGTTGTTGTCATACTGAGCATCACAATTCCCAAGAGATCCTCTGACATCGTAACAGGATATATTCAAAACGGATCCCTCGAAAAAACGGCGTCCGGTACAATTAAGTTTATGAGAAAGGAACAGGTTGCAACCGCTGAGTCAAACGGAAAAGTAATTGCCGCCATAAAGGAAGGCGAACGTGCGGCAAAGGATGAGACAGTTGCATACATAACAAATCCGGACCAGGAAGAAACCGCACTTGAACTCATCAAAGTTGATACGCAGATTGTTGCGGCTGACACATACAGTGATTCAACCTTCACAACTCTTCTTTCAGGCGGAGGCCAGCTTTCAAAGGCAATAACGGATGCACTTATCGATTCGTCAAGACACTCGGTCAGAGGTTCCTTCAGAGATTACCAGGACACAGAAGCAAGCATAGACACGTACTTCACACTGAAAAACGGACTTTCGTCAGATGTTTCTTCAAAGGATGAATACATAGCAGCCCTCAAACAAAAGAAAGAAGCCCTCCTTAAAAAAATGGGTTCAGACACAAAGGCTGTTAAGGCTCCCGTTTCCGGAATAGTTTCATATTGCATAGACGGATATGAGGATATGATGAACGAGCTTGATTTTGAAAATGCACGTTCATATAACCTGAAAAACGTTGCAGAAAACGGAGAAAGCAAAAACGGAACAACTGTAAAAAAAGGAGACGCCGTATTTAAAATAAACGGAGAATTCGATTATTACGTCCTTTTAAATCTTCCGGGATACAGACACGGAGAGACAAAAAAAGGCACAACCGTCACGGTTCAGGCAGACAACAGAGAATTCAGTTTCAAGGGAACCGTGGAAAGATTTGAAGTTAACGAGAACGGAGCTGAGGTGCTGCTGAAATGCACAACAGCCCAGCCGCAGACAATATCGTACAGAGTGAGAAACGCGGATATCGTGCTTCAGTCCATAAACGGAATGAAGGTTCCGGTAAAAGCGCTGACCGATTGGGACAGTGCCCGTGTGACCGCTAAAATTACACTTATACGAGCAAATTACGTGGAAAGCTTATATGTTAATGTTGATTCGTTCAATGATGAATATGCAATAATAACTAACAGAGAATCGTACGGAGAGGACACGGCAAAGGCGGTATCACCGAATGATATGTACGTGCAGAATCCGGCTAGTGTGGACATAGGAGAACTGTTGAAATGAGTATCAGAGACAATGTTTTAAGAGTACAGGAAAGACTGGAAAATGCCTGCGCAAGAGCAGGAAGAAAGCCTGAAGAAATCACCGTGGTTGCCGTAAGCAAGACAGTAACCGCAAAGGAAGTTATTGAAGCAAAAGACTGCGGCCTTACGCACTTTGCCGAGAACAGAGTTCAGAAACTTCTCGAAAAACAGGAAACCGAAGAACTTAAATACCCCAAGGTTGACTGGCATCTCATCGGACATCTTCAGACAAACAAAGTTAAATACATTATGGATAAGGTATCACTGATCCATTCAATGGACAGCATACATCTTGCTGAGGAGATTAACAGGCAGGCAGAAAAGAATAACATGATAATGCCCGTTTTGCTTGAAATGAACATCTCCGGAGAGGAGAGCAAATATGGTCTTGCCCCTGAACTGCTTGATGATTTCATGGAAAAATTTGTTGATTTCAAAAACCTGAAACTAAAGGGCTTTATGACTATGGCACCTCTTGCGTCTGATGAGAAAATGCAGCATGAGATATTTGCCAAAATACACAACATTTATGTTGACATGGCAAAGCAAACCATATATAATGTGGACATATCAACCTTGTCTATGGGTATGAGTATGGACTTCGAAAGCGCTGTCGAAGAGGGCTCAACGATGGTACGCATAGGCACCGACATTTTTAAGGCAATTTAATAATCCGGATTACTAAAGAGAAAGGGGATATGACTAAATGTCAGCCATTTTAGACAAATTTAAGGGATTCTTGGGCGTAACTGATTACGACGAATACGACAACGATGACGTTGAGTATCCATTTTCCCGTGAAGAAGACAAAGAACCTGAGACTCGCAGAAGAGCATCTGCGAAGTCTTATGATAATACAGAAGAATATGATGATTCTGAATCTACAAAAAGCGGAGGCTTATTCTCAAGCAGACTTTCCTCTTTTTCTTTTGGCAACTCATCTAAGGTTGAAACCAAGGTTGCACCCAGACGAACAGAACCGAAGAGAGATTTCAGAAGCAATACAAAAGAGGAGGCCCGTAAGATGGTTAATGTTGGAAATGCAGGTATGCGCGTTGTTCTTTGCAAGCCTACAGAGTTTGATAATTGTCAGACTATCTGCTCACATCTTCGTGCTCAGATGACAATTGTGTTGAATCTTGAGTACGTGGCTAACGCAGCAGACAGAAAGAGAATCTTCGATTTCGTATCAGGTTGCTGCTACGCACTTGACGGTAACATCCAGAAGGTTGCAGATCTCATCTATGTTGTTGCACCTTGCAGCGTTGATGTATATGCTGAATGCGGAGAAGAAGATAAAGCTGACACATACGACTACGACAGCATTTATTAAGATAGTATTTAAATTGTTTTTAACGGGCATTCAACACATATCGTTTTGGATGTCCGATTTTTTTTGATAAGTATTTTGTAATTGGAGGATTAATCAATGGCACTTGCAGAAATTATCAAGCTGTCACACAAGTACGGTTCAAATCCTGATTTCGTACTTGCAGGCGGCGGAAACACGTCTTTTAAAGACAAAGAGTTCCTTTATATCAAAGGATCAGGCACAACTCTTGCAACAATTGAAAAAGAAGGCTTTGTAAAAATGAACAGAGCAAAGCTTTCAGCAATGTTTGAAAGAGAGTATTCAAAGGACTCGGCCGCAAGAGAGGCAGAGGTACTTGCTGATATGATGGCAGCCCGTGAGCCTTCCGAACTTGCAAAGAGACCCAGCGTGGAAACTCTTCTTCACAATATTATCAATTACACATATATCGTTCACACACACCCTGCAATGGCAAACGGTCTTACATGCGGTAAGGAAGGAAAGAAAGCAGCTGAGAAACTCTTCGGTAATAAGGTTCTTTGGATTGACCTCTGCGAACCCGGATTTGTTCTTGCAACAAAGGTTAAGAAAGCTCTTGATGCTTACAAGAAAGCAAACGGCACAGATGCTGATTTAATCCTTTTACAGAACCACGGTATTTTTGTTGCCGGCAACTCTGTAAAGGATGTTGAAGCAAAGACAAAATATCTTTTCGACACACTTGAAAAGAACTGTAAAATCAAACCTGATTTTTCACCTGTTGAAGTTGACAAAGAACGCGCAGCTCTCCTTGCTCCGGCAATCAGAATGCTTCTTCGTGATGAGACTTCAATTGTGAAATTCTACACAAACAAAGAAGTTATCGCAGACCTTAAGGACAAAGAGTCATTCAAGGTAATCGCATCATCATATTCACCTGACCACATCGTATACTGCAAGGCAGCTCCTCTCTATATCAAGTGGAATGACAACATCGAAAAGATGTACCAGGATATCGAAAACGGAATCGTTTCATTTAAAGCAAAATGGGGCGTTAATCCGAAAATCATTGCCGTTCAGAACCTCGGATATTTTGCATGGGGAAACAACGTAAAGAATGCAAATATCTGCGGTGAAGTTTTCATGGACGCAGTTAAAATCGGTGCATACTCAAAGAACTTCGGCGGTGCCTTATTTATGACAAAACACATGATCGACTTCATCTGTAACTGGGAAGTTGAATCATACAGATCAAAGATTTCTCTTGCAGCAGGTGCAAAGGCAAGACTTGATAACAAGATTTCAATTGTTACGGGTTCAGCTCAGGGCTTCGGCAAGGGTATTGCAGAAGAAATGATTAAGGTTGGCGCAAACATTGTTATCGCTGACGTTAACTTCGAGGGTGCAAAGGCATGCAGTGATGAACTTAACAGTGTATACGGTGCTCACAGAACATTTGCTGTTGCAGGAAATGTAGCAGTTGAAGAAGATGTTATGAATCTTGTATACAGCACTGTACTTGAGTACGGCGGACTTGATATTTTCATCAATAATGCGGGTGTTGCATGGGCCGGATCGCTTGAAGAAATGCCTGTAGGCAAGTTCAAGCTCTTAACAGACATCAACTACACAGCATATTTCCTCGGCGCTAAGTATTCATCAAGAATCATGAAAATTCAGAACAGATTTGATCCTGAGTATATGGCTGATATCATCCAAATCAACTCTAAGTCAGGTCTTGACGGTTCTAAGAACAACTTCGCTTATGCAGGTTCAAAATTCGGTGGCTTAGGTCTTACACAGAGCTTTGCAAAGGAGCTTGTAGGATGGAACATTAAGGTTAACGCAATCTGTCCGGGAAACTATCTCGACGGTCCGTTATGGATGGATCCTGAAAAGGGACTCTTTGTACAGTACTTCAAAGCAGGTAAGGTACCTGGCGCTAAGTCAGTTGCAGATGTACGTGCCTTCTACATGAGCAAGGTACCTCTCAACAGAGGATGCTTCCCCCTCGACGTTGCAAGAGCAGTATTCTACATTGTTGAGCAGACTTATGAGACAGGTCAAGCTGTTCCGGTAACAGGCGGACAGATTATGCTTAAGTGATTTTTTATCTTATATAAAGAATCCGCTAAAGAAAAACATACGGTGGGTGCTTAAAACGCACCCACATTGTATGAAAAAAACGAAAGGACTTAAACATCGCAGAACTTTGTTTAAGACATACATATGGCAGAACGAAAGACAAAAATTTACGACAACGAAAGTATATCGCAGCTTAAGGGAGCGGACAGAGTCAGATTAAGACCTGCCGCTATTTTAGGTTCTGACGGACTTGAAGGCTGTGAGCATACATTTATCGAAATTCTTGCAAACTCAATCGATGAAGCAAGAGAAGGATACGGCAAAGTAATTGAAGTAACCAGATTTGCCGATCACTCAATTCAAATCCGGGACTACGGACGCGGATGCCCCGTAGATTACAACGAAAAAGAAAAGAAATATAACTGGGAGCTTGTATACTGCGAACTTTATGCAGGCGGAAAATATGAGAACAACACTGACTCAGGTAACTATGAGTACAGTTTGGGCCTTAACGGACTCGGTGCAACTGCGACACAGTACAGCTCCGAATACATGGACGTTACGGTTTATAAAGACGGATACGAATACAATCTTCATTTTGAAAAAGGTAAAAACAAGGGCGGCCTTAAGAAGAAGGAAGCTGATTA
>CAMFNB010000027.1 GCA_945965275.1 uncultured Clostridia bacterium | reverse complement strand
ATAGCGTAGCGTCTCGTGGGCTCGGAGATGTGTATAAGAGACAGGAGATGAGTCATAGATCAAAAGATTACGAAGAAATTATCAACAGTGCTGAAGCAATGCTCAGAAAATTAATGAACATCCCTGATAACTACAAGGTATTATTCCTTCAGGGCGGTGCTTCAACTCAGTTTGCCGCAGTTCCTCTTAACCTTATCAACTTAAAGCCTTCAAAAAAGGGTCTTTATGCTGTATCAGGTCAGTTCTCAGGTAAGGCATATAAGGAAGCTCAGAAGCTCGGCTACAATGTTGAGTGCGTTGCAACAACTAAGGAAGACAACTTCGATCACGTTCCTGTAATCACAAAGGATATGATTGACCAGGATGCTTCATATTTCCACATTTGTTTCAACAACACAATTTACGGTACAAAATATGATTACATACCGGACACAGGAGATGTTCCCCTTGTTGCTGACCTTTCATCATGCATCATTTCAGAACCTGTTGACGTTACTAAGTTCGGTGTTATCTATGCCGGAGCTCAGAAGAACATGGCTCCCGCAGGCGTAACACTTGTAATCGTTCGTGAAGATCTTCTCGGATATGCAGAAGAGAAGATGCCTACAATGCTTGACTGGAAAGTTATGGCTGACGCAGGCTCAATGTACAACACACCACCATGCTACTCAATCTACATGGCAAAGCTTGTTTATGAATGGATTCTCGAGATGGGCGGCCTTGATGTCATGAAGGAGAAGAATGAAAAGAAATCAGCTGTTCTTTATGATTATCTTGACAGCCAGGATTACTACATTGCTCCTGTAAAAAAGAACTCAAGATCAATGATGAATGTTACTTTCGTAACAGGAAATGAAGAGCTTGATAAGAAGTTTGCTTCAGAGGCTGCAAAGGAAGGACTTAAGTCACTTAAGGGACACAGATCGGTAGGCGGTATGAGAGCTTCTATTTACAATGCAATGCCATATGAAGGGGTTGTTAAGCTTGTTGAATTCATGAAGAAGTTTGCTGCTGAAAACCCTAAAGCATAAAGAGATTATTAGTTCGAAGGACGGTAAAAACAATGAAGATTAAATTAATGAATAAGATCGCAAAAGTCGGTCTTGAGAAATTCAGTGACAATTATACGATTGGTGAAGAAGTTGAGAATCCCGACGGCATTCTTGTAAGAAGCGCAGCACTTCATGATATGGAATTCAATCCTGATCTCAAGGCAATTGCAAGAGCAGGTGCAGGCGTAAACAATATTCCGATTGACAGATGCTCAGAAGCAGGAATCGTAGTATTCAATACTCCCGGAGCAAACGCTAATGGCGTTAAGGAGCTTGCAGTATGTGCTCTTATGCTTGCATCAAGAGATATCATAGGAGGAATTGAATGGGCTAACTCTCTTACAGAGGATGTGGCAAAGCAGGTTGAGAAAGGCAAGAGTAAATTTGCAGGTACTGAAGTAAAAGGCAAGACAATCGGTGTTGTAGGCCTTGGTGCTATCGGCGGACTTGTTGCAAATGCAGCTCACAGCCTCGGTATGAAGGTTATCGGATATGATCCTTTCTTATCAAGCCTTGCAGCCATCAGCCTTAACTCACATGTTAAATACACAAAGAGCCTTGATGACATTTATGCAAATGCAGACTATATCTCAATCCACGTTCCTGCAACTCCGGAAACAAAGGGATTCATCAATGCAGAGACAATCGCAAAGATGAAGGACGGCGTTAAGATTCTTAACATCGCACGTGCAGACCTTGTTAATATCAATGATCTTAAAGCAGCTCTTGCAACCGGTAAGGTTTCCAAATATGTTACAGACTTCCCGACAGAGGATGTAATCAATGTTCCGGGAATCGTTGCAACGCCTCACCTTGGTGCATCAACAGAAGAAGCTGAAGAAAACTGTGCAATTATGGCTGTTTCGCAGATTGCCGATTACCTTGAAAACGGTAATATCAAGAACTCAGTAAACTTCCCGGCTGTAGAAGCTCCGAGAAGCGGAGATACAAGAATATGTATCTTCAACGATAACGTTCCGGATGTTCTTACAAATGTTTCTTCAATTATTTCTCATTCAGGTGCAAACATTGAAAACCTCATCAATAAATCAAGAGGTTCTATTGCTTACACTATGATTGATATCACAGGTGATGCTTCAGCTGAAATGATTTCAAAGCTTGAAGCAATCAGCGGAGTAACTAAAGTAAGAGTTATTAAATAATTAACTGACTGACTGATTAAAGAGCTCATATATTACGATATAGGGGCTCTTATTATTAAAACGGAGGGTTTATGACACCAAGAGACAGGGCTCTGAAGTGGTTTCAGTTCTTTGCAAATCTTCCTGAAGAAGAGGAACTCATGAATGAGCATCATGAGCTTGTTTATGAGATTTTCGCAAATATTGAAAATGCTGTTACAAAAAAGCATTCTGGGTTGATGAGCGAAATTAAAAATCTGAAAACTCTTGACGGCAGAACATATTTTGTTGGTCCTGATGAAAAGTTTCCGAAGGGATGTAAATCCTGCCTTATGGGAACGGGACTTTCCGCAATAAGAAAAACGAATAAATGCAATGCAAGATGTAAGTTCTGCTATGACTACGGCTGTCTTGATGAAATACCTCCGATTGGCGAAAAAATGTGGGAAATAGGCGGTACGAAGTTCCACGAGGATGATATTGAGCTTCTGCTTAAAATACAGGAAAAGCCCACCGGAATATCCTATGTTTACTTAGAACCATTCTGTGAAATTGAAAAATATTACGGAGTAGTAAATAAATTTGCAAAAGCAGGAATTCATCAGCATCTTTACACTAACGGAATTCTTGCAAACGAAGAAAATCTTAAAGCCCTGGGCGAAGCCGGACTTGATGAGCTGAGATTCAATCTCGGTGCGACAGACTGTTCTGATAAGGTAATAGCAGCCATGAAAACTGCAAAGAAATATATTCCGCAGGTCGGAATTGAAACTCCGATGACACCTGAGTTTTATGAGCAGTTTCATAAGAAATTTGATATAATCAAAGAAACAGGTATCGATTTCATAAACTGTGCCGAGCTTCATTTAAATTCGAACAATGTTTGGAATTACGAAGGCGAGAAAATGTATGTTTACAGACACGGATATGTGTCTCCGGTTTGGTCAAGAGAGCTTACTCTCAAGCTGATGAAAGAAGCATCGGAAAATGATTGGGATTTTGTAATTCACGATTGTTCAAATCATACAAAGTTTGCCAGGGAACTTAATCTTAAGGCCCACGAAGGCGGCTGGTTTGGTGCAAGCAACTACGGATTCGAATTTGATGAAATTCCGTTTGAAATATTTTTACCGATATTAGAGGACGACAGTTACTATGAAGAAGTTTAAATTTATTATATTGGCAGCAGCGGCACTTGCAATGTTTCTTATTTTTACAGGCTGCGGCGGCAAAGGAGAAACAGAAATTATGAGAGCAGAGCATCCTAATCCTCAATTCAAAAGAGACAGTTTTATTAATTTGAACGGTCAGTGGGATTTCAAATTTGACTCAGCCGATTACAATATGAAAATAAATGTGCCTTTCTGTTTTGAAAGTGAACTTTCGGGAATAGGCGACAAAACATTCCACAGCGAATGTTCATACAAAAGAAGCTTCTCTCTGGATGACATTGAAGGCAAGAAAGTTCTTCTTCACATCGGTGCGTGCGATTATGATACTACCGTAAAAATCAACGGAACTGAAACGGGAAATCACAGAGGCGGTTACACTCCGATTAACCTTGATATTACAGAAGCAGTAAAGAAAGGTGAAAATGAAATCGTTGTTGATGTAAAAGATGACGTTGCCTCATATATGCAGGCCTCAGGAAAGCAGACGGCTCAGCAGGATTCTTATGGTTGCTTCTACACGAGAACAACAGGTATCTGGCAGACAGTATATATGGAGGTAGTTCCTGAAAACTATGTAAAATCAGTTTCATATGACACAAATTCCGACGGAACTGTAAAAGTTACAACTGACCTTGAAGGATCTGCAAATCTCAGGATTGATGTTTCATTCGAAGGAAAGCCGGTTGGCTCTTTTGAAGGTGAGGCTTCAGGTGTTGCAACTTCTGAAATCAAACTTGATGAAACACACCTCTGGGATATCGGAGAAGGTAATCTTTATGATGTCAAAATCACCTTCGGTGAGGACGTGGTAAATTCATATTTCGGAATTCGCGACATCGAATTCAGAGACGGTATTTTCTATTTAAATGATAAGCCTGTTTATCAGAGACTTGTTCTTGACCAGGGATACTATGAAAAGGGTATTTACACGGCTCCGACTGCAGAAGATCTTGAAAAAGATATACAGCTTTCCCTTGATGCAGGTTTTAACGGTGCAAGACTTCACCAAAAAGTATTTGAGCCATTATTCTTATACTATGCAGACAAAGCCGGCTATATTGTATGGGGTGAATATCCCAGCTGGGGTGTAGCATACGATAATATGGATATTCTTGATGAGTTTAAATCAGGTTGGCTTGAATCCGTTCAAAGAGATAAAGATCATCCTTCAATTGTCTGTTGGTGTCCTTTCAACGAAACCGTTGAATCAAAAAACTACAACTACACAAAGATTATTCAGGAAGCTGTTTACAACGCAACAAAAGAACTTGATTCCACAAGACCTGTTTGCGATGCTTCAGGCGGAACACACTATACAACAGACATCTTCGACATTCATGATTATGAGCAGAATCCTGCTGTGTTTGCTGAAAGATACGGCGACATGAAGAACAACTTCTATAATGATGCACCGGACAGACAGGAATATAAAGGTCAGCCGATAAACATGAGTGAGTACGGCGGCATCAAATGGGCTCCGGACACAGAAGGCGGCTGGGGATACGGCGACGGTCCTGCAACTGAAGAAGAATTCATTGCAAGATATAAAGGACTTACGGAATTCCTCCTGGACAGCACAGACTTCTACGGATTCTGCTATACACAGCTTTATGATGTTGAACAGGAACAAAACGGACTGTACAATTATGACAGAACACCGAAGTTTGATATGTCAAAGATTAAAGAAATTACTTCAAAGAAAGCAGCAATAGAAAAGTGAGGACCGGTTCGTTTCGCAGGCAAGTACGACTTATATGCAGGAATGAATATTGTTACGGGAGTAGAAGAAATGGCAAAGATTTATGTTCCGCATGCTGCGGATGATCCGCTTATGATGTCTTTTGTAATTGTTACAAAGACCGGTAAAATCATTGCTGTTGACGGCGGCTTCAGAGGAGGAGACGGTTCCTCTCGTGATTACTTATATAATTTCCTCTGTAAAAACTGTGACTTTGAGGCACAAAAGTTTACGGTGGACACATGGTTTTTCACTCACGCACATTCAGACCATACTGACGCTTTTGTTAATATGGTAAAGCTTCATTCAAATGTCAAAGTTAACAGAATTGTATGCGACATGATTGATGAAGACTATATTTTTCAAATGCCTGAATACGAGCATGTTTATGTTCAGTCACTTAAGGATTTCAACAGCGCTTCAGAAAGCTTCAATGTTGAAACTCCTCAGGTAGGCGATAAATACGAAATTGACGGACTTACTTTTGAAATATTAAAGACTTTCAGAACTCCTGATACAACAAAAAGGTATAACAATATCAATGACACGTCAATGGTATTTCGTATGTCAGGAGCAGGAAAGACAGTTCTTTTCTTAGGAGATCTTAATGTCACAGGAGGAAAAGAACTTGTCGGGATGTATTGCGATGAACTAAAATCCGATGGGGTTCAGATGGCACATCACGGCCAGAGCGGTGTAAACCGAGACTGCTATAATAAAATAAATCCGAAGCTTTGCTTGTGGCCTTCACCTAAGTGGGTATGGAATAATGACCCCGGAACCCTTAAAATAGATGAAGTCAGAGGCTGGATGGATGATTTGGGTGTAACTAAGCACTATGTAATGTGGTGTGGCTGGCTTGACGGAAATACAAATAATTATATTTCATTTCCCGGTGATTTTTGATAAAATACATTAGATAAATTAAGTAGGAGGCCTGTTATGGCAGATAACAAAGGAAAGATGGTAGAAGCCATCACATCAATGGATGAGAACTTCGCTCAGTGGTACACTGACGTCGTTTTGAGAGCAGAACTTATTGACTATTCCTCAACAAGAGGATGCACTATATTACGACCTTACGGATACGCAATCTGGGAAAACATTCAGAAGGGACTTGATGCAGAGTTCAAGAGAACAGGACATGAGAATGTAGCAATGCCCATGTTCATTCCGGAAAGTCTTTTACAGAAAGAAAAGGATCATGTAGAAGGTTTTGCTCCTGAGGTTGCCTGGGTAACGCACGGCGGAACAGAGCAGCTTACTGAAAGACTTTGTGTAAGACCAACATCAGAGACTCTTTTCTGTGACCATTATGCACATATTATTCAGTCATACAGAGATCTTCCGAAGAAATATAACCAGTGGTGTTCGGTTGTACGTTGGGAAAAGACAACACGACCGTTCTTAAGATCAGTTGAGTTCTGGTGGCAGGAAGGACATACTGCTCACGCAACTGCTGAGGAAGCTCAGGCTGAAACTCTTCAGATGCTTGACGTATATGCTGACTTCTTTGAAAAGAAGCTCGCCATTCCTGTAATCAAAGGACGTAAGACAGACAAAGAAAAATTTGCAGGAGCTATTGCAACTTATACAATCGAAGCTATGATGCATGACGGTAAGGCTCTTCAGTCAGGTACATCACATAACTTCGGTGACGGCTTTGCAAAGGCTTTCAATATTCAGTACACAGACAAAGAAAACAAACTTCAGTATGTTCACCAGACATCTTGGGGTGTTTCAACTCGTTCAATCGGTGCCATCATTATGGTACATGGTGACGATAACGGTCTTGTACTTCCTCCGTTTGTAGCTCCGATTCAGGTTGTAATCGTTCCGATTGCACAGCATAAGCCGGGGGTTCTCGATAAGGCAGCTGAGCTCAAGTCAAAACTTGAGGGTAAGTTCAGAGTTAAGGTTGACGACTCTGACAAAATGCCCGGTTGGAAGTTTGCTGAATATGAGATGAAAGGTGTACCGCTTCGTCTTGAAATCGGACCTCGTGACATTGAAAATAATCAGTGTATTATCGCACGCAGAGATAATGGTGAAAAAATCACTGTTTCTCTTGACAATCTTGAGGAAGAAGTTGAGAAGCTCCTTCAGGCAGTTCATGACGGACTCTACCGGAAGGCTCTCGAATCACGTGACTCAAGAATTTACAAAGCTACTAACTATGATGAATTCAAGGACATCGTTGCAAACAAGCCGGGTCTTGTAAAGGCTATGTGGTGCGGTGACGTTGAATGCGAAATGAAAATCAAAGAAGACACAACAGCAACTTCAAGATGCATGCCTTATGAACAAGAGCAGATTTCCGACAAGTGCGTATGTTGCGGTAAAGAAGCAAAGCACATGGTTATCTGGGGAAAGGCATACTGATAACATTAAAGGAGTCATTATGAAAACAAACAGAATTATTTCTTTATTACTTGTAATTTGTCTTGCATTTTCACTTTTTACAGTGAATGTCAGTGCGGCATCACCGCTTACAGGTGATTCTCATCTCTGGCTTGGCGGAACAGCAGGAAATTTCGTATTCGGAATTCCTCTTAACTCAACAGGTGCACAGCTTAAAATGAACTTTGCCGGAACAACAACCGGAATTGCTGATGATGCAATTGTTAAGTCAGGTGATATTGTAAAATCCGTGGGTGCTGATTTCACTGCAATTGTTGTGGGTGATGTTAACGGTGACGCCAAAGTTACATCAGCTGACTATCTTTTAGTTAAAAAATCATTTGCAGGCGCAGCTTCGTTAAATGACTGGATGAAAGCCGCTGCAGATATTTCAAGTGATGAAAAAATAACATCTGTTGACTACCTCAGAATCAAACAGTATTTTGCCGGTAAATATGATTTGTATGAAGGAATGAAAATCGAGCCCGGTTACGGTATCTCTGTTGTAACAGACAGCACAGGCGGTACTGCAAGAATTGAAGACGGAAAGATTGTGGTTTATCCTGAAAGCGGTATGAGACTCAGTTCTCTTAAGGGCGGAGATAAAGAAATCTATGTAACAGACAATCAGGTTGCAATTGAAGATATTAATATGTTTGACACAGAAGTAGTTGCTAAATTTGAACCAATGACATCAGAAGGAGATGCAAAGCCTGAATCGGTTACAATTACATTCTACGATGAAACCGCAATGGTTTACGGTATCAACTGGAGAACAGAAGGCAAAATTTCACCTGCTGTAAAATACATCAAGGATCCCGGACATGTTCCTTCAGTTTCTGAATTTGCTTCAGCAAAGACAGTAACAGGTTATACAACACTTATGGCCGGCTTCTATAAAAACACAGCAGCACTTTACGGACTTGAAGCAGGCGAAAAGTATTACTACATCGTAACGGATCTTGTTTCAGAAACAAACAGTGAGGTTAACTCATTCACTGTTGCGGATGCAAAAACAACTAAACCATTCACATTCTTCCACATGTCTGATACACAGGACGAGAGCCACAACGGCACTTGGTGGAATGTTGCTCTTGAAAATGCATATAAGTCATACCCGAACGCTGTTTTTACAGTTAATACAGGTGATATTGTTCAATACGGCGGAAATGAAGCACTTTGGACTCAAATGTTTGCAAACACAAAGACTTATACAGCAAGTAATGTTCTTGTAGGTGTTGCAGGCAACCACGATTACTGGGCAGCTTTGAGTCTGGGAAACTCAGGCACTTTGTATTCTCATTTTAATGTTGCGGTTCCTGACGGACAGGACGGTCAGTACGGAATCTACTATTCATATGATTTCGGTGACGTTCACTTTATCGTTCTTGATACCGGTGACACAATGAAAACAGGTGACGGAATAAATGCCGGTCAGCTTACCGATAAGCAGATGCAGTGGCTTGAAAATGACCTTAAGGCAACTAAAAAGACCTGGAAGATTGTCATGCTTCACAATCCTCTTTATTCACCCGGAAAATACGGCTCACAGACAGGAAAAAACAATATTGCTATTAACTTAAGAACACAGCTTAATCCTGTATTTGATAAATATAATGTTGACCTTGTATTAAACGGCCACGACCATGTTTATTCGCAGTCATATCCTATTACGGGCACCGGAGACAAGATTAAGCCATATGAGTTCGAGGAAATCGACGGTATTAAATACATCAAGAAGAATCAGGGAACTGTTCATCTTGAATCTGCCTGTGCCGGTGAGCAGAGAAGATCGACCATTGCTGATGGCCGACTTTATTCAGAAAAGATGGCCATGCTTGACCCTAATTGTGTAGGTTATTCAGCAATCACTGTTGATGCTGATAAGCTTACAGTTGCATTCACACAGGTAAATACAACTGACGGAACAAGTAAAGTTTCTTATACATGGGGTATAACTAAATAATGAAAACATTTAGTCTTTCCAAAGACGGAAAGCAATACATTGTACCGCTGTTCTGGCAGCATCATGAAACACATGAGGAACTTCGTGATGAAATCGAAAAGATGAAGTCAGTGGGAATTAACTCCTTCGTAATGGAACCTCGTCCGCATCCCGGTTATCTTGATGATACCTGGTGGGAAGACATTCAATATATAATTGACGTTTGCGAAGAACTGGACATGTATGTCTGGTTCTTCGACGACGGTGTGTATCCCAGTGGCCAGGGATATGGCCAAATGAATAAACGCTTTCCTGAGCACACTAAAAGGTATCTCATTCACAAAACAGTGGATGTGACCGGACCTTTTGAGTATGCT
Source organism: uncultured Clostridia bacterium (assembly GCA_945965275.1). Lineage (GTDB taxonomy): Bacteria > Bacillota > Clostridia > UBA1212 > SIG427 > CAMFNB01. The sequence continues at coordinate 10,510 of CAMFNB010000027.1, read as the reverse complement.
CATTTTATTATTGATTCATGGCTTCGTGAAGGAGAAAAGGTCTTAAAAATTGTTGCTGCAAAGAGACTTGACCGCCTTGATCTTCTCGATTCGGATAACTTAATCGATTTAACAGACAATTACAAAAACGGCAGACTTTACTGGGCAGTGCCTGACGGTGAGTGGAAAATCTTTGTTCTTATTGATTCAAACTATGACGGCGAAGAATTCACGAGATTCTACTGCAACCCGATTTCAAAGGTTGCTGTATCAAAGTATATAGAAATCATTCACGAAGAACATTACAAGAGATTCAAAGATCAGTTCGGTAAAAGAATTCTTGGTTTCTTTACTGACGAGCCTCGTTTCGGTAACACCTGGGGATATGACTGCATAGTCGGTTTTAAGGATATGCCGCTTCCATGGAGTGAAGAATTACTTGAAAAACTCTCTCAGTCTCCGTTAGGTGATTTCACTAAATATATACCATTGTTGTGGAATCCTGATGCACAGGAAGTTTGCAGAGATGTCAGATCCAATTACATGAACACAATTACAAATCTGTTCTCAGAATGTTTTATGGGACAGCTCGGAGAATGGTGCCACAATCATAATTGTGAACTTATAGGTCATGTAGTAGAAGAAAACGGAGCACACGGTCGTGTAGGATACGGAGCAGGACATTGGTTCAGATCAACTCGCGGACTTGATGTATCCGGATTTGATGTTGTTTGTAACCTTTTACCGGAACAAACAGACGGCGCATTCAATACGTTATTCACATACTATGATTGTGACTTCAGTCATTTCGGTCTCGGTAAAATGGCTGCTTCTCACTCTCACACCGACCCGAAGAAAAAGGGAAGAACGTTGTGTGAAGCTTTTGGTGCATACGGATGGTTTGAGGGACTTAAACTCATGAAATGGATTACGGATCACCTTGCTGTATCCGGAGTCGGTATCGTTACACCACACGCTTTTTCACCGAAAGAATTTAATGACACAGACTGTCCTCCTCACTTTTATGCAAGAGGCTTCAACCCTCAGTTCAGATATTTTACAAAATGGTCTGATTATGCTAACCGTTTGGGTGACGCAATCATCGGAGGAACTCACTATAATAACATTGCCGTTTTATATAATATCGAAGCTGAATGGGGAAGCTACAAGCAGAGTTCCAAACCTGCAATGCCTTTTGAAAAAGTTGTAAAAAGACTCACACAAAATCAAATAGACTGTGACATTGTATGCATAGATGACATTCTTGCTCATGCAGTTGTTTCTGACGGAATGTTTTCGCTTAATGAAGAAAAATATGCTGCACTTATTATTCCGTATGCTCCATCACTCAGCCGTGAGTTTTCGGATTGCTTATGCAATTTAAAAGAAAACGGAATCCATGTTGTGTTTATTGATGAACTTCCTGAAAGAGTGTATTTTGAAGGTAAAAAGTCTGTCGGAGATTTTGAAACCACTTCACTTGACAATATAGCTTCATATATGCGATCTGTTATTCCTTGTGAGGTTAAGTTCTCTGATTATGAGAAGGATCTTGTTATAACTCACTATACAAAAGACGGATTTGATTGGTATTTACTTGTTAACCAGAGCACAAAGCACCCTATAAAAGGTACACTTACAGTTGATGACGGCAGGAAGCCGATATTCTATGATGCAATGGACGATAAGCGATATGCCGCTCCGCATTCCTGCATAGACGAAAAGTGTAATGTCAAAGTTGAACTTCAGCCCTGGCAGACAATGTTCCTTGTCTTCGGTTCTGATGAGGAACTTCCTCTTTATGAGGTTCCCGCAGCTGCAGGCTCGGACATTGCTCTTAAAGATGACTGGAAGATTTCAAAGGCTACTGCAAAAGAGTATCCTGTATTTACTGAAACTGAATATACCGAACTTCTCGATTTCTCAAGAGATGAGTATATGCCGAATTTCTCCGGCACACTCAGATATGAAAATGAGTTTAATATCGAGGATGTTTCTGATGATCTGCTTATTTCAATCGATGAAGCATACGAAATCGTTGAAGTATTTGTAAATGATATTTCACTTGGTGTTAAAATCACTCCTCCTTATGAATTTGTCTGCCCGGCTTCAGCATTGAAAGAGGGAAGCAATAAGCTGCGTATTGAGGTTGTAAACACACTTGTTAAAGAAATTCCTTCGAGCGAATTCGACAAATACTTTATGCAGGATCCGACCGGTATTTTAGGACAGGTACATATTAATAAAAAAGCCTGAAAAATAAAGGTTTTCGACATTTTCTACATTGATTTTTTTATATTTGGTTTATATAATTTATCTCCTATTCTTTTTGAAAGGAGATAAATTTTTTGCCCGGATTATTATCAGAAGACAAATGGTTTATTTTGAATTTTGTATTGGAGTTGGACAGGAGAATCGAGCACCTTAACAATAAATTAACTGATTTGCCAAAAGGTCATATTGACAGCAGACAGGTTAATGACAAGGTGTTTTACCGTTACATAGAACGCATAAACGGAAGGCAAGTTGAAAAAAGATTGTGTTTAGCTGAATATGATAAAGTCAAACGTCAACTGGATGATAAAATTCTCTACAAAGAAGATATTGTTCTTATGCAAAAATGCATAAAAGCAAACATTAAAACTTATGCAAGAGTTTTGCATTATGCCGAAGAAATAATAAATAATTATTACAGCAGACCAAATACGATTTTTAATGAAAATAACTACAAGCCTGAAGGTCTTTTAATGAATTCGATTTCAGGAATAAAAGTAAGATCAAAATCTGAAATGCTGATAATAAATTCACTGGAAAATCATCACCTGAAATATGAATACGAACACGAATTGAAACTCAGCGGATTTACTAATATATGGCATCCTGATTTTTGGATTTATGAACCCTTGTCAGGCAAGATTTATATTTGGGAACATTCAGGAATGTATTCACAAAAATATGAGCTTTATATGGAAAACAAGTTGAATGCTTATAAACTGAACGGCATCACAGAAGGGAAAAATTTAATTTTAACTAAGGATGAAAAAGACGGAAGCATCGATATGCAGAAAATAGAAGAAATTATAAACAGAGTCTTCTTCTTAGCAGAATATCGCAGCATTCTCGATAAATATGAATAGCCATTATTTTTACCGTTAATTATTAAAATAATGGCTTTTGGGTAAAAATTCATTGATTTAGCCATTATCTCTTTCGAGATATAATCGGATAATGGCTATGTTGGCGTAAAAGGGCAATTTAGCCATTATTCACTTATAAAATGATTATGATAATGGCCGGGTTGAGCAATATAATAAAAAAAGCCATTATTCAGAACGAGTCAATTCTGAATAATGGCTAAACTATTTCAGTATTTCTTATTTCACAACAATCATTGACTCATCCCAGTTGTCATTTCCCTTAACTCCCATAAGGTCTGCAACAGTTGCAGCAATGTTGGAAAGTCCGAACTGTCCTTCGTCTGCTTTAACTTCATACAAGTCTTTATTTTCGGTATTGTCATAGAAGAAGCAAGGAACAGGGTTAAGCGTATGAGAAGTCTTGGCTTTGGGTGTGCCGTCTTCGTTGAGCTTGAGCTTGCCTTTCTTAAACTCATACATTTCATCGGCATTTCCGTGGTCTGCAGTAATCATTGCCATACCACCGAGATCGTCGATTACCGGAAGAATACGAGCAAGGCAAAGGTCAACTGTTTCAACTGCAATTACAGCAGCCTGCATGTTACCTGTATGGCCAACCATGTCGCCGTTTGCAAGGTTAATTCTTGCATATTTATATTTTCCTGTTTTGAGCTCATTGATTAATGCATCTGTTGCTTCAGCAGCTTTCATCCAGGGTCTCTGCTCAAAAGGAACAACATCAGACTGAACCTCAATATATGTTTCAAGCTCATCATTGAACTTACCGCTCTTATTTCCGTTCCAGAAGTATGTAACGTGACCGAACTTCTGTGTTTCAGCAACAGCAAGCTGCGGGATTCCAAGGGAAGCAAATAACTCACCCATTGTGTTTTTAATTGAAGGCGGGTTAACAAGGAATCTTGAAGGAATGTGGAGATCTCCGTCATACTGAAGCATACCTGCGTAACAAACCTTCGGGAAATACTTACGATTAAATGTTTTAAGATCAGCATCTTCAAAGGCTCTTGAAATTTCCTGAGCTCTGTCACCGCGGAAGTTGAAGAAGATTACGCTGTCACCGTCAACGATTTTACCCACAGGACCGTTTTCATCTGCGATAACAAAAGCAGGCATATCCTGGTCGATAACACCTGTCTCTGCACGGTATGTTTCAATAGCTTCCTGAGCTGAAGCAAATGTTCTGCCTTCGCCAAGAACATGTGTGTTCCAGCCGCGTTCAACCATTGACCAGTCGGCTTCATATCTGTCCATAGTAATGAACATTCTTCCGCCGCCGCTGGCAATTTTAACGTCAAATGAATCATCACGAAGCTCTGAAAGATATTCCTCAAAAGGAACAACGTAATCGAGAGCTGATGTTTCACCGACGTCACGTCCGTCAAGCAGAATGTGAATACGAACTTTTGAAAGTCCTTCCTTCTTTGCCTGAGCAATCATAGCTTTTAAGTGATTTATGTGTGAGTGAACGTTACCGTCTGAGAAAAGACCCATGAAGTGAAGGGTACTGTTGTTTTCTTTGACATTTGCGATGATTTCTCTCCAGCCCTGTGCATCGTACATGGCACCTGACTCGATAGACTCATTTACAAGCTTAGCACCCTGACTGTATACGGCACCGGCGCCGATTGCATTGTGTCCGACTTCTGAGTTTCCCATGTCATCATCTGACGGAAGTCCTACTGCAGTGCCGTGAGCTTTAAGCTTAAGCATAGGGTAGCCCTCAGTAAGCTTGTCAAGAACGGGTGTTCTTGCTTCTGTAACCGCATTACCCTCAACATTATTTGAAAGTCCTACACCGTCCATGACGATAGTAACGATTGGTCCTTGATACTTCATATTTATATCTCCTTTAAATATTATTATCTCAGCTTATTATATCACAATTTTTGTTGTTTAGTACTATATATTTATGCTAAAATAAACTGTAATATGGAGTAGTCTATGGATAGTCAGAGCAAAAAGAAAAATATATTGAAAAATATCATATTTTGCCTGCTTATGTGCCTGGTCGGCCTGGCTGTTTCTTTGTCTGTAAAAGAGGTTTATCGTCAAAAATACGAGAAAAGCAATGAAGAACAGATAAAACTTGTTGAATACCGGGGTAAAATAGACGAACTCAATGAAAAAATAGCTTTTTTGGAATCAGCGATTGAGAAAAACAAAGAGGCATATTTTGCACAGGTTACTTCTCTTGCCAACGTGGACAGCTCGTTTTACAACCTTTTAAGTCAGTATCACAATAACATAGACAGTGCAAAGGAAATTGCGGGCCTGACGGAAATGCAGGGTGAGGGGATTACAGTTGAAATAAAGGATTCGGCTGAATCTGAGGATGTGTACAGCGGCAAACTTGTCGTTCATGATTCAACACTTATGGAACTGGTAAACGATCTAAGGACTGCCGGCGCAAAAGCTATTTCCATTAACGGCGAGAGAATAATCGCAACTACTGAATTTATATGTGTCGGTCCTGCTGTAAAAGTAAACGGAACTAAACTGTTTTCTCCCTTTGTTGTTAAGGCAATAGGAAATTCCGAGTCGCTGACTGAAGCGGTAAAGAACGGCAGTGTGTATGCAAACCAGGCTGTTTCTCTTTCTGTAAAAATTCAAACGGAAAGCAAATTGACAATAGAAGGCTACAATAAACCATACAAAAACTCAATTGAATTAATGAGAGATTACAAAGGTGAATGATATGAAGAATGAAGAAAGTATTGAGAAAAAAGCTCAAAACAAAAAAAGAATAACCACAGCTCTTCTCACAGCGGCTTGTCTCATTCTCGGATTCATCATCGCACTTCAGTTCAAGAGCATTACGGAGTCGGATAAGTCCAATAATCAGACTACCACGCTCAGCGATTATCAGGCACAGATTATTGCTCTTTCTGACAAAGTAGAATTGCTTGAAAGCGAAAATAAGGACCTTGAGAAAAAACTCAGTCTTATCGAAAGCGGAACAAATGAGGAACAAATTGCAAAGCTTGAGTCGGAGCTTTCAGAAATAAAGAGATTTGCCGGTCTTACAAGAGTGGTTGGCGAGGGAGTACACATAACAGTTAAGTTCGCAGACGAAGACAAAATTCAGACAGCTGCAGCAGCCATTCAAATGCTTATAAACGAAATTAAAGCAGCCAATGCTGAGGCAATTGCCATAAACGGAGAAAGACTTACTGCCATGAGCGAGGTGCGAGTAGTAAACAACTATTTGGTTGTAAACGGTAAAACGTACACACAGCCGATTGACATATCGGTAATCGGAAAACAAAGCTCGGTTAACAGCACACTTGAGATGCCGGGTGGTATCGTCAGCATTCTTGAAAAGAAATATGATGCAAATATTACATGGGAGGACGTAAGCGAAATTAACATTCCTGCTTATGTTGTAAACAACTGATGAGTGATTATTTAAATGAAATAGGAAAAAAAGCAAAAGAAGCTTCATACATTACCGCCGTACTTTCGACAGAAGAAAAAAACAGAGGACTCAGTGCTGTCAGCAAAGCCCTTGTGAATCGTTCTTCTGAAATAATCGAGGCTAATAAAATCGATATCGATAACGGTGTTTCAAAGGGAATGACCAAAGCTCTTTTGGACAGACTTTCACTTGATGAAAAAAGAATTGCAGGTATATCTGAAGGTATAGACCAGGTTGCTAACCTTGAAGATCCTGTCGGTAAAAAGCTTGAAGAACATCGGCATGCCAAGGGAATGCTTATTTCAAAGGTTGCTGTGCCACTCGGCGTGACAGCGATTATTTATGAAGCAAGACCAAATGTTACGGCAGATGCATTTGCTCTTTGCTTTAAGACAGGTAATTCTGTTGTGCTTAGAGGCGGTTCTGATGCCATTAACTCAAACAAGGCTATTGTCAAAATAATCAGAGAGACACTTGCAGAGGAAAAACTTCCTGAAGACAGTATTCAGCTTCTGGAAGACACTTCAAGAGAAACTGCAACTGAACTGATGCGTCTTAAAGAATACATTGATGTTCTTATTCCGAGGGGAAGCGCAAAACTTATAAAGTCCTGCGTTGAGAACAGCACCGTGCCTGTTATTGAAACAGGATCCGGAAACTGTCATGTATATGTGGATGAGTCAGCAAATATAGATATGGCGGTAAATATTATTTTTAATGCAAAGACACAAAGATTCGGTGTATGTAATGCATGTGAATCCCTTTTGCTTCACGAAAAAATTTATAAAGACGCTATGCCGAAGATTGCTGCAAAGCTTGCAGAAAAAGATGTTGAAATTCATGCAGATGAAAAGATATGTGCCGTGATTCCTGATGCAATACCTGCGACTGAGGAGGACTGGGGCACAGAATATCTCGGACCGACAATTTCAGCAAAGGTTGTTTCGTCTGTTGATGAAGCCATAACGCACATCAACAAATACAACACAAAGCATTCTGAAACCATTGTTACTGAGAACAAAGAAAACGCCGAAAAGTTTTTACAAAGAGTGGATGCAGCGGCGGTTTATCATAATGTGTCCACAAGATTTACAGACGGATTTGAGTTTGGCATGGGTGCGGAAATCGGAATCAGCACGCAAAAGCTTCATGCAAGAGGTCCTATGGGGCTTAATGAACTTACATCATATAAGTATCAGATTACCGGTGACGGACAGATAAGATAAAGCAGAGGGAGAAATAAAATTGCCGCAAAGAATAATCAATCCTGATAACATACAGAGAGCACAGGAAGTCTTTGGTGAAAAGGATACAAATGTTTCTTTAATCGAAGATGCTTTCATGGTCAAGATTTATCTCAGAGACCAGGAGATAGTAATCGGAGGAGATAAGGAAGAAAACTGCATAAATGCCGAGAATGTTCTTCTTAAGCTTTTTGAAATGGTTTCAAAAGGGGAAATTATTTCAAGGCAGATGGTCGGATATTTTACAGATCTTGCTGCTGAAGGTAATCTTCAGGTCGTAAGAACCTACTCAGCCGATGTTATTTGCATGACTTCAAAGGGACGTCAGCTGAAAGCAAAAACAACAGGCCAGAAAGATTACATTACGGCCATGAAAAACAACACAATCACTTTCGGCATTGGTCCTGCGGGAACCGGTAAAACGTATCTTGCTGTTGCAGCTGCAGTTACTGCTTTCAAAAACCATGAGGTATCAAGAATCATATTAACAAGACCGGCAGTTGAAGCGGGAGAGAGCCTGGGATTTTTACCGGGTGATTTACAGAACAAAGTCGACCCTTATCTCAGACCGCTGTATGATGCTCTTTATGACATTATGGGAATGGAAAGCTATATGAGAAACTTGGAAAGAGGTGCCATCGAAATAGCTCCCCTTGCATATATGAGAGGACGAACTCTTGATGACTCTTTCATAATTCTTGATGAGGCACAAAACTCAACTTACGAACAGCTTAAGATGTTCCTTACGAGAATCGGACAGGGTTCTAAAGCGGTAATAACGGGTGACATAACACAGATAGATTTGCCGCAGAATAAGAAATCCGGACTTAAAGCCGTTACGCACATTTTAAAAGACATAGAGGATATAGCGTTTGTTAATCTTACCGAGAAAGATGTTGTAAGACACAGACTCGTTCAGAAGATTATTAACGCTTATCAGAAATATGAGGACAGAAAAAATGGTTCTAAATTATGAATGTATTGCTCCGTTCAGCGATGAAGAATTTAATAAAGAAGCTGAGGAACTTGTAAAAGAGGTTCTCACAAAAGCTCAGCGCGTGCTCCCGAAATTTCAGTATGATCAGGAAGTATATGTATGCATTACCGATGACGAAGAAATTCACGAGATTAACATGGAACAACGCCAAATTGATAAAGCTACTGACGTGCTTTCGTTTCCGATGCTGGAACATAAGGACGGATACGGTGAGGTTGATGAACTTGATGTTGACCCTGAAACAAATTGTGTATTTGTCGGAGATATCATCATTTCGAGAGATCACTGTGAGGCTCAGGCAAAGGAATACGGTCACCCTGTAAAAAGAGAACTTGCTTTTCTCGTATGCCACGGCTTCCTGCACTTAAGGGGCTTTGATCACATTGATCCCAAAGATGAAGAGCATATGAAAGAAACAGCAGAATTTATATTAAGAGGAATAGCAGAAAGATAATGAAATCAGGATTTGTAACAATAATAGGTCGTCCCAATGCGGGCAAATCAACACTAATAAACAGGCTTATAGGTGAGAAGGTAGCAATTACTTCGCCTAAACCGCAGACAACAAGAACCAATTTAAGAGCAATTGTAACCGAGAAGGATTATCAGCTTGTTTTTACCGATACACCGGGTATTCACACTCCGAAAACAAAGCTCGGTGAGTACATGGTAAAAACCGCATACTCAGGACTTGAGTCGATTGATGCGATTATATATATCTATGATGCTACGCTTGGAAAAGACATTTCATCACAGGATGAAGAAATTTTGGGAAAACTTAAAGAATGCAAGGCTCCTGTTTTTCTTGCAATCAATAAGGTTGATGCAGTAATTAAAGACAACATTCTTGAAATCATTGCGGTGCTCAAGGACAGAGCTGAATTTAAGGACATCATTCCGATATCTGCTCTCAAAAACGACGGTGTTAAAATTCTCCTTGATGAAGTGGCTAAGACAATGCCGGAGGGTCCTCAGTATTTTACAGAGGATATAATTACAGATTCCACGGTTAAAGAGATTTGTGCGGAGATTATCAGAGAGAAGATTCTTTTGTTTACTAATGAAGAAGTGCCTCACGGAACCGGAATAGAAATCATTATATTTAAAGAACCGAAAAAGCCGGGTCAGTCAACTTTAATTGAAGCAAATATTTACTGTGAAAAAGACAGCCATAAGGGTATTCTTATCGGAAAGCAGGGTTCAATGCTTAAAAGAATCGGCAGCAGTGCCAGACACGATATTGAAAAACTTACGGGAACAAAAGTAAATCTAAAACTATGGGTAAAGGTTAAAGAGGACTGGAGAAACAGCGCCGGAATTCTTAAGGAACTCGGATATAAATGAAATGCCTTGTATTGAAGGAAACACCATATAAAGAAGCTGACAAAATGCTCACTGTTATTTCTGATGAGCAGGGTAAAATCACTGTGCTGGCCAAAGGCGCTAAAAAAGCGGGAAGCAGATTTTTGGCTGCGGCATCGGGTTTTGCTTACAGTGATATGGAACTGAAAGAAAATAAGGGCCTGTATATACTTCAAAATGCCACAATAATCGAGTCGTTTTATGAACTTCGAAACGACATTGACGTTTTAATGACTGCGGCGGAAGTTGCAAAAAAGGCACTTAAGGTATCCCAGGAAAACCTTCCTGATACGGATGTTCTCAGACTTACCTGTCTCTTATACACATCTGACGCTGCCGACGAAGGCTTAGGTGT
>CAMFNB010000026.1 GCA_945965275.1 uncultured Clostridia bacterium | reverse complement strand
ATCAGCAGTGAATAATTTCACAATTTTTAAACGCTGTGTCTTCCAACTCTTTGTAGTTGTATTTTGTTTCTTCTTCAATCAATTCATCAATGTTCGGACGGGTTTTCGGATGCTTTGGTGTAAATACTGTACAACAGTCTTCATAAGGAAGAATGCTTGTTTCAAAAGTTCCGATTTTTCTTGCCAAAGCAACTGCTTCAACTTTATCCATTCCGATAAGCGGTCTGAAAATCGGCATTGTGGCAACGGCATTTGTACAATAAAGAGCATGCATTGTCTGACTTGCAACCTGTCCGATGCTTTCACCGGTAACAAGTGCAGAACATCCGTTTGAGCGAGCGATTCTTTCTGCTATTCTCATCATGGATCTTCTCATGATGACAGTTGAAAGTTCAGGTCTGCAGTTATCATTGATAGCAAGCTGTGTTTCTGTGTAAGGAACAACATATACCTTAATCGGTCCCGAATACTTAGATACAATTCCCGCAAGTTCAAGCACCTTCTCCTTAGCTCTTTCGCTTGTGTAAGGATAACTGTAAAAATGAACTGCAACAAGGCTGACTCCTCTTTTTGCAATCATATAACCTGCAACAGGACTGTCAATTCCTCCGGATAAAAGAAGACATGCTTTTCCGTTGCTTCCCACAGGCATTCCGCACTGTGCAGGCTTTATTTCAGTATAAACGTATGATGCTTCTCTTACTTCTGTATATACGATAAAATCAGGATTATGAACATCTACTGAAAGTCTTCCTCCGAATTTTTCAAGAATAACAGCACCGATTTCCGTTGAAATTTCTCTTGAATTCATTGGGAATGATTTAAGTCCTCTTTTGGTTTCGGCTTTAAAAGTAAGCTTTTTACCGGGATTGTTTTCAAGCTTCTGTCTTACCTGTTCAACAGCACATTTTGCAATTTCATCGAAATCGCTTGAAATTTTATCAGCAATACTAACCGAAACAAGACCGAATACTTTGCAAATATTTTCTGCTGCTCTTTCAATGTCAAACTCGCCTTTGGCTTCAACAAAAAATCTTGACTGTGACCATGAAATTTTAAAATCACCGCAGTCTTTAATAGCATGTTTCATATTCTTGGCAAGCTTTTGCTCAAAGCTCATTCTGTTTAAACCTTTAAGGGCAATCTCTCCGATTCTGCCGATTATTACTCTCTCACTCATTTCAGTGTCTCTTTCTTTTATACAGTATTTTTACGCATTCTAAAATAACGTCACAGGCGCGTTTAACCTGAACCATTGTTGTTTCACCTGAGAAGCTGATTCTTATTGCACCGTCTATTGTTTTGTTATCAAGACCCATTGCAGTCAGGGTTTTACTTCTGTTTTTCTTGTGAGAAGAACATGCCGATCCGACTGAAACATAAACTTCTTTATCTTCCAAAGCGTGAAGAATTACTTCAGCTCCCAAACCGGGGAATGAAACATTCAGGATATACGGAGAACATACTTCCTTGTCAGAAATTATAACTGCTTTGGAAATGTTTTCCTGTAAAAAATTTCTCATGTATTCGTTAAGTTCTGAAACATGGCTGTAGTTTTCATCAATTTTTCCGCAGAAATATTCAGCAGCTTTGGCAAAACCGCAAATGGCCGGCAGATTTTCTGTACCGGATCTTTCACCGCTTTCCTGACCGCCGCCGTAAATTAGCGGACTGATTTTAATTCCTTTTCGCTTATATAAAACAGCAGCGCCTCTCGGTCCGTGAATCTTATGAGCTCCTGCCGTAATTAAGTCAACGCCCCACTTCTTCGGTTCAATTTTGAATTTTCCGAAACTTTGAACACAGTCACAATGAATTATAACATCAGGATTTATCTGCCTGCAGGCTGAAACAAGATCCTTTACCGGAGTTACAGCACCGGTTTCACTGTTTACATGGATCACGGAAACAAAGGCTGTGTTTGGGTTAACAACTTCTGAAATCCTGCTTACATCAGGAACGCCGTTCTTAGTAAGAGGCAGATAGTTCAGTTCTCTGCCCTGTCTTTTTAAATACTCGGCAGTTTCATAAACAGAGGGATGCTCACCTTCGGACACAACAATATTTCCCGTCATTCTTGGGTTGGCTTTAAGTACTCCTCTTATCGCCCAGTTATTCGATTCACTTCCGGCGCTTGTAAAGAAAATCTCACTTTCTTCACAACCCAGCAAAGAGCAAAATGTTTTTCTGGCTTTACGAAGCTCTTTTTCAGCGTTGAATCCGACCCTGTGAAGAGATGAAGGATTTCCGTAAACATATGATGCAACTCTTGCCACTTCATCAATTACAAACGGAAGTTGTCTTGTTGTTGCGCTGTTGTCCAGGTATATGTCCGTAATTATATCCGGACGTTTTGAATGAGTTCTTTTTAAGGATTCGGAAAGTCTCCATGCTTCAATGTCCTGATGATTTCCCGAAAGAAGAACATCAGGAACCTTTTTACCGTTAATTTCAGCCGGTCTTGTATACTGAGGATATTCAAGAAGACCGTCTGAATGGGACTCACTTTCTGTTGCTTCTTCAGAAGCAAGCACTCCCGGTACAAGTCTGGCTACACTGTCAGTAACTACACATGCAGGAAGCTCACCGCCGGTTAAAACATAATCACCGATTGATATTTCTTCGTCAACAAAGTCTTCTATTACTCTTTCGTCAACACCCTCGTAGTGACCGCAAAGAATAACAAGATTTTCTTTTTTACTTAATTTTTTTGCAATGCTCTGATTAAAAACATTACCCTGAGGTGTCATATATATAACATAAGGCTTTTTGCCTGATAATTCTTTTTTAATATGATTATACGTAGCAGCAATGGGCTGATATGCCATAATAAGGCCGGGGCCGCCTCCGTAAGGATAATCGTCCACCTTGCCCTGTTTATTGTCTGTATAATCACGAATTTGATGATATTTAATGTCTATGAATCCCGCAGCTACGCCTCGTGCAATTATGCTTTCTGAAAAAGCAGCCTGCATCATGTCGGGAAACAATGTCATGATATCAATTCTCATAATAAATTTCCTTTAATCCCGGAAGAAGTTTTACTGTAATTTTCTGATTCTCAACATCAACATTGAGAAGAACCTGTTTAAGAGCAGGAACCATTAACTTACGGTTAAGTTCATCCGTTACCTCATATACGTCATTACTTCCGGTTTCGTATACATTGGTAAGCTTTCCGAGACTGTTTCCGTCCTCCTCAAAAACTTCGCAGCCGACCAAATCACCAATAAACCATGTGTTTTCAGGCAACTTGATGGCATCAGCACGATCAATGATGATTTCGGCACCTCTGAGCAGGTTTGCCTGTTCAGGAGTGTCAACACCTTCAAGCTTCAAAATAGCCGTATTTCCGTTTGCTGCACCGCGAAGTACCTTGTACTCAGTTTCTTTTCCGTTCTGAGACAAAGTTACTTTTTTAAGCTTGGAAAAGCGATTTATATCTGATGTATCAGGCAAAATCTTAACTTCTCCGCGCACGCCGTGTGTATTTACAATTTTACCAATATGAAATCTGTCAATCATAATATAAAGAAAATACGGGCAGGAATATTCCCTGCCCGCGTAAAATCATACGATAGAAACGCAATAAGGCTTCAGAGAATTTTTTGATGCGGATTTAATAACAGTTCTGATTGCTTTTGCAATTTTGCCGCTCTTGCCGATTACTTTTCCCATGTCGTTTTTGGCAACATGAAGAACTAAAGTAATATTGCTCTCTGTCTCCTTTGTCTCAACAGAAACCTGGTCAGGATCTGACACAAGTTCTTTAGCAATATAAAGCAATAAATCAGCCATCTCTTACTCCCCTACTTTCTTTAAAAGGGCCTTAACAGTATCAGTAGGCTGAGCACCCTTTTTGATCCACTCGTTTGCTTTTTCAACATCGATGTTGATAGCAGCAGGATCTTTAGTAGGATCATATGTTCCGATTTCTTCGATGAAACGTCCGTCTCTCGGATATCTTGAATCAGCAACAACTACTCTGTAGAAAGGAGCCTTCTTAGCACCAAGTCTTCTTAATCTGATCTTTACCATTTTTTATACCTCCAAATTAATAATTTACTTATATATCAAAACGGGAGTTTCATTTTCCCCATTTTGCCTATTTTACCGGATGTCATTTGTTTCATCATGGCCTTAACCTGATCAAACTCTTTTATGAGAATATTGACATCCTGAACCGTTGTTCCCGAACCGGCCGCAATCCTTTTTCTTCTGCTTGCATTCAAAAGTTCCGGCTTGTTTCTTTCTCTCATAGTCATTGAACAAATGATGGCTTCTGTCTTTTTGAGCTTTGCCTCTCCTTTGTCTACATCTTCATCTTTAATCTGACCGCCTACACCGGGAAGCATTTTCATTATGGAGCCAAGTCCGCCCATCTTTTTAACCTGCTTCATCTGCTGCATGTAGTCATCCAATGTGAAAGTTTGCTTTCTTATTTTTTTCTCAAGCTCACGGGCTTCCTTTTCATCAAAGACTTCCTGCGCTTTATCTATAAGAGTAAGCACATCGCCCATTCCCAGAATTCTGTTTGCCATTCTGTCAGGATAGAAGATTTCCAAATCACTCATCTTCTCACCGGAAGAAGCAAATTTAATAGGTTTTCCTGTCATTGCTCTGACAGATAAAGCACTTCCGCCTCTTGTATCAGAGTCAAGTTTTGAAAGGATAACACCGGTAATGTCAAGCTTTTCGTTAAAAGCAGCAGCAACATTAGCTGCTTCCTGTCCTGTCATTGCATCAATGACAAGAAGAATTTCTGCCGGATTTACAGCCTTTTTAATGTTAAGAAGTTCATCCATGAGTTCTTCATTAATCTGAAGTCGTCCCGCTGTGTCCACGATAACAACATCATTAAGACCTCTGACAGCTTTTGCTTTAGCTTCTTTTGCAATATCAACAGGGTTTTGTCCCTCTGTTCCGCAATGAACAGGAACATCAATCTGTCCGCCCAAAACCTGAAGCTGTTTAACGGCTGCAGGCCTGTAAACGTCGCACGCAACAAGAAGAGGTTTCTTGCCCTGCTTCTTTAAATGAAGAGCAAGCTTTCCGGATCCGGTAGTTTTACCGGCTCCCTGAAGTCCTACCATCATGATTACATGAGGTGCCTGTCTCGAAAAGTCCAGCTTAGCTTCATTGCTGCCCAAAAGTGCCGTAAGTTCTTCGTCAACAATCTTTACAATCTGCTGACCCGGAGTAAGACTTTCTAAAACAGACTGTCCAACTGCTTTTTCGGAAACGGAAGCAATAAAGTCTTTAGCGACCTTGTAATTAACGTCAGCTTCAAGAAGAGCCATGCGAATTTCACGCATAAACTCCTTAACGTCCTTCTCAGTAACACGAGTCTGACCTCTTAATTTTTTCATTGTAGCCTGAAGCTTTGCTGAAAGGCTTTCAAATGCCATTGTTAATTACTCCGTCAAGTTTAGTAAGGGCTTCTTCTTTCTTATCACTTTGTAAAAGTTCTTTTACTTCAAGAAGCTTAATTTTGTTGTTTGTAAAACGCTCCGCAAGTTTTAACTTGTCTTCAAAGTCCGTAAGCCTTTGGCGTCCTTTGTTGATAAAGTCATATGCTCCCTGTCTGCTGATTCCCAGCTCATCGGCAATCTCAGACATTGACAGGTCACTGTTGCAATGTAAATCAAGCGCATCAAACTGACCCTTTGTGAGAAGCTGACCGTAAAAGTCAAGTAATAAACTCAATTTGTAAATATCAGGTTTTTCTTCTTTCATTAAAGTTCACCAATATCTGCAAAGTATTTTTACTTGGCAAAGTATACAATAATATATTTATAATGTCAATAAAAAAAGCCGGTTCTTTTCAGAACCGGCAAAAACTTTAATTTATTATTCTTTTTTCTTATACTTAAGCTTAATCTTGGCATCTTCTTTGGTATGAACTTCCTTCTCACTCTTTCCGCCGAAGAAGTTAGCAATAATACCTACAGCAAAAAGACAACCAATCATAAGAATAATCTGAATTACGACAGGAACTTTGTCAGTGTAAACATCACCAAGACTCTGCATAAGAAAACCGTTTATAAAGAAAAGAATAAGGAAAACAGCAGCAACAAAAAATTTAATTGCGCTCTTACCCACTTCAAATTTATTTACTTTCTTTTCACCAAATTCAAGGTCTTTTTCATCAATATTTTCGAGAACCATATCATTCTTTTCTTTTTCGGACATAACTCAATTCCTCCGTCTCGAATATAATAACATAAATTCGGATTTGTTTTCAATAATTTTATTCAGCAACAGAAATCTTGTGTTCTTTATCAAGAACAATGTGTTTTACCTGTTCATAACCTTTAAATCTTTCGGGAAGCTTGAGAAGGTCTGTTACACAAATAAATGTGCAATTTTCAATCAAAAGAGCCTTAAAGATTGTGTCAAGAGACTCTGTAGCCTCATCATAAGAAGTCGACTGGAATAATTCTTTTGTAATTACAAGAGAATTTTTACCGGCATATTTAAATGCTTCTGTAATCTTAATAACCTCATTTTCAAAACGACCGAAACTGTCTTCCTTTTCCCATCCGGCAAAGCAGAAAAGATAACTCTCATAAATCGGAAAATGCACCTGAACACCGGGAACATGAAGTCCGCACTGCGCAAGAAGATTTGTAAGAACTATTGATCTTTGGAATGTTGAACGACCGGTATTGTTCTCACCTGTAATAATGCAGGAGGAAAGATCAGAAACATCATTATGTGTAATTTTGATAACTTCAATCTGCATGTCAATTGACTGACGAATGAGATTCGCAGCAAGAAGCGGATCATGCATTCTTCTGCCGCTGATTGGACCGTCACCGAATTCAGGGAATGTACAGTCAATATTAAATGTTGTAAATCCTTTATATAACTCAATCGCAAAATTATAGAACTGAAGTTCTTTGGCAACATCTATGTATGTAGTTGTGAGATAGTTGTTGATGTTGTAAATCTTTCTGTACATACGGTCAATACCGATTGTAACAAGGTCACCTGCAGATGAGTCAGCAGCTTTAAAACCTGCTGCATCTTCTTTGTTCATACCGCAGATTTCAGAAACTGAAATATCATAAATGTGGTCAATCTCAACAAATACCTTTGGATTGAATTCTTCAGTAGGACAATCTACAAGGTCCTTACCGATCTCGTTAACGAACTTACGCATGTATACGTTAACTGTCTTGATTTCGTCAATAAACTCCTGTAAATCAGGTGAAGTAATATTGAAAGTGAACAACTTTTCAATTTCATTCATTGACTCATAAATACCGTTAAAATAGTTAATTTCGTTCTTAACTCTGTCAATTTTTCTGTTAAAAAGTTCAGAGCCATGTTCTCTGGTAAGATTACCGAATCTTCTTCTCTTTTCAGTGATATCTCTTCTGAGCTGAACAAAGTTCTTGAATGCTCTGTACATTTTGTCAAAAGGAATCTGATTTTCACAGAAATCTTTTACAAGCATCTGTCTTCTTTTGATGAGTTCAAGGTCTTTAAGCGGTTTGCAAAGAACATTATATACATATTCTCTCGCTTCAGTATCCATATAAGAAACACCGAGAATTACGTCTTTGATTTTAAGTTCATCAATTTCAAATACTTTTGCGATTTTGCTTTCGTCTTCTAAGAATAATAAGCTCTTCATAATGCGTCACCATACTTTCTCTTAAGAGAATCAAAGTCGAGTTCATATTTTCTGAGAATATCAGTTGCAAATGATGAACCTACCTGCTTCTTTTCTACAATCTTAAATAATCTGTTATGCTCGTCACCTTCGGTAATTGCTTCAAGTACGGGCATCTTATCCTGCATAGATTCAATAAGCGGGAAGTTATGTGTTACAAATACACCGAAGCATTTTTTCTCAAGCATTTGTTCAAGCACAACCTGACTTTCACGCATAGCTGTCATTTCATCAGTGGATGTGAATACTTCGTTCATAAGAACAAGTGAATCAGTTGTTGCTTTCTCACTCATCTGAGCAAGTCGTTCTTTTTCTGAATTAAAACGGCCTCTGTCAAGGTCTGACTCCATCGGGAAGAATGTAATAAGCTGTTCAAGTCTCATGATAGTACCTGACTTGGCGGGCATATAGCATCCCTGGCTTCCAAGTAAAACACAAAGTCCAACAGAACGAAGGAATGAAGTTTTACCGCCGCCGTTTGCTCCGGTGATAAACCAGAATGGTTTTTCTGTATTGAAATAAAAATCATTTGTAATGATGTTTTCAACATTGGAAGTGATAAGAGTGATGTCTCTTGCACCTTTAACCGTAATACTCTTCTCGTCAGTAAATTCCGCCAGAGAATAAGGTATGTTTCTCTCATCGAGTGCATTATAGAATCTCTTCATTTCAAGATAGAACTTGAGCTCAGGGATTTCTTTAAGAACATCTTCAACATAAGGAAGAAGCTGATTCCTGTACTTTTCATAGAAAGCATTAATTTCAGCATAAGGTCTTGTATCTGTTGCGCTGACCATATCATAAAGAGAACCGTAAATTCTGTAATCATCAAATTTAGTGTCGTCTCTGAGTTGAAGATGATCAAACAACTGCTGGAGAGGGTCAATGTACTCTTCATCTATTACTTTAAGATCAACTGAGTATCTGGTATTATCATATTTGCTGAACAGGTTGCAGCTGAAGAATTTTCTTTTATTGTACATTGTACGAATATTCTCAATATCTGCTTTAAGCTCAGTATTATCTGTAAAATAATAATACTGATTTGCCATCTGGAAGAAAATCAAAGCACTGTACATCGGATTTTGTTTATCAATGTATATCTCGTACTCTTTTTCCATTATGCACAAATGTTCGTAGCGCTCCTGATAAGAAGCATAAACTTCTTTATCTTCAAGCTTTTTGAACATTTCCTGTCTTTCTTTAATCTGCTCGTCTGTGAGTTGATTAATTAGATTCTCAGCAAGAAACTTAGCTGTACCTCTGCCGAGAAGTTTCTCAAAGAGATTCATGAGTTTTATCTCTTTGATAGTTTGAACATCAGCAAAATTCATATTATCCTCCAAGAAATAGATAACTATATTATATATCTGATGATTTTGTATTAAATGAATAATTTGTAAATATTATTCAAACAAAGCGCTAACGAATTCAGAGGCAGAAAAAGGCTGCATATCATCAATTCCCTCACCCACGCCGATGAGTTTAACCGGAATATGCATATCATTACAAATGGATACCACAATTCCGCCTTTTGATGTACCGTCAAGCTTAGTAAGTACAATACCCGTAAGCTCTGCTACCTCAGAAAATGCTTTAGCCTGATTTACAGCATTTTGTCCTGTTGTTGAATCAAGAACAAGTAAAGTTTCATGTCTGAATTCAGGAAGTTCCCTTGCAATGACTTTATTGATTTTTGCAAGTTCATCCATGAGATTTTTCTTATTATGCAGTCTTCCTGCCGTATCGCAAATCAGAACATCTGTATTCCTTGCTTTCGCAGCACGGCATGCATCAAAAACAACTGCTGCAGGGTCAGAACCTTCATTTTGCTTAATGATATCAGTGCCCGCACGTTCTGCCCATATACCAAGCTGGTCAATGGCAGCGGCTCTGAATGTATCTCCGGCAGCCAAAATAACATTTTTGTTATTTGACTTAAAAAGATGAGCCATTTTTCCGATAGAGGTAGTTTTTCCCACACCGTTAACACCGATAACAGTTACAACAACCGGAGTATCATTAAAGTCAACAGGTTTTTGACCACCTGCCGTTAAAAGTTCTTCTATTTCAGCCTTAAGCAGATTTTTAACTTCTTCAGCATCTGTTACTCTGTTTTCTTTTACTTTGATTCTGAGATCATCAAGAATCTTCTCAGTTGTCTGTATTCCGAAGTCTGACATAATGAGAATATCTTCCAGTTCCTCAAATAATTCATCATCGACTTTTCCGAACGCAGCAAGAACAGTGTCGATTTTACCGACAAAACTGTCCTTTGTTTTTTTAAGTCCTGATTTTAATTTATCAAAAAATGACATTAATTATTTCTCCATTTTCATTGAAAGAGTTCTGGAAACGCCCTTCTCTTCCATTGTTACACCGTAAAGTGAATTTGCAACTTCCATTGTACCCTTCTTATGAGTAATAAGAAGAAGCTGAGTGTTGTCGTTAACAACATGAAGATAATGCGCAAATCTGTATACGTTTGTGTCATCAAGAGCCGCTTCAATCTCATCAAGCAAGCAGAATGGTGACGGATGCATTTTAAGAATACCGAATAACAATGCAATGGCTGTAAGTGCCCTTTCACCGCCTGAAAGAAGCATCATGTTTTGAAGTTTCTTTCCCGGAGGCTGAACGATAATATCAATGCCGGATTCAAGAACGTTTGTATCATCAACAAGAACGATATCCGCGTCTCCGCCTTCAAAAAGATCTCTGAATACCTGCTTGAAATTAGCTCTGATTTCTTTGAATTTTGAGTTGAACTGCTCTTTCATAAGAATATCAACTTCTTCAATAATCTTTACAAGCTTTGTTCTGGCCTCATCCATGTCCTTTCTCTGAGAATACATAAAGTCGTATCTTGTCTGTGTACTTTCAAGTTCTTCGATGGAAGCAACGTTAACAGGACCAAGATCCTTAATCTGTTTTCTCAAAATGCTGATTTGTTTCTGACACTGAGCAAAGTTTTCAACGGGAAGACCGCCGGTAACTTCGGCTGCCTTAGTAACTGTAAGTTCATATTCCTCCCAAAGCCTTGTTGTATTCTGTTCAAGCTCAGTTTCAGCACGCATTCTCTTAAGTTCAAGTCTGCCGGATTCTTCCTTGAGCTTAGACAAACCGTCAGTGATTTCAGTAATTCTGTCTACCATACCCAAAAGATCATCATCAATTGCTTTTTTCTTTTCAAGTATTTCCACGAGTCCGTCAGCAGATTCGTTCCTGGTTGCTTCAAGTTCTGAAATTTGCTGTTTCTTAGTCTCGTTCTCAGAGGTGAGATTTGCAACAAACGCTTTACCCTCATCAATTTCAAGAGTAATATTCTGAGACTTGGTGTTCATTTCATCAATTTCAGTATTAAATCTCTCAATGTCTTCTTTGAATTTTTCAATAACTGAATTAATATTCTGAGCCTTGAGTCTGTGTTCTGTGATTTCATTGAGAAGCGCATTTCTTACTTCTGCGCCGGATTTGGCTTTTTCTTCATAGTTAGCAAGTTCTTTCTCAAGTTCAAGAACAGATTTTACGGATTCTTCAGCAGCTCTGTTAAAATCAATGATATCATTATTTGCTCTTTCAATATCAGCTTTTTTAACCTCAACATCAGAAAGTATCTTGTCGTGTCTTTCTTTGCTTTCGTTATATCTGAAGGCTCTCGCCTCTGCATCTGATTTGATTTTCGCAAATGAGATTTCAAGATTGCGAAGTGCGGCAAGTGCATTTCCTGCTTTGCTTTCGTCCTCTGTCATTACTGACTTATTGCTGTTTATTTTGTCAGCAATATTGTTTGCTTTATCAGTAAGATTTTTTACTTCTTCTCTTATAACAGGAATATCACGTGTTCTTGAAAGTGCACCTGTCTTCTTGGATTTTTCAGGTGAACCGCCTGTAATAGCACCGCTTGTACGAAGAATATCGCCGTCAAGTGTTACGCATATAAAATCATATTTGTATTTTTTTGCAACCGGAATAGCACTATCAAGGTTGTCAAATACCGCAACTTTGCCTAAAAGGTTTGCAATAACGGGAGCAGCTTTTGACGGATATTCAATTACTTCAGACGCTACACCAAGGAATCCGCGAGCTCTCCCCAGATCCTGAACAGTACCTGAGTCAAAGGATCTTTCCTTTGCAGAAGTAACAGGCATAAATGTTGCACGTCCGTATTTATTTGCCTTAAGATACTCAATAGCCTGCTTAGCATCATCTTCAGAACCCGTAACAATATTCTGATATGATGATCCCAAAGCCGCCTCAATTGCAAGCTCATACTTTTGAGGAACATTAATAAGCTGTGCAACAGCACCGTAAATGCCGTTTCCGAGTTTTTGATTATTTTTACAGAAAGTAAGAATCTCTTTTACGCTTCGTGCATATCCCTCATAGTTGTCTTCCATTTCTTCAAGAAGTTTAAGTCTTGCACTCTTGCTTTGAAGCTCTGATGAAACAGAAGAAAGCTCAGCGGTAAGTGTCTCAATTTCAGCGCGAAGTCTGTTAATTTCGGCAAGTGCACCTTCATGAGTATTCTTTGCTTCTTCAAGTTCTTTTTCAACGTCAGACTTATTCTTTTCAGCCCGGTTCTTTTCTTCTTCGAGAACCTTAAGCTGATTGTCAATTGTTGATGCTTCACTTATAAGAGATTCAATATTGTCATTGAGCATTTCAATGTTGCTTTCAAGCTTTGAAATTTCACCCTTACTTTGCTCATTTTTAAGTTTATTCTCAACAATCGAATCTTTTATTTGTTCAGCCTTTGCAGCATCATCAGACAAAAGAGACATAATCATGTCATATTTATTTTGAGATTCCTGAAGATCATTCATTACAGAATCGAGTTTACCGTTATTTTCCTCGATGCCTGCTTTTGCTTCTTCTATTCTGCGGTTAAGTTCGGAATTCTTTCCGTTATATTCATAGGAATCCTTGGTAAGTCTGTCAGCATTCTCATTGATTGAACTGATTTTTTCTTCATTGATTTTAATTTCAGAATTAAGTCTTTCAATGTTTCTTTCAATCTCGAAACCACTTTCTTTAAGTTCTGAAATCTTATCCTCAAGCTCTTTTTGAATACCTGTTTTTTCCTCGTTATCAGACTTTTCCTTTACAAGTTTTTCTTCAAACTCATTGATCTGACTGTTAACCGAATCAACTGCTTCTCCGATTTCATTAAGTCTTGTATTTGCTCTTGAAATACCGTCAACAAGAACTCCCACTTCAATATCTCTCAGCTCATATTTCAACGCCAGATACTGTTTAGCTGTTTCAGCCTGTTTGGTAAGAGGTCCGATTTGTCTTTCAAGTTCGCTGATTATGTCATTAATCCTGACAAGATTTGATTCTGTGGAGACGAGTTTACGTTCACTTTCGGTTTTACGCATTCTGTATTTGCTGATGCCGGAAGCATCCTCAAAAATACGACGACGTTCTTCTGATTTATTTGAAAGAATCTCGTCCACACGTCCCTGAGATATAATTGAATATCCGTCCTTACCGACACCGGTGTCAGCAAAAAGCAAAGTAATATCTTTAAGACGGCAGTTTGCACCGTTAATTAAATATTCGCTTTCTCCGGATCTGTAAAGTCTTCTTGTAACTTTTACTTCTTCATAGTCAATATTCAAAGCATGGTCGCTGTTGTCAATATTCATTGATACTTCAGCATAACCGACACTCTTCCTGGTAGCAGTACCGGCGAAAATCATATCTTCCATTTTACTTCCTCGAAGAATTCTCGGACTTTGTTCACCGAGAACCCAACGTACGGCATCAGAGACATTACTTTTACCGCTTCCGTTAGGACCAACGATGGCTGTAATGCCTGTACCAAATTCAAGCACTGTCTTATCTACAAAGGATTTAAATCCCTGAAGCTCCAAACTCTTAAGATACATTTAATTACCTCATTACTTAGTTACATATGTGGGTAAAATTATACCATATATTGTGTTTTATGTCCACAAAATACATTTTTGACAGAAATATGGCGTATGCTATAATTAAAAAAGAAAATTTCAGGAGATATCCAATGAAGAAAACCTTATTGTTTATTTTATCATTACTATGTCTGAGCAGCCAAGTACCACTGAATGCTGCAGTAACAGACAGATACAGCAGAGAGATTAAATTCTATAACAATTGCGGTCTCGAAATTACTGAAGACCAATACATTTACGGTCTGCCCTGTAAAAAGACAGTGTCAGACCTGTCAGATCTTTTAGCTACAAAAGACGAGATTGTGCTCCTGGACTCAGGAAATAAAGCACTCGACATCACAGGATTTGTCGGTACAAGCTGTAAAATTACGAGAACCCATGCCGGTTTCTCTTCCGGCAGTTACACATTCGTTGTATCGGGAGACATAAACGGAGACGGAAGCATAACTTCAACTGACTACCTGAAAATCAAGAAGTCTTTTGCAGGAGCTGAGCTTAAAAAAGACGAAAAACTTGCTGCTGATGTAGACAGAAACGGCAAAGTAGTATCAGCTGATTACCTTCTTGTGAAAAAATATTTTTCAGGTATTAATCTCTTTGAAAAAGAACTTCCTGAAATTCCTGTTGACAATTCACCTTACACGGTGGGAACTTTTGACACCTACAATCTCGATACATGCATGGAGCCGGTTTGGAACAGCCGTATAATTTATAACGAATCCTGCTTTATGCTTGGTTCAGAAACTGCTTCTGCAAGACTTATGTATACACCTGATAAAATATTGGGCGTTTATAACTATAATTTCACAAAAAAGTATGTTGAAGGAAAAGATTACATAATTGAAGGAAACAAAATCGTTAAAATTGAAGGTTCCTCAATTAAATCTCTTAAAGAAAGCAGATACTACAATACAACTTCAATCATCCACACATATAATGAATCCGGTGCAGAAGTTCCCACATATTACGGCGAGAGTACCGCTATGACTCAGTACCAGATTTTTGTAACATATACTCATAAAGATAATTGGACCGGATTCAATGTTGAAAATCAAAGCAACAGATATGAAAATCTTATCAAAAAGCTCAATGCCGGCGAAGATGTAACAATTATTTTCTACGGTGACAGTATTACAAACGGAGCTAACAGTTCTTATCATCTGAACATTTCTCCTTTTACTCCGACATGGGCAATGCTTCTTACTGACAATATCGCAAAGAAGTACGGATATAAAATTGAATATATCGATACAGGTATAAAAGACACTCAAAAAGTGCCGACAGAAGGACATTCATACGGAAACAAAGGAACAATAAGATACATCAACACTGCAATCGGCGGATGGAGATCAGAAAGCGGAATTGAAAACTTTTCCACTCACCTTGCTCCGTTTATCAGTGAATACGGTTGCGACCTTTTTGTCTGCGCTTTCGGAATGAATGATCCCGATTTGCTTCCCGAAATTGAGGCTGCAAACAATGAAAGGATAATCAACAAAGTTCACAGTCTTGCATCTGACAGTGCGGTTCTTTTGGTTTCGCCTATGCCCTTAAACGTGGATTGTTCGGACCCTAACTGGAACGGAAATCAAAAGTATTTTGAACCTGCCTTCTTTGAACTTTCCGACAAACTGTCAGAAAACGGCAAAGAAGCAGCTGCAGCACCTGTATATTCATTTGTAAAATCTGTACTGGACTATAAATTATATCGTGACATCACAGGCAACAACCTCAACCATACTAATGACTTTCTTACAAGACTTTATGCTCAGGCATGTTATCAAACTATCATAGGATACTAATATGGCAGAATACAAACATTTCCAAAGACAGATAATCGGTAAAAAATTCAAAAAAAATACGGTATTTGATGTCAGCATTGCAATACCTGATGTACCGGGGCCTTATGCTCTTTGCATAAGCCACGATTCTTATAATGATGCAGAAGAAAAAGCAATGCTCATGCTTGCTGAAGAAAACAAAGCACCATATGCTGTTTGCATCGGTGTTTATGCAGGTTACCTTAAAACAGCAAACGGAACAGAAAGATTTATGCGATGCGACGATTACGATTTGTTCAATCGTGAATACGGCGATTTTTTAGTGTATGAGCTCATTCCGTCATTATCCGAAGAGTTTAATCTGGATATTGTTCCTTCTCCTGATTATCACTATATTTCAGGAGGATCCTCAGGCGGAATGTCAGCAATGACAGTCAGCTGGTTTCATAACGAATATTTCAGAAGAGCATTTCTCTCTTCCCCGTCTTTTATGTCAATGGGGCGCGGAAATGAATTCCCAAATTACATAAGGAAATGCGAAACAAAACCGATTCGACTCTATGTTGAATATTCAGAAAATGAGCCCGACGAATACTACGGAAGCATATATCTTGCAAGCATCGAAGGAATAAAAGCACTGGAATACGCAGGATATGATATACAAACTGATTACTTTCCGGGAGAAAATCACTGTTCACGTAATTTCGGACATTTTGATGACGCATATAAACGTCTTGAATTCATTTGGAAAGACTATAAAGATAAACCGATTACTGCACCAAGAAATTCCGCAAGAATTGATGTTGTAGTTGACATCAACAGTAAATGGGAAAAGACAGATGTAAAATGATATACAAACTGATTACTTTCCGGGAGAAAATCACTGTTCACGTAATTTCGGACATTTTGATGACGCATATAAACGTCTTGAATTCATTTGGAAAGACTATAAAGATAAACCGATTACTGCACCAAGAAATTCCGCAAGAATTGATGTTGTAGTTGACATCAACAGTAAATGGGAAAAGACAGATGTAAAATGCCTTAAAGAAGAACCCGAATTCAGTGTTTTCTCTTCCGATAAACAACTTAAGTATTATGCCAATCCGATTGACGATATGGCATACAAATGCCTCTCAGATGACGAAACGACGACATACATACACGGAATGCTCCATACCCTGCCCGGCATTTATCCAAAGGGAGCCATAGATCTTGCAGTCGATGAAGAAGACAGATTATATTGCCTGACAATGGCCGGTATACAAACGGTTCGTTCATTCGGCCTTATAGATGTAATACTTGATTTACCCGATGACAGTAAACCTTATTTAATGTATTTCGGTAAAAACACTTATGATAAAGATTATCTTTATGTTAAAACGGAAGAAGGTTTTTACCGCAGGAAACTAAAAAACAAAGGTGCCGGAACTGAACCGACACCGCCTAAGCATACAGAATATTATGATTAAAAAAAGGGATGCATTGGGGCACCCTCCATAAGGAAGGTGCCCCAAGGCGGCTCTGTATCTTAACTTAATATTATCGTTTTCATACGGCGTAGCCTTCGGGTTATGCCGTTTTTGTCATTCTTGCACCTTTTGTTTTCAGGTGCTCTTGGAAGTATTCTTCCATTTCTTCGGGAGAAGGTTCACGGATAATACCCACACCGTTGTAGTGGATTTCCACGCTCTGGTATCGTTTTCCGTCCTTGTATTCGGGTTTGCCGACCACAATCTTTTGGATAAATTCGTGTACCAGTTCCGGCGTCAGCTCCGTAAGCTGCGTTACCTTCTTTGCCTTTTCAATGAAACGCTGTAAGCCTTCGGTGGCGATTTGGGCGTTTTCCAGTTCGGTTTCGAGTTGCGGAACTTTGGTTTTCAGTTCTTCCTGCTCGGTTTCCAAAGACATTGACATCGTGGCAAATCGGTCATCATTCACCTTGCCCGTAGCGTTATCCTCATAAAGCTTTTGAATAACGGTATCAATCTCTCGGATACGCCTTTTCGCTTTTTCAAGTTCTCTGCGCTTCTCGGTCAGTTCCTTTTTCTTCTGCTCTCCGAAGTTTTCAAGCTGCTTTTGTGCGAACAGCTTTTCGTATGACTGCACATACCACAATACCCTCTGCATACTTTCAAGCACAAGCTTTTCAATTACTTTTTCTCGGATATAGTGGGCAGAGCATATATCGGAGTTTTTACGATAGGAAGAACAGAAGAAATACGCTTGCTCCCTTTTGTAGTTGTTCGTCACGCTGTAATACAGTTTTTCTCCGCAATCGGCGCAGTAGAGAAGTCCCGAAAACATACTCACAATTCCGCTCTTAGTTGGTCTGCGGCGGTGCTTTCTTAACTCCTGCACAAGTGCAAAGGTTTCTCTGTCCACAATAGCGGGGTGGGTGTTTTCAAATATCTGCCACTCGTCCTGCGGTCTTTCCAATCGCTTTTTCAATTTGAAAGATTTGCTTGTGGTTCGGAAGTTTACCGTGTCTCCACAATACTCTTGCTTATCAAGAATATTGGATACCGTATCTGCTACCCATCCAAACGGAACGGCAGGCGGATTACTGCATTTTCTTCCGATACTGTTCCAGTATTCTGTGGGCGTCATAACCTTTTCGGCTTTGAGTTTCTTTGCAATCTGCGTCGGTCCGAGCCCCGAAATGCAAAGGTCGAATATTCTTTTTACAACCTCTGCGGCAGGCTCGTCGATTATCCATTGCTCCTTATCATCGGGTGATTTCATATACCCGAAAGGCGGGTTGGTCGTTAAATGCTTTCCCGACATTCCCTTGCTCTGCATTACCTTACGGACTTTATCGCTTGTGTTTTTTGCGTGCCATTCGTTGAATAAGTCCTGCATCGGAACAAGGTCGCTGATACCGTTTTTGGTGTCGATGTTATCCATAATTGCGATATAACGCACATTCAGGCGGATAAAATCTTCCTCCAAAAGCTGACCGACAATTAAGCGGTTACGCCCAAGTCTGGAATGGTCTTTTACCACAAGATTGGCAACCAAGCCCTGTTCGGCAAGCTCCATTATCTCCATAAACGCCGGTCTGTTGAACAGAACGCCTGAAAATCCATCATCATAGAAAAAGCGGGGATTCGGCAGCTTATTGTCCTTTGCATACTTTTCGAGTATGGCTCTTTGATTCTGAATACTGCCCGATATACCGTCCTTTTCGTCATCACGACTGAGGCGGGCATAGAGGGCAGTGATTCTGTCTGTTGGCTGTTTAATGCTCATATAGCTCCTTTCCACAGCCGGATATGATATAAATCGTAGGTACAATTATAATACCATATCCGCCGTTAAACTTCAACACTTTAAAGCGGTGTTCTGAAATTTGTTACATCTTTTTCAAAATAATTCGTTCTGCTTTTTCCAGCAGACTTTCATTTGCTGCATTGTTAAAATGAGCGCTGACCGAGTAAACCGTGCCGTTAATCTCGGTATCAAAGTTGATTGGGTGTGGGTGCTGCGTCCTGCGAAACCAATCAATTCGTTCCTCTTTGCTCATCTTCATCAGCCTTGCGGTTATATCGTCAATGACGGTATAAAGTTCATCGTTTTCACTGCAAGCATTGCCTTGCTCGTCAAGATAAATTACCTCGTTCATCGTGAATATCCCTCCTTCTTTTTCATCTGTTTTTCCTGCTGCCGCAATTCTTTATTGCGGATTTCATTTGCCGTAACCATATCCAAGGTGTCCTGTATGCCGATAGAACGCTCCTCAATGGCGTAATTGCATTTGAGTTCTTTTCTTAGAACGGTTATCTTTTCGGTCAGTTCCGCCTTGTCTTTACGCAGGGTTTCCTTATCCTCCGGCAACGCTCTGCGGATTTTGTTTTTCAGCTTTTCTCTCTGCTCGCACAAGGTCGCAAGCGCCTTTTCTGTCAGCTCCCGGTCGGTATAAAGCTCCTCAAGGGTGTTTATCTTTCGGGCGGACATATAGTTGACTTGATAGGAAATTTCGTCAAGTTTTCGCACCGCTTCTTTGAGATACGGACTTGTGGGTTTATAGTCCGTGCCTTTCGGCAGGTATCCCAACTGATAACAGTAATACAGATACAGACGGTAAATATGGCTTGTCCTTTTGAACGGTGTATAAGCGTCGTATAAATCTCTCGGCATCTGCGGCGGTATCGTAATCACCGTTGCAGGAATACTGCCGAAGCTGCGGTAGGTGCGCCTAATTTCCTGTTCTATAAACTCCGGCGTCCATTTCTCGTTGAGGGTATCCAATCGGGTAAAGCCTTTATACTGCGGCAATTTTACTTTCCAATGCTTGCCGCTGAAATCCACCTCGTAGCCTTTTCTTACAAGGAATTTTTCAAAAAGGCGGAGATTGTTACTGCAATACATAGCATTGGAAATATCTTCTCGGTACACATTGTATCGGGTAGGCTTGCCTGCCTTTTCGTCAAGCCATACAGGTCTGCTCGGCGCTTTGTGCGGATTGCTAATTACCGACAATCCGTATTCAATGCACAGTGCGTCCGAAGTGTCCCGTAGTCTTTGCCGTTCCGTATTGGAATAGTTGTATTTCTTTCCATCAAGAAAAGATACGGAGTTAAAGGCGAAATGATTGTGAATATGGTCTTTGTCAAGGTGTGTGGTTACAACGATTTGGTATTTATCTCCCCACATTTCCCGTGCCAGCTTCACACCGATTTCGTGCGCCGTTTCGGGCGAAACCTCACCAACCTGAAAGCTTTGATACCCGTGCCAAGCGATATATTTATCGTCTTTGCCGTATCGCATTTTTGTCAGTATCATCTGTTGAAGTGCAGTTTGCTTTAAGCAATTAAGGGCGGAAACATATTCGCCCTTTTCCGTTTTCGCAGGATTCTGCACATAAGAAAACACATTGAAAAAATCCGCCGTGCCTTTCGGAACGGTCTTGTCGGGATTCTCCACATAGTCGATTAAATCTTTCAGGTTTC
>CAMFNB010000025.1 GCA_945965275.1 uncultured Clostridia bacterium | reverse complement strand
GCTGAGTTTGAGGATGTTAAGCTTCCTAACATCAGAAAAGTTATTGCAAAATCAATGCATGCTTCTCTTTCTGAAATGGCTCAGCTTACTCTCAACCATTCATTCGATGCTACACAGATTCTTGCATTCAGAAAAACCCTCAAAGAAAACAAAGAGAAAGTCGGCCTTGGCAATATCACAATCAACGATATTATTCTCTATGCCGTATCAAGAACTCTTGCTAATCACAAGGATTGCAATGCACACTTCCTTGGCGACTCAATGAGATATTTCAAGAACGCTCACCTCGGTATCGCTGTTGATACAGAAAGAGGCCTTCTCGTTCCTACTCTCAGAAACGCAAATATGAAATCACTCAATGAGATTTCAGCAGAAGCAAAGGAACTTGCAACACAGGCACAGCAGGGTAAGATTTCTCCTGACCTTTTACAGGGAGCAACATTCACAATTTCTAACCTCGGAACCATGGGAATCACATCATTCACTCCTGTAATCAATCCGCCTCAGACATGCATCTTAGGTGTTTGTACTCTTGAGGATAAGGTTAAGGTTGTGGGCGGAGAAATGAAGATGTATAAGTCAATGAACCTTTCACTTACATTTGACCACAGAGCTCTTGACGGTGCACCGGCTGCAAGATTCTTACATGAACTTTGCGCTAACCTCGAGAACTTCACTTTGTTACTCGCTAAATAAGGAGGCATACCATGGCATATGATTTAATAGTAATCGGCGGCGGTCCTGCAGGATATCTTGCAGCAGAACGTGCAGGTGCAGAGGGACTCTCTACATTATTAATTGAAAAAAGATTCATCGGCGGTGTATGTCTTAACGAAGGATGTATTCCTTCAAAGGCCCTTCTCCACTGCGGACATGTTTATGAAAACGCAAAAGAAGGTAAAGAGTTCGGTGTATCAGTTGACAATATCACAATTGATCAGAAGTACGTTATCGAAAGAAAGAACAAAATCGTTAACACTCTTGTATCAGGTATCAAAGGAAAGCTCAAGAAGAACAAAGTTACAGTTGTTATGGCGGAAGCTAAAATCGTCGGCAGAGGCGCTGAAGGTTTCAAGGTTGAAGCAAACGGCGAAACATACGAGGGTAAAAAGCTTATCGTATCAACAGGTTCTGTAGCTTCAACTCCTCCGATTCCGGGTGTAAAGGAAGGTCTTGAGTCAGGTTTTGTAATGACTAACAGAGAAATCCTTGACCTCACAGAAATCCCGAAGGAATTCGTAGTAATCGGCGGCGGTGTTATCGGTCTTGAGATGGCTTCATACTTCAACTCAGTAGGATCACATGTAACAGTTGTTGAAATGCTTAACAAGATTGCAGGTCCTACAGACGGCGAAATCTCAACTATTTTACAGAAGAATTATGAGAAGAAAGGAATCACATTCAACCTGGGCTGCGCAGTTAAGTCTGTCGGTGACGGCAAAGTTAACTTCGAGCGTGACGGTAAAATGGAATCTGTTCCTGCAGATAAGGTTCTCCTTTCAATCGGTCGTCGTCCGTTTACCGAAAACCTCGGTCTCGAGTCAATCGGTGTTAATACTGAGCGCGGTAGAATTCTTGTTGATGACCACATGCGTACAAATGTTGCAGGTGTTTATGCAACAGGTGACGTAAACGGCGGTATCATGCTTGCCCATGTAGGTTACAGAGAAACTGAAGTTGCTTTAAACGACATTCTCGGTAAAAAAGATATTATGCGTTACAATGCTGTTCCTTCAGTTATTTACACTACTCCCGAAGTTGGATGTGTAGGTGAAACTGAGGATTCATGTAAAGCAAAGGGCATCGATTATGAGATTGTTACTCTTCCTATGATGTATTCAGGTCGTTATGTTGCAGAAACAGAAAAAGGCGACGGTATCATCAAGGTAATCATCAACAAGAAGTACAGAAATGTAATCGGTGTACATATGATCGGTAATCATGCATCAGAAATCATTTACGGTGCAGTTACATACATCGAAACAGAGATGCCTATTGACGACATCAAGCAGCTGATCTTCCCTCACCCGACAGTTTGTGAAGTAATCAGAGAAGCTATTTTTGAATTTTAAGGAGGTTATTCTAAATGCCTAAGTCACAATTTGTTGATCCGAAGAACGTAAGAAAAGCCGGTTGGATCAAATATGAAAAAACACCGGTAAACCAGTACAACAAGACAATCGAAGAAGAAAAAGCCAACTATTCTAAGAAAGACTTCCTTAGAATTTACAGAGATATGGCTATCATCCGTGAATTTGAGACAATGCTTAACGAGATTAAGATTAACTCAAAATACAACGGAATTGAGTATACTCATCCCGGTCCGGCTCACCTTGGTATCGGCCAGGAAGCAGCTTATGTAGGTCAGGCTTACTTACTCACTCCGGATGATTTCTCTTTCGGTTCACACAGATCACACGGTGAAATCCTTGCAAGAGGTTTATCATCAATTGAGAAAATGAGCGATAAAGAACTTATGGATGTTATGGAAACATACTTCGACGGTTCTATCCTCAAAGTAGTACAGAAAGACCAGAAGAACGTTAAGGAACTTGCAATTGATTTCTTAATCTATGGTACACTTGCTGAAATGTTCGCAAGAAAAACAGGCTTCCATAAGGGTCTCGGCGGTTCAATGCACGCATTCTTCTGTCCGTTCGGTATTTATCCTAACAACGCTATCGTAGGTGGCTCAGCAACAATCGCTACAGGTTCTGCTCTCTTCAAGAAGGTTAACAGAAAGCCCGGCATCGTTATTGCAAACATCGGTGACGGTGCATTCGGTCGTGGTCCTGTTTGGGAAGCTATTTCATTTGCTACTATGGACCAGTACAAGAAACTCTGGGAAGGCGACATGAAGGGCGGACTTCCTCTCATCCTTAACTGTTTCAACAACGCATATGCAATGGGCGGACAGACAAATGGTGAGACAATGGGTTATGAAATCCTTGCTCGTCTCGGTGCAGGTGTAAACCCTGAGCAGATGCATTCAGAGAGAGTTGACGGTATGAACCCTCTTGCTGTTATCGATGCTATCAGAAGAAAGAAAGAAATACTTGCTAAGAAGGAAGGCCCTGTTCTTCTTGATACAATCACATACAGAATTTCAGGTCACTCACCTTCTGACGCTTCTTCATACAGAACAGCTGAAGAAATCGAAACATGGAACAAAGAGAACAGCATGAACGAGTACGAAAAGAAACTCGTTGCTGCTAAGGTTGCTAAGCCTGCTGATTTCGAAAAAATCAGAAATGAAGTTAAAGAGCTCATCACAAAGATATGCAGGATGGCTTCTGACGTTGAAACATCTCCTCGCACAAGCTATATCGAAGAGCCTCATCACCTTGAAGATCTTATGTATTCAAACCAGAAGATTGCCAAGCTTGATGACAGAGAGCCGGACGTTCTCATGCCTAAGGAAGAATGTCCTCAGGTTAAGAAGATTGCAACAAAAGAAAGATACGGATACGACAAAGACGGCAAGCTTGTTTCAAAGCTTAAGGCTTATAACGTAAGAGACGGTATTTTCGAAGCAATTATTGATAAGTTCTACGAGGATCCCACTCTTATCGCATACGGCGAAGAAAACAGAGACTGGGGCGGCGCATTCGCTGTCTACAGAGGACTTACAGAATGTATTCCTTACCACAGACTCTTCAACTCACCGATTTCTGAAGCAGCTATCGTTGGTACAGGTGTTGGTTACTGTATGTCAGGCGGACGTGCTATCGTTGAGCTTATGTACTGTGACTTCTTAGGATGTGCAGGCGACGAAATCTTCAACCAGATGGCTAAATGGCAGTCAATGTCAGCAGGCGTACTTAAGATGCCTCTTATCGTAAGAGTATCAGTAGGTTCTAAGTACGGTGCTCAGCACTCTCAGGACTGGACATCACTTTGTGCTCACATTCCGGGACTTAAGGTATGCTTCCCTGTTACTCCTTATGATGCTAAGGGTCTTATGACTTCAGCTCTTAACGGAACAGACCCTGTACTCTTCTTCGAGTCACAGAGAATTTATGACAAGGGTGAGTTATTCCACGAAGGCGGAGTTCCTGTTGAAAGCTACGAAATCGCTATCGGCGAACCTGACATCAAGAAAGCCGGTTCAGATATCACAATCCTCACAATCGGTGCTACTCTTTACAAGGCTATTGAAGCAGCTAAGATTCTTGAAGAAAAGTACGGCATCTCAGCTGAAGTAATTGACGCAAGATCAACTGTACCTTTCAACTATGAGAAGGTTATTGAATCTGTTAAGAAGACAGGAAAGATTGTTCTTGCATCTGATGCATGCCAGAGAGGTTCATTCTTAAATGACATTGCTCAGAACATCTCAGAGATGGCATTCGATTACCTCGATGCACCTCCGGTTGTTGTAGGTGCTAAAAACTGGATTACTCCTGCATTCGAATTTGATGCAGACTTCTTCCCACAGGCTACATGGTTCCTTGATGCTATCAATGAGAAGATCATGCCATTACCGGGACACGTTAACACACCTAACGTAAACTTCACTGTTGCAGAACAGATGAGAAAAGCTAAGAAGGGTGTTTAATCACTGATTTTTACGGGGCACTGCATAAAAGTGCATGTGCCCCATTTTTTTAAAGGACAAATCAATGCTGAACGACAGACAACAAATTATATTGGAAATAACTGAAGAAAACGGCGAAGTATCATATAGGGATCTCTGCGCCGAATTTCCTGATGTGTCTGAAATGACTTTGCGTCGTGACATTCAGCTCCTTGAAAAAGAAGGATTTGTTTTAAGAACCCGCGGAGGAGCCGTAAGTCTGAAAACACTCTCAGAACAGATTGCAATTCCGGGAGAAGAAAACGAATACGGACTTCGTGCACATGAAAATGTAAATGCAAAAAAAACAATTGCAGAAAAAGCTCTTCACTTCGTAAAGAAAGGATGTTCCATTTATCTTGATGCAGGAAGTACGATAATGGCTCTTGCAAAGCTTCTTCCGAATGAAAGATTCACAATTATAACAAACGCCACAAATATTGCACAGGAGCTTGTCGGTAAAAACAACATTCAGGTGATTATGCTTGGCGGAACACTTAACAGAAACACTCTTTCTGTTTCAGGACCCACTGCAGTTCAGACCATCGGTAAAATAAACATTGAAATGGCATTTATGTCATCTTCTGCTTTTACCCTTGATTCGGGTTTTACCGTTTCAAATGTTTATGAAGCTGAACTTAAGCAGAAAGTCATTTCAAAAGCAAAAAAATCCATCATGCTGATGGATACTTCAAAAATCGGTAAAGATCTTATGTTTACTCTTGCAAATATTGACGATATCAGCGTTTTGGTAACAGAAGCGGATTCTCTTCCCGTTGATATAGTCAAGAAGGCAAATGAAGCAAATATAGAGCTTATTTAAAAACAGGCTCGTCCTTTACTTTTATATTTCCGAATTCAATTTCATATGACCACAAAGCCTGGTATCTTAAACCCATGCTGTTTTTGGGATTGCCGTATTTTCCGTCACCTAAGACAGGATGACCGATATGCGCAAGATGCGCTCTGATTTGATGCGTTCTTCCGGTAATAAGTTCAACTGTTAATGTCGACACATCTTTTTCTTTGTCATAATCCTCAACATGATATCTTGTTATTATCTGTTGAGTGTTTTTTCGCTGTTCGTCATAGATATAGCAAATGCTCTTTTTACTGTCTTTAAAATGATATGCTTTTATGGTGGCAGTCTGCTGGGGCATTTTGCCTTTTACCAGAC
Organism: uncultured Clostridia bacterium; assembly: GCA_945965275.1. Classification (GTDB taxonomy): domain Bacteria; phylum Bacillota; class Clostridia; order UBA1212; family SIG427; genus CAMFNB01. Next base: position 15,696 of record CAMFNB010000025.1, on the reverse strand, counting down.
ATTTATATGTTTTTCTTACCTTACTCTCCTTAAAGGCTTCAGTCCATTTTGCTTCGCTTTCAGTATTTTTTGCTATTACCACAAGTCCGCCGGTGTTTCTGTCCAGTCTGTGACAAAGCAACATTTGGTTACCGTAAGCAGATCGTATCTCATTTATGAGGGCCGGACTGCTGTCAGATCCGGTCTGCACCTCTATGCCCTGGACTTTAGATACAATAAGAGTGTTATCATCCTCGTATTTTACGGTAAAATGCTTAACTTCATCGAAGTATGCGATAACTTCATCTCCCGAAAAGACTACGCTGATTTGACCGATTTTTACGCCGTTAATTCGAATGTCTTTTTTTCTTAAAAGTTTAAAAAACAGATTACGACTTAAATCAGGATACCTTGTAAACAACACCTGATCTATGTTCTGTCCGTTTTCTGATTTATTTACCGTAAATTTAACCATTGATTCTAAAAGAAAAGGCTGCCGTGTTTCAGGCAGCCTAAATATTAAACTCTTTAATTATTAAGAAATGCTGTTGTCAGACTCAAAACCTGTAGGAGCAAAGTCATTGTGAAGTTCCTTGAACTCAGGCTCGAATGTTGCCCACTTATCTGTTGTTGCCTCGTATGCAACTACATAGTACTGTCTTGAATCAGGAAGTACGAAGAACTGTCCCTGCCAAGCCTTACCGTTCTCAGTAAATATGTATGTAGCTGAGTAGTACTGACGGCCGTTGATTACCACATCAATTGGTTCAGCATTTGTAATCTCAAATTCTTCTCTCTCACCCATCTTTGTATTGAAATATAAAGCATGGTCCGGATTAGCAACAAGCTGATAAATAGACTTAAGTGAGCTTGTCATTGGAATATCATCATGCTCTTTCTGCTTGTATACCATGTATCTGCCTGAATCAGGATCTGCATTCTGAGTAACAGTGATAATTAAATCATGTTCCTCGTCAGCATATGTTCCGTCTTCTTCACCTGAAAGAGTCCATTCTTCCTTGAAGCCCTGTCTGAAGTAGTAAATGATGTTTTTGTAATGCTGAGGAAGTGCGAATTCCGAAATAACTTCATCACCACATCCGAACATCGGTACTAACATGAGTACTGCAAGACATACTAACAATAAAGATTTAACTGCTTTTTTCATTTGATCGAAAACCTCCATTGATCTAAACGATTATCTACTTTGAATATTTTAGAGAAGAACATCTAAATAGTCAAGAAAATAAACGTATATAAAATATTAACAATTTATGAACTGATTATCCTATTTTAAACCATGCAACATCGTGCATTGCTCTTGTAATTGCAGTGTAAATAATGTTTTTGTCATCGTTTGTGATGGCTTCATCCCATACAATTGCAGCATCAAATTCCAGACCCTTTGCAAGAGATACCGGAAGTATTCTCAGGTTTATGCTGTTCTCAACGGCGTAAGGAATTTCCAGACGTGATTTAATATCATTAACTTCAGACTGAAGCTTACAGAGAATTGTAATATTCTCGTAATCCTTATCCTTAAATCTGCAGACACACTCTGATACTTTTTTACCGGCATCAGCACTGCTGCATTCTGATATAAAAGGTGCGTCCCCGTGTCTCACACAGTTTGATTCCGAGGCGTCCTTTCCTATAACTTCATTTGCAAGTCCCATAATTTCGGCTGTTGAACGGTAGTTTGTTGTAAGCTCATATTTTCTGAATGGACGTTTTCGCATAATTCGCTCAATGTCAGAGATATAGTCACCGCTGCTTTCAAATACAATCTGGTTTCTGTCTCCTACGAACAGGAAATTACTTCCTTTGAAAATTCTGTTGAGAATATCAAGAAATACCGGAGAAAAATCCTGAGCTTCATCTGCAATGAGATAGAATACATTATTCTCGTCAACTTCCTTCAGAATTACTCTGAGGAGCGCCATTGCACAACCGTCTTCCCAAATAAACTCACCGTCATGTCCCCTCTCATCAAGAAACATATTATATATTTCAGAAATGTATGTGTATTTATACATGCCCATTACGGAAGTCTGAACGTACTCTTTATCGACAAGTGATTCAAGCTTAGCATTTTCGCAAATTCTGTCAGCGATTTCATTACCTCTGGAAAGAAGCGGCAAATATGAGAATTCTTTATAGAAAAGTCTCTTTACATCTTCTTTTGTTGCAGCAATGTCTTCGTTTTCGAGAATAATATCCGCAGGTTCAAAAATAATATTCTTGAGTTTATCGACAAATTCCAGAAGATCCGCACGGTACTGCTCCTGATTTTTCACAAAAGCATCAGGTCTCTTTCCTCTGATATAAAGCTCGTTTGTTTCGGCTCTGCCGAGGAAATCAGTCTGTTCTTCATCCTCAAGAAGATCACGTACTATTTCTTCCGGTGTTAATGTGTCAATATTTTCTTCTCCGAGGTCCGGAAGTACTGTCGAAATATATTCAGAGAAAACAGGATTAGGAGAAATAATGGCAATTCTTTCTCTTTCAAGTCTTTCTCTGAACTTATATAAAACATATGCGGCCTTATGAAGCGCAATTGATGATTTACCGCTTCCCGGACAGCCCTGAATTACAGAAGTTCCTTCAACATAGTCCCTTATTATTTTATGCTGGTCCGCCTGAATGCTCTGTAAAATGGTTTTCATATGGTCCGAACTTTTCCGGCTCAGAATATCCACAAGAACCTCATCATCAGAAGGCATATTGATATCAGAAAAAGTTTTGAGTTCTCCCTTTTTGAAAACATATCTTCTTTTAGTTGTCAGGTCTCCGGAAATATCTCCGCCGGGAGTCTGGAATGTAACTTCGCCCGGTTCAAACTCATAATATAATGAAGAAATCGGAGCACGCCAGTCATAAACACATGACTCCATGGTTTCAGGGTCTGTAACGGTATGAATTCCGATATAGAATTTTTCACTCTCATAACCTTTTTCGGTAAAATCAAATCTTGCAAAGTACGGCTCATTCTTCTGTTTACTGAGAATGGCAAGCTCTGAAAGAGTTTTTTCATAATTCTTTGTATCTAAGAATTCATTCTCGATTAAATCTCTGCGCTCATCTTCTTTAAGTTCATAGAAATAGTCTATGAAATACTTTCTTTCGTCCAGAATGGAGTCTCTTTTATCACTCAGCGCAGAAAGTCTGGCTTTGGTTATTTTGTCAATCTGTGCCTTGGCAAACTCTGCATAACGAAGTTCTTCTTTTGTTGCATCATCATTGTAATTCAAGCTTAAGTCCTCCGTTCTTTATATCTGCATTAACGACACTTCCCTGTTTAATCTCATCTCTCAGGAAAAGTTCAGCAAGCTCGTCTTCGATTTCTTTTTGAATAAGTCTGCGAAGCGGTCTTGCGCCGTATTTCTCGTCAAATCCCTTTTCCGCAAGATAAGCAATTGCCTCATCCGAAACAGAAAGTTTGATACCCTTTTCTTCAGCTTCGGAAATAACGTCACGAAGCATAAGCGAAGTAATCTTTCTGATAGATTCCTGTTCGAGACTGTTAAATATTACAATATCATCAACTCTGTTTAAGAACTCCGGTCTGAAAATCTTTTTAAGTGCATCATTTACGCTGTCCTTATTAGCCTGTTGCTTGTCGCTGTTAAATCCGATTGAAGCACTCTTAAGTGATGTTCCGGCATTTGATGTCATAATGATAACAGTATTTTCAAAATTAACGGTTCTTCCCTGGCTGTCAGTAAGTCTGCCGTCATCGAGAATCTGAAGAAGCATATTGAATACATCTTCGTGAGCCTTTTCAATTTCATCAAGAAGAATAACAGAATACGGTCTTCTTCTGATTTTTTCTGTAAGCTGTCCGGCTTCATCATATCCGACATATCCCGGAGGTGATCCGATAAGTTTCGATACGGTATGCTTTTCCATGTATTCTGACATATCAAGTCTTACGAGAGCGTCCGTTGTACCGAACAATTCAATTGTAAGTTGTTTAACAAGTTCTGTTTTTCCGACACCGGTAGGTCCGACAAAGATGAATGAGGACGGCTTAAATCTTTTTCTGAAACCGCTTCTGTTTCTTCTGATTGCCTTTGAAATTGATTTTACGGCTTCATCCTGTCCGATAACCTTACCGGTCAGTCTTTCCTCAAGAGCAAGAAGTCTCTTTGCCTCATCTTCAGTAACCGTCTGAACCGGAATGCCTGTCCAGTTTTCGATTACATTGGCAATATCATTAAACACGATATCCTTATATTCTCTCTTCTTAAGGTCCTCAAGTTCGTTTTCTAGTCTGATTTTTTCGCTTTTAAGTTCTGCAATTTCTCTGAATTTATCCATATCGGAATCATCAAGAGCCGATACCTTTTCGCTTGTGCTTGTATTAATTTCAATATTCTTCTCTATCTCGGCAATCTGAACAAGAACTTCATTTCCGAGGTTTGCTCTTGAAGCAGCCTCATCAATTACATCAATTGCTTTATCCGGTAAAAATCTGTCATTGATGTATCTTTCTGACATTCTTACAGCGTCTTCAATAATTGCATCTGAAATTCTTACCTTATGGTAATCCTCATAATGCGAGCGAAGTCCTTTTAATATTTCAATTGTCTCCTCAACAGTCGGTTCTTCGACAAACACAGGTTGGAATCTTCTTTCAAGAGCACCGTCTTTTTCTATATGCTTTCTGTATTCCTTAAGAGTTGTGGTTCCCACAACCTGTATCTCACCTCTTGAAAGAGCCGGCTTTAAAATGTTTGCGGCATTCATAGAACCTTCTGCTTCACCGGCACCCATGATATTGTGAATCTCATCGATAACAAGAATAATGTTACCGCAGGATTTAACCTCATCAATTACACCCTTCATGCGTGCCTCAAACTGGCCTCTGAACTGAGTTCCTGCAACCATTGCAGTCAGATTAAGAATATAAATTTCCTTGTCTTTAAGCTTATACGGAATTGTTCCCTGTACAATTCTGAGTGCCAAAGCCTCGGCAATGGCTGTTTTACCGACACCGGGTTCACCCACAAGAACAGGATTGTTTTTGGTTCTTCGGTTTAAAATCTGAATCACTCTGTCAATTTCTCTTTCACGTCCGACAACAGTATCAATAAGACCGGATTTTGCCTTATCATTTAAGTTTGTTGCGAACTGACCGAGGAATTTCAGTTTCTTTTTACCGGGTTCTTTTCCTTCGCTCTTTTTCTCTTTTTGGTTATTCTTGTTTTCAGTTTCCTCGTTTCTCATTCTCGGAGGCATCATTCCGCCAAATCCCATGTTTTTTAAGAACTGCATGAAATCAGGAGCATGAGTTTCAGAAGGATTATCCTCAGTCTCGTTTGAGATTTCCTCAATAAGCTGCTGAGTATCCTCATCTCCGCCGTTTTCAAGAGATTCCATAACATTTGTCATTTCGTCATTTATATTCTCAAGTTCCTCTGCTGAGATTCCCATCTTGTCGAGAAGCGAATCAACCTGAGGAAGACCCATTTCCTTTGCACAAACAAGACAAATACCCTGATTTACTGTATTTCCGGTTTCGTCAATTTTTGAGATAAAAACCGATGCCACTCTTTTATGGCAAATGGAGCACATTTGAATTTCGCTCATTTTTTCTCCTCCAATATCCTTTTAAGATATATTCCTGTGTATGATTTATCGTTTTGGGCTAACTGTTCAGGCGTGCCCTTTGCAATAATTTTTCCGCCTTCATCTCCGCCTTCAGGGCCGAGATCAATAATATGGTCTGCACATTTAATTACATCAAGATTGTGTTCAATTACAAGTACCGTATTTCCGCCTTCCACAAGCTTCTGTAAAATTTCAATCAGTTTTCTTACATCATCGGTGTGGAGGCCGGTTGTCGGTTCGTCCAATATGTATAATGTCTTACCTGTACTCTTTTTTGACAGCTCTGTTGCAAGTTTAACTCTCTGCGCTTCGCCGCCTGAAAGTGTTGTTGAGGGCTGTCCGAGTTTAATGTAACCGAGTCCGACTTTATCAAGAGTCTCTATCTTTCTTCTGATTTTCGGAATATCAGCAAAGAAATCAACCGCTTCTTCAATTGTCATGTCGAGTACTTCGGCAATTGACTTACCCTTATATTTAACCTCAAGAGTTTCTCTGTTGTATCTCTTACCCTTACAAACCTCACAAGGCACATATATATCCGGTAAAAAGTGCATTTCTATCTTTTTGATTCCGTCTCCCTGACAGTTTTCGCATCGTCCGCCCTTTACGTTAAAACTGAATCTTCCGTTCTTATATCCCCTTGCTCTGCTTTCTCTTGTCTGAGCAAATATGTCTCTTATAAGATCAAATGTTCCCGTATATGTTGCCGGATTTGAGCGAGGCGTTCTTCCTATGGGTGACTGGTCAATGTTTATAACTTTATCCAGATTTTCAAGTCCCAGTATTTCTCTGAATTTTCCGGGTTCAGTTTTTGTCTTATTAAGTTCCTTTGCAGAAGCCTTGTAAATAATCTCATTTACCAAGGATGATTTACCGGAACCGGATACGCCGGTTACACAGGTAAGTGTTCCGAGGGGAATGTCCGCATTTACATTCTTAAGATTATGCTCTGCCGCACCTTTTACGGATAGGCTGAATCCGTTTCCCTTCTTTCGTTTTTCAGGTACGGGTATTGACAATTTACCTGATAAATACTTACCGGTCAAAGATTTATCACATTTCATGATTTCTTCCGGTGTTCCGCAGAACACAACCTCACCACCAGTGCTTCCCGCACCGGGTCCGATGTCAACAATATAGTCTGCCTCTTTCATTGTCTCTTCATCATGTTCAACTACAATAAGAGTGTTTCCTAAATCCCGAAGCTTTTTAAGTGCATCCAGAAGCTTGTCATTGTCTCTTTGATGCAGACCGATGCTCGGTTCATCAAGTATATAAAGCACGCCCATAAGTCCCGAACCAATCTGAGTGGCAAGTCTGATTCTCTGAGATTCGCCGCCCGACAAGGTTCCGGAGGCTCTGGAAAGTGTCAGATAACCAAGTCCCACATTTTTCAGGAAATTGAGTCTTGCCTTTATTTCTTTTACAATCGGTGCGGCAATCTGCTGCTCAGACCCCTTAAACTTTAGTTTTTCGAAGAAATCAACAAGCTTTACTACTGATAAATCAGTTAAATCATAAATGTTTATGTCATTTACTGTTACCGCAAGGCTCTCAGGCTTAAGTTTCTTACCGCCGCATTCTCTGCAGACATGGTATTTCATAAATTGCTGATACATTTCTTTTACAGACTCTTTGTCTGTAGATTCATATCTTCTTCTGGCTGTGTTAATAACGCCCTCATATCTTGAAGTAAAAGAACCGCCTTCATATTCATAATAGAAGCGTTTGTCTCCGCTTCCGTAAAGAATAACATCCTGGACTTCCTTTGAAAGCTTGTTAAAAGGAGTTGACAGTTTGAATTTATATTCTTTTGCCAGGTTCTCAAAAATGTATCTGTTCCAGCCTGTTTCATTTGAAATATTACCGAAACCCGAAAGAGTAATTGCGCCTTCTTCAAGAGATTTTGTTTTATCGGGAATTATTAAATCAACATCAAACTCATGAAGAAATCCGAGACCGGAACAGTTTGGACATGCACCAAAAGGATTATTGAAAGAGAACATTCTCGGAGTAATTTCAGCAATGCTTATTCCGCAGTCCGGACATGCCAAATTTGAACTGAGTATTATTTCCTCACCGTTCATTAAATCAACGTGACAAATTCCGCCTGCAAGCTTAAGAGCTGTTTCAAGTGACTCCGAAAGTCTTCTTGATATGCCTTCTTTTATGACAAGTCTGTCAACTACCGCAAAAATATCGTGCTTAATCGTCTTTTTCAGCTTAATTTCTTCATCAAGAGAACGTACTTCTCCGTCAACCTTAACTCTCGCAAATCCGTCTTTTTTAAGTTTTTCAAAGGTCTGGACATACTCACCTTTTTTACCGCGGGCAAGTGGTGCAAGAAGCTGTATCTTTTGACCCTCAGGAAGTGACATTACCTTATCCGTCATCTGATCAATACTCATTGAGGTAATCGGTTTGCCGCACTTAGGACAATGCGGTGTTCCGACTCTCGCATACAGAAGTCTGAGATAGTCATATATTTCAGTAACGGTTCCAACCGTTGAGCGGGGATTCTTTGACGTAGTTTTCTGATCAATTGAAATTGCAGGAGAAAGGCCGTCGATACTGTCTACGTCAGGCTTTTCCATTTGACCCAAAAACATTCTCGCATAGGACGAAAGAGATTCGATGTATCTTCTTTGTCCCTCAGCATAAATTGTATCAAATGCCAGAGACGACTTACCCGATCCTGAAAGACCTGTAAAAACAACCAGTTTGTCTCTCGGAATCTCAACTGATATATCCTTTAAGTTATTAGCTCTTGCTCCTTTTACCACAATCTTTGAATTACTCATATTGTGATATCTCCTTTACCCGGCGAATCATGTCTCTGTACTTTGCAGCATCCTCGTAGCGAAGCTCTGCGGCAGCTTCCGCCATTTTCTTTGTAAGTATTTCAATAACTTCTTCTGCAGGAAGTGCCTGCTCTTTATCCGAAAGAAGTTCAATTTTATTATCTTCTTTTTTGCTTTCACCTTTACTGAGCGTGGAATCAATAATTTCGCGAACTGATTTTTTGATTGTCTTTGGAATAATTCCGTGCTCATCATTGTATTTTTCCTGAATGGCTCTTCTTCTTTCCGTTTCCGATATTGCTGCCTGCATGCTGTCTGTTACGGAGTCAGCATACATTACCACTCTTCCTTCGGCATTTCTCGCTGCTCGACCGATTGTCTGAATAAGAGAAGTCTCGGAACGAAGGAAGCCTTCCTGGTCTGCATCAAGTATTGCAATTAGACTTACTTCAGGCAAATCAAGACCTTCTCTTAATAGGTTGATTCCGACAAGAACATCAAATTCGCCCAATCTTAAATCATTAATTATTTCCATTCTTTCAACTGTATGAATATCAGAATGAAGATATCTGACTCTTATACCGGCATCAGTTAAATAGTCTGTCAGGCTCTCAGCCATTCTCTTTGTAAGTGTAGTAACCAGTACTCTTTGATTCTTTTCCGTGGTTTTATGAATTTCGTCGATAAGGTCATCAATTTGGCCTTTAACCGGACGGACTTCTGTTTTCGGGTCAAGAAGTCCGGTAGGTCTTATAAGCTGCTCAGCAATATTTGTTGATATGCTCCTCTCATATTCCGCAGGAGTTGCGCTGACATAAATGGCTTGGTCAACTCTGTCTTTAAATTCATCAAAGGTAAGCGGTCTGTTATCAAAAGCAGAAGGAAGTCTGAAACCATAGTCCACAAGGGTTGTTTTTCTTGCATGGTCACCGTTAAACATTGCTCTTACCTGAGGAAGTGTAACATGAGATTCATCCACCACAAGAAGAAAATCATCCGGGAAATAGTCTAATAATGTGTATGGTGCACTACCGGCTTCCCTTCCCGACAAGTGTCTGGAGTAGTTTTCAATACCGGAACAGAATCCTGTCTCACGCAGCATTTCAAGATCAAATCTTGTTCTCTGTTCAAGTCTGTATGCCTCAACAATTTTATCCTGCTCCTTAAGCTCCGCAACTCGCTCAATCATTTCAGCTTCTATTGTTTCAAGTGCATGCTCAAGTTTTTCTCTGCCTGTTGCGTAATGTGAAGCAGGAAATACAGCAAGATGGGATCTTGTACCAAGGAGATTTCCGGTAACATAATCATACTCACTTATTTTTTCGATTTCATCTCCGAAGAATTCAATTCTGTCTATAACATTTTTTGAATCTGAAGGCATTATTTCAAGAGTATCACCTTTAACTCTGAAGGTACCTCTTGTAAGTTCCATATCATTTCTTTCATATCTTATGTCAATAAGGTGGTCTATGATTTCCTGCATGTCTTTTACCATGCCGGGTCTGATGCTTACCATAAGATCAGTATAATCTTCCGGGTCTCCCAGTCCGTATATACATGAAACAGAAGCAACGATGATAACATCTTTTCTTTCGAAAAGTGCTGCAGTGGCAGAATGTCTTAATCTGTCTATTTCCTGGTTGATACTGGAGTCCTTTTCTATAAATGTATCTGAATTGGGAATATATGCTTCAGGCTGATAATAGTCATAATACGAAACGAAATATTCCACTGCATTTTCAGGAAAAAACTCTTTAAATTCAGCACAAAGTTGAGCTGCAAGGGTTTTGTTATGTGCAAGTACCAGTGTGGGTTTCTGAACTTTCTCAATTACATTGGCAATGGTAAAAGTTTTGCCTGATCCCGTAACTCCCAAAAGAACCTGGTTAACATCACCGTTAAGCACACCGTTTGCAAGCGAAGAAATGGCTTCCGGCTGGTCACCGGACGGCTTAAATTCAGAATGAAGTATAAACTTATCCATTTCTTTCCTCCCTTCAGCGTACATCAAAAATTGTGCATAACATTATATCACAATAGAAAAATATTTTCCACTATATAAATAAAGCAAAAAAATACTGCTGAAACGAATGATTTCGTTCAGCAGTATACAAGAATACAATTTCAGGTTATTAAGACAGTTCTTCATACTTATGAATATTTGAATATTCGACTGTCATAATATCTTTTCTCTAATTTCACCTGCTCTGTCACATATGAATTTAAGTTTTTCCGGAAATTCCTCATTTGGAATATCATGAATTACGACTTCACAGGTAATGTCACCCTTATAGCCTATTTTCTTAAGCTGGTCCGCAACAAAATCCATGTCAATATTTCCTGTGCATGGTGCAATATGGTAGTCATAATTGCAGTCATTGTCATGCAGATGGATTGCCTGAAGTTTGTCTCCCAGACAATCAACATATTCATCATACGGATGATGAGTAATTGCAACATGTCCTACATCCATACATGCTACAATCCATGGACTGTCAACCAGATCAAGATATTCTCTGAATTCTTTGGGATCGGCACATGTGCTGTCAACAACAACACCGTCTCTTATTTGGAACATGTTTTCGGCAGCAACTTTAATATTGAATTTTTCACAATAAGGAATAAGTCGCTTATAGAAATCAATATTCATTTCCTTAAGTTCTTCAATATGTGTCCAGTATTCAAGATGTTGTTTCGGATGAACAACAATTATTTTTGCTCCCAGAAGTGCAGCAGACTCCATTGCACGAACTATGGTCTGAAATCTGTACTCATCTTCTCCCGGTTCTCCGAATGATGAACCGAAAGGAGCATGTGCCTGATTGCAGACAATTCCGCATCTGTCTGCAACAGTTTTAAGTTTTGCAATGTAGTCTTTATAGTCGGACTGCTGCAAAGGATGATTTCTGTCGAACATATCAAACATGGAATAGTCAAAGGCATCAAATCCCGCTTCGGCAAACATTTCTATTGCTTTTTCCGGTCCGAACACGTTATAAGTTGAATCAAGTGATTGCGATGTAAGCATAATATACCTCTTATATCTTTTCTAATTTTCCGATTAAAACGTATCTTGCGTTTTCATATTCATATGAGCAGGTTGAAAGCGTAACAAGCCTGTCTCCGTACTCGGGAATAATGTCACATTTAAATGTGGACCTGCTTCTTGCATCAGCAACAAAATTATCATACTGGTCTTCATTTCCGAGATATGTCATATATATTCCGTCATCTGCTTTTACAACTATACCGGCGAAAAAATTAAGTTTCCAGTTTCCGTTTTCTGTAATGATATATGCAAAGGGATGTTCATCATAAAAGCTTTGTGATTTATACTTTACAAGTGGTGCGAACATTATTCCGCTTTGTACATGATGTCCGTATATAATGAAATTCTCATCTTCGCCGAAATGTCTGTTTCTTGAATCAGCAAAGAGAGTTCCGCTTGAGAGCTTTGTTCCGTCAAGTGCTCTTCTTAAGTAATAAGAATTGTCGTCTGTATAAACAACAGGATAAGAAATAACTGTGCCGGGAAGTTGCAGCCAACAGAAACAGTTCGCATTTATTGCCTTAAGTTTTTCAAAATCAATTTTGAGGGGTTTTTCGGTATCCTCATTGTCCTCATCAGGAATAACAACAACATTATGTGTCGGTCCCGGAGTTTTGTGATTATCTTCACTGTCAGTTTCCCTGATTATTACCTGCTCCTGAAGCTGACGATTGTAATCAGCATCTTTCTTGTAATCCAAAAGAATAGATATAACCTTTACGGCCGAAACCATAAAGGAAATCAGAAAAAATACAAAAAGTATTGTCAAAATTATCTTTTTTTGCTTTTTTTTCTTCATAAAAAGCGTATGAGCCTGGGGTGAATAAATGCTGTAAAAGCTCAGTCTCCTGTAGTTTTTATACGATAAATCCGATTTTTTCGTATACTTCTTTAAGTGTCGGTTCAGCGATTTCTTTAGCTCTTAAAGCATTTTTTTTGAACAATGAATCAAGATAACCTTTGTCATTCATAAGTTCATTATACTTTTCCCTGATTGGAGTAAGGGCATCAACAACCGCATTTCCGACTGCCATCTTAAAGTCACCGTATCTTGAATTTTCAAATTCTTTAGCAGTTTCCTCAATGCTGATTGATTTAACAGCAGCATATATATTCATAAGATTGCTGATTCCGGGCTTGTTTACTTCATCAAAACGAACTTCTGACTCAGAATCTGTAACTGCTTTCTTGAATTTTTTCATGATTGATGCAGGATCCTCAGTGATTGTTACAAAGTTATTTGCATTATCATCTGATTTTGACATTTTCTTATCAGGTTCCTGAAGACTCATTACTCTTGCAGCTGTTTTCGGAATAAAAGGTTCCGGAATTACAAAAGTATCGCCGTATATATTATTGAATCTTTCCGCAATATTTCTTGCAAGTTCCAAATGCTGCTTCTGATCCTGTCCGATGGGAACCATGTCTGATTTATATAACAAAATGTCGGCAGCCATTAATACCGGATATGTGTAAAGACCGCCGTTAATATTGTCGGCGTGCCTCCTTGATTTATCCTTAAACTGAGTCATTCTGTTGAGTTCGCCCATATAGGTATAGCAGCCTAGTGCCCAACCCAGTTCGGCATGTCCTGATACCTGTGACTGTAAAAACAGAATGTTTTTGTCCGGATCAAGTCCGCAGGCAAGATATAAAGCAAGAACCGCATATGATCTGTCTTTAAGAAGCAAAGGGTCCTGTCTGACTGTTATTGAATGAAGGTCAACTACACAATACAGGCACTCATATTCGTCCTGAAGAAGGCTGAAATTTTTGAGTGCTCCGAGGTAGTTTCCGAGTGTGAGATTTCCTGACGGCTGAACGCCGCTGAATATTCTTTTTTTGTCTGACATAATAATTACCTCTGTAAAAATATAAGAACAATTATATATTTTACAGCATTAAATGGCAAGTAAACCGAGTATTTCCTTCTTATATTCCACAAATTCAGGACTGAGATAAAAGTCCTCGGTCTTTTTAATGTTTAATTCTCTGACTACCTCACCCGGTCTGCCGCCGAGTATGTATATTTTGTCAGAGAGAAGAATTGCTTCATCAACATCATGGGTAACGATAAAAGCGGAAAGTCCGACTTTTGCAACAATGCCTTTAAACCATTCATGCATTTTTGATGTAGTAATCGCATCAAGTGCACTGAAAGGTTCATCCAAAAGCACCAAATCTGATGAGGCAACGTAGGTTCGAAGCAAGGCAGCGCGCTGTTTCATACCGCCTGACAATTGAGAAGGATACATCTTTTGGCAACCTTCCAAGTCAAAAATCTGAAACAAACCTGATACTTTCTCCCTTGCCTCGGACTTTTTCATTTTACGCAAAACAAGAGGGAGCGAAACATTGTCTTCGATTGTAAGATGAGGCAGGAGCAAATCCTTTTGTAACATATATCCGATTTTACCCGGCTTACCAGTTATATCCTCGCCATTGTATACAATGCTTCCGGCTGTGGGCTTATACAATCCGGAAAGGACATTAAAGAGTGTGCTCTTTCCTACGCCTGACGCACCGAGAACGGAGACAATGGTTCCCATTTCAACATTAACAGTGACATTTTTTAAAATCTTTTTGTCACCGTAGCTGTAATCTAAATTTTTACCCTCAAGTATGTTTGACATTAATTACTCCAAATAATCGCTTGTAAAGCCCTGTCCTTTTGCAAGCGGTCCGTTTTCAACAAGTCCGTTATCATTGAGCCACGAATAGAAAGAATCCCATCTTTCTGCATCAATTGTTCCCCAGTTGCCGTTTTCGTCAACAAAGTATTCTGCAAGATATTTTAAGCTTGCAGTGATAAAATCCTCATCTCCGATTTCAGGTACTGCCTCAATAAGTATTTTTGCAGCTTCCTCATGATTTTCAACTGCGTATTCGTATCCCTTCTTTGTAGCTGCCATGAAAGCCTTGGCTTCTTCCGGATTTGATTCAAGGAACTTATTGCTGGCGATGAGAACAGGTGTGTAATAATCAAGTTCTTCACCGAAATCCTTAAGATCCATGTAATTCATTTCATATCCCTCAAGTTCAGCTTTAACTCCGCCCCATCCGCGAAATACCCAAATTGAATCTGTCTGATCCTGTGCAAGACCTTCTGACTCATTGTCAATTACGTTGGGAATAAGCTGTACCTTAGAATAGTCTCCGCCGTCATCTTCCATAAGCTTTCTGATAATTGCAAGCTCAATCGGGCTGTCCCAAGTTGAATATCTTTTTCCTTCAAGTAACTTAGGAGAAGTAATTCCCTTTGATCCAAGAGTCATAATTGTAGAAGTGTTATGCTGGAGAATTGCTGCAACAGCAGTAACATCCATCGCACCCTCGCCTACAAGAGCTGCAGCAAGTGTGTCCTGTGCATCAACACCGAACTGTGCTTTGTTTGCTCCAACAACCTGAGGAGCCATTTCTGCATCAGGCTGAACAATTTCAACATCAAGACCTGCGTCTTTGTAAAATCCCTTGGCAAGAGCAACATACATACCGGTATGGTTAGTATTTGGTGTCCAGTCAAGACAAACTGTTATTTTTGTAAGTTCCTTTTCACCTGAAGGCTCCGTTGTTCCGCATGCTGTAAGAGCAAGAACCATTACTAAGGTGAGTAATAAAGCGATGATTTTTTTCATTTCTTCTTTCCTTCTTTCCTCATTGCTTTTTCTATTATATTTACTATAGAAATCATAATCAGACTGAGTATTGTTATAAGTATAATTACCGCAAACATTTTATCCATTGCGTATGCTTTTTTTACTCTGGTCATGTATACGCCAAGTCCCTCAAAACCGCCAAGCCATTCGGAAATAACAGCTGCCACAACAGAATATGCAGTTGCAATCTTAAGACCTGCAAAAAAGTGAGGTCTTGCAAGGGGAAACTTAACATAGTAATAAATTTGAAATTTTGATGCACCGAATGATCTCAGGAGATTAATCTCATCTTCATCAACAGATTTAAAACCCTCAAGCATATTAACAGCAATCGGGAAAAACGAAGTTAATGTAACAAGTGTAATCTTCGGAGCCATTCCGAAGCCCATCCAGAGAATCAAAAGCGGTGCAATGGCTATTGTGGGAATTGTTTGTGTGATAATAAGCATCGGGTAAAAAGCCTTGTAAATAAAAGAAAATCGGTCCATTAAAACAGAAATCAGAACCGCAACGGCAAATCCAATCAAAAGTCCGAAAACAGACTCCTGAACAGATACCCATGCATGCTGCATCAACAGGCCAAAATCATTTATAAATG
>CAMFNB010000024.1 GCA_945965275.1 uncultured Clostridia bacterium | reverse complement strand
CAGACGATAGTTGGCTGGCGACGGCCCGTGAAAATATGTAGCTGCCGGATATTTATGAAGGCTTCATGCGAACAGCATGAAGCTTTCTTTTTTACAGTAATCTGTTTCTCTGAAATGATGAATTGTATATATGAAGAAAACAGAAACTATATATTGTATATGCCTTTTTTTCAGACAAAATTTTTAAAAAATTTTCTTGTTTTTTATGAAAAAAGGTATTGCATTATGTATTGACATGTTATATAATTTGCAACTGTTGTGACCTGACAGACGATGATGCAGGAGATTGCTACACATTAAGAGGTAGGTAACTCATGCGGAGAATGTCCGATACACGATATCGGGCGACAAGTCACTGTGCTAAATGATCTGAGTTTTATTTGGTACATGCCGGGTTGAAATCCGCCCTTAAGACGGATATTTCAATTAGGTATTTTTTAATGGGACCGGATGAAACACACGACATAGTGTACAAAGACAAAACGTTGGTATGGTCGCTGATACTAAAACATTATTAGAAAGGAAAGAATTTAGTATGGCAAACCAAAAAATGAGAATCAAATTAAAGGCTTATGACTTCCAGCTTCTCGATCAGGCTGCTGCAAACATTGTAGATACAGCTAAGAGAACAAATGCAGAAGTTGCAGGACCGATTCCGCTTCCGACTGAGAAGGAGATCGTAACTATTTTAAGAGCTCCTCATAAGTATAAGGATGCAAGAGAGCAGTTCGAAATGAGAACTCACAAGAGATTGATTGACATTTTAATGCCTTCACCAAAGACGGTAGACGCCCTCATGCGTCTCGACTTACCGGCAGGTGTTGATATTGAAATTAAATTGCAATAATTTATTGCAGCCGCGGTCATGTTCACAGACCCAAAACTTGTGAACCAATAACTAGCAGGAGGAAAATAAAAAATGCAAAAGTTTATTTTGGGAACTAAAGTCGGCATGACACAGATCTTCCTCGAAGATGGTACTTGTGTACCGGTTACTGTTGTAGAAGCAGGACCTTGTGCAGTAGTTCAGAAGAAAACAAAAGAAACCGACGATTATGAGGCAGTTAAGGTTGCTTACGTATCTAAAGACGTTAAGAAGCTTAACAAGCCGGAAGCAGGCCTTTTTGAGAAGCTCAACATGAGCGGTTACAAATTCTTAAGAGAATTCAAACCGGCTGATATTTCAGCTTTCGAGGTTGGTCAGACAATCACAGTAGCAGATATGTTCGCTGACGGAGACTATGTTGACATCAGCGGTACATCAAAAGGTAAGGGTTACGCAGGCCCAATCAAGCGTCACGGCATGATCATCGGACCAAAGTCTCACGGTTCTAAATACCACAGAGGTAACGGTTCAATGGGTACAACTTCAACACCGGGTAAGGTTATGAAGGGTAAGAAGATGGCAGGACACATGGGCGCAGCTCGTGTAACCGTACAGAATCTTAATGTAGTAAAAGTTGACGGAGAGAGAAATCTCCTCCTCATCAAGGGCGCTGTTCCCGGATCTAAGGGAAGCCTTCTTGAAATCAGAGAAACTATTAAGAAATAATAGGGAAGGAGGATAAATGCTATGTTAAAAACTAATGTTTATGATATGACCGGTAAGGTTGTAGGAGAAATCGAACTCGATGCTAACATCTTCGGTGTAGAAGTTAACGAAGCAGTTATGCATGCAGCAGTTAAGAATCAGTTAGCTAATAAACGTCAGGGTACTCATTCTGTTAAAGGCCGCAGCGAAGTTTCAGGCGGAGGCAAGAAGCCTTACAGACAGAAGGGCACAGGTCGTGCAAGACAGGGTAGCACAAGAGCTGCACAGTGGATTCACGGTGGCATTATCTTTGGACCTTCTCCAAGAGATTACAGCTACAAGCTTCCTAAGAAGGTAAAGAGACTTGCTCTCAAGTCTTCATTATCATCTAAGGCTCAGGACGAAGCTATCATCGTTCTTGACAAACTCAGCTTTGACGAGATTAAAACAAAGAACATGGTAAACGTTCTTAACAATCTTAAAGTTGACACAAGCGCACTTGTTGTTATTGAAGACAACAACGAGAACGTTGTTAAATCTGCAAGAAACATTAAGAATATTGCCACAGCAGGCGTTAACACAATTAATGTTTATGACATTTTAAAGTATGGTAAGCTTATCATCACAAAAGACGCTCTTGCTAAAGTAACGGAGGTGTACGCATAATGAACGAATACGATATCATTATCCGCCCATACATCACAGAGAAAACCACAGATTTGGTTTCAGAGGGCAAGTATGCATTTGTTGTTGATATCAGAGCAACAAAGATTGACATTAAGAAGGCCGTTGAAAAGCTTTTCGAAGTTAAAGTTCTTTCAGTTACAACTGCAAAGTTTGATGGCAAGAAGAGAACTCAGAGACAGGCCAGCGGTGTTGCAGTAGGACACACAAACAGATGGAAGAAAGCAATCGTTAAGATTGACACAGATCCAAAGACTGCTACATATACAACTGCAGGCGGTAAGACAGTTGAAGCTGCTAAGAAGTATAAGTCTTCTATCGCAGAATTCGGCTTCGCTGATTAAGAAGGAGGAAAAGGAAAATGGCTATTAAGAAGTATAATCCAACAACTCCCGGACGCAGAGGTATGACAGTATCTGCATATGAAGAGATTACAGGTAAGAGCGAAATCAAGTCTCTTATGAGCTCTGTAAAAAAGAACTCAGGACGTAACTCATATGGCAGAATCACAGTTCGTCATCGTGGCGGCGGAAATAAGAAGCAATACAGACAGATTGACTTCAAGAGAAACAAAGACGGAATTCCTGCAAAGGTAGCATCAATTGAATATGATCCGAACAGATCAGCATTCATTGCATTACTTAATTATGCAGACGGCGAGAAGAGATACATCCTTTATCCGGAGGGAATCAAAGTAGGACACATAATTATGTCAGGTCCTGATGCTGATATCAAACCGGGTAACGCACTTCCGCTTGCTAACATCCCGCTCGGTACAGTCATCCACAACATTGAGATGAAGCCAGGCAAGGGTGCTCAGCTTGTAAGAGCAGCCGGTTCAAGTGCTCAGCTCATGGCTAAAGAGAACGGTGTTGCTCAGGTAAGACTCGGATCAGGCGAAGTTCGTATCATACCTCTTGCATGTAAAGCAACAATCGGTCAGATTGGTAACACAGACCACGAAAATGTTAAAATCGGTAAAGCCGGTCGTAAGAGATGGATGGGTATCCGTCCTACAGTCCGTGGTGTTGTTATGAACCCGAATGATCACCCTCATGGTGGTGGTGAAGGTAAGTCACCAATCGGTATGCCCAGCCCTGTTACTCCTTGGGGTAAGCCAACTCTCGGATATAAGACGAGAAAGAAGAACAAGGCTTCTAACAAGTACATCGTTAAACGCAGAAACAGTAAATAATTAAGAAGGAGGATAAGAGAAATGAGTAGATCAGTTAAAAAAGGACCATTCGTCGAAGAGAGACTCTTAGCCAGAATCGAAAAGATGAATGCCGCAAATGAAAAAAACGTCGTAAAGACTTGGTCTCGTGCTTCAACAATCTTCCCTCAAATGGTTGGACACACAATTGCTGTTCACGATGGAAGAAAGCATGTTCCGGTATATGTTACTGAGGAAATGGTTGGTCACAAGCTTGGTGAATTCGCTCCTACAAGAACTTTCAAAGGTCACATTAAGGGCGAAAAATCTTCATCATCTAAATAAAAGGAGGGATTTCTTTGGAAAAGAAGGTTATGTCAAAAGAGGAACTTCTTGAGAATAAAGAAGCACTTCTTGAAAAATACAATTCATATCACACAAAGAGCAATAAGGCTCCTGTTCTTACAAAGAAGGAACGTAAAGTTCTCGGAATCGGAAGAGATCAGGGCAAGGCTATCGCTAAAGATATCCGTATTGCTCCAAGCAAGGTAAAATTGGTTTTGGATCTCATTAAAGGCAAAGATATCAAAGAAGCTTATGCCATTATCAGATTCACTCCAAAGGCAGCTTCTGAAGTACTTTTCAAATTGCTTAAGTCTGCAGAAGCAAATGCTGTTAACAACTTTGAACTTGATGCTGACAAACTCTATGTTGCTGAAGCATTCGCAGGACAGGGACCAACCCTCAAGCGTATGCAGCCTGTTTCACGTGGTCGTGGTAACAGAATCAACAAGAAGACTTGTAACATCACATTAGTTGTTAAGGAAAGAAACTAAGGAGGTAAGACAATGGGACAAAAAGTTAATCCTCATGGACTTAGAGTTGGAGTAATCAAAGATTGGGATGCAAAATGGTATGCAGGAAAGAAAACATACGGTTCATTCCTTGTTGAAGATTACAAGATTAGAAACTTCACAAAGAAGAGTTTCTACGAGGCTGGTGTTTCAAAGATCAGAATCGAAAGAACAGCTAATAAGGTAATCGTTAACGTTGATGTTGCTAAACCGGGTATTGCTATCGGTGCTAAGGGTGCAAATAAGGACAGAATCAAGGCTCAGCTTGAGAAACTTATCGGAAAAGAAATCAGCGTAAACATCTTCGAAGTTAAGACACCTGATATGGATGCTCAGCTCTGCGCAGAGAACATTGCTTCACAGCTTGAGAGAAGAATTGCTTTCAGAAGAGCAATGAAGCAGGTAATCGGCAGAACAATGCGTGCAGGCGCTCTTGGTATCAAGACAGCTTGCAGCGGTCGTTTAGGCGGTGCTGATATCGCTCGTACAGAGCAGTATCACGAAGGTACTATTCCGCTTCAGACTTTAAGAGCTGACATTGACTACGGTTTTGCTGAAGCTAATACAACATACGGCAAAGTCGGTGTTAAGGTTTGGATTTACAAAGGAGAAGTTCTTCCTACAGCGAAGACAGCTCCAAGCAAAGGAGGCGCGAACTAATCATGTTAATGCCTAAAAGAGTAAAACACAGAAAAGTTCAGAGAGGCCGTATGACAGGTAAGGCTCTCCGTGGTAATACAGTATCAAACGGTGAGTACGGTCTTCAGGCTGCTGAATGCGGATGGATCACAAGTAACCAGATCGAAGCTGCCAGAATTGCACTTACTCGTTGCATCAAGAGAGGCGGTAAGGTTTGGATCAAGATTTTCCCTGATAAGCCGGTAACAAAAAAGCCTGCTGAAACTCGAATGGGTTCAGGTAAAGGTTCACCTGAATACTGGGTAGCAGTAGTAAAGCCGGGTCGTGTAATGTTTGAGATTGCAGGTGTATCTGAAGAGCTTTCAAGAGAAGCTTTAAGACTTGCAATGCACAAGTTACCAATCAAGTGCAAAATCATTGCAAAAGAAACTGAGAAGAAGGAGGAGACAGTATAATGAAAGCTAAAGATTTCAAGAAAGAACTTGCAGCAAAAAGCTTGGAAGAACTCAAGAAAGAAGAGCAGGAACTCAAAGCTCAGCTTTTCAAATTACGTTTCCAGCATGCAACTTCCCAGATCGGAAACCCAATGGAACTGAACACTCTTAAGAAAGACATCGCAAGAGTAAAGACAGTTATCAGAGAAAAAGAACTTGCAGCAGCAAGTAATAACTAATCCTTGAAAGGAGGCAGATGGTTTTGACAGAAAGAAATTTAAGAAAAACAAGAGTGGGCAAAGTTGTCAGCAACAAGATGGAAAAAACAATCGTAGTTGCAGTAGAAACAAGCAAGAAACACCCTTTGTATAAGAAAGTCATGAAGACAACTTACAAGCTCAAGGCACATGACGAAGAAGGCATTGCCGGAGTTGGTGATATTGTTGAAGTAATGGAAACCAGACCTTTAAGCAAGGATAAGCGTTGGAGATTGGTTTCAGTCGTAACAAAGGCCGAGTAATGGCATAGGAGGTATTTTAGAATGATTCAAGCACAAACAAGACTTAAAGTTGCTGATAATACCGGTGCCAAGGAACTTATGTGCATTAAGGTAATCGGCGGAAGTAAGAGAAGATATGCTAACATCGGTGATATCATTATCTGTTCAGTAAAAGCTTCTACACCAGGCGGTATAGTTAAGAAGGGCGACGTAGTAAAGTGCGTTGTTGTTCGTACTAAGAGAGGCGTAAGAAGACCTGACGGAACACATATCAGATTCGATGAAAACGCAGCAGTTCTTATCAAAGAAGACCTCAACCCAAGAGGAACTCGTATTTTTGGACCTGTAGCAAGAGAACTCAGAGAT
Organism: uncultured Clostridia bacterium; assembly: GCA_945965275.1. GTDB lineage: Bacteria > Bacillota > Clostridia > UBA1212 > SIG427 > CAMFNB01. Next base: position 17,782 of record CAMFNB010000024.1, on the reverse strand, counting down.
AACGATTTCATGAAGATCGTTTCACTTGCTCCAGAGGTACTGTAAGGAGGATATGGAAATGAGCTTAAACATTAAAAAAGGTGATTCAGTCATTGTCCTTACAGGAAAGGACAGCGGTAAAAAGGGCAAAGTGCTCAGCGTAAACGTTGCTAAAGAGACAGTTATTGTTGAAGGCGTGAACGTTGCAACAAAGCACAAGAAGCCAAAGAACCAGAAGGATATCGGCGGTTTAGTTAAGATGGAAACACCTATTCATGTTTCAAATGTAATGGTTATCTGTCCTAAGTGTAATAAGCCAACTAAGACAGGCAGTGCTGTTGTTGACGGTGTTAAGGTTCGTGTTTGTAAGAAATGCGGCGCAACAATCAAAACAGCTGACGCTACAAAATAACAGGGAGGTTCAATCATGTTAAGACTTAAAGAAAAATATGAAAAAGAAATTGCTCCCGCAATGATGGAGCGTTTCAAGTATAAGAGTGTTATGCAGATTCCAAAACTCGAAAAGATTGTTATCAATATGGGTCTTGGAGAAGCAAGAGACAACGCAAAGGCTGTTGAAAATGCTATGGGCGACCTTGCTCTTATCACAGGACAGAAGCCGGTAGTAACAAAGGCTAAGAAGTCAATCGCTGCATTCAAAATCAGAGAAGGCATGAACATCGGTTGTAAGGTTACTTTAAGAGGCCAGAAGATGTATACATTTGCTGACAAGCTTGTAAGTATCGCTCTTCCTCGTATCAGAGACTTCCACGGTGTAAGCGCTAACTCATTTGATGGCAGAGGAAACTATGCACTTGGTCTCAAAGAGCAGTTAATCTTCCCTGAAATCGAGTATGATAAAATCGATAAGGTAAGAGGTATGGATGTTATTTTTGTAACAACTGCTAAGACAGACGAGGAAGCACGCGAATTGCTCAGACTTATGGGCATGCCTTTCGCAGAGTAAGAGGAGGATAAGAGATGGCTAAGAAATCACTTAAAGTTAAACAGCAGAGAGATCCAAAGTTCTCAACAAGAGCATACAACAGATGCGGCATCTGCGGTCGTCCTCATGCTTACTTACGTAAATACGGAATCTGCCGTATTTGCTTCAGAGAACTCGCTTACAAGGGTCAGATCCCGGGCGTTAAAAAAGCCAGCTGGTAATGTAGAAAAGGAGGCCTATTTAAAATGCAAATCACAGATGTTATAGCAGATATGCTTACAAGAATCAGAAATGCAGGGACCGCCAAGCATGAAACAGTTGAAGTTCCGGCATCTACAGTTAAATCTGCAATTGCAGACATTTTAGTTAAAGAAGGATATATAAAGAGCGTAGAGAAAATCGAGGGTGTTAACACTCAGGGCGTTCTCAAAATCACTCTTAAGTATGTTGAAAACAAAAAGCTTGCAATTTCAGGTATCAAGAGAATCAGTAAACCAGGTTTAAGAGTTTACGCAAACAAGGAAGATCTTCCTAAAGTATTAGGCGGACTCGGAATTGCAATTATATCCACATCAAAGGGCATTATGACAGACAAAGAAGCCAGAAAACTTGGCATCGGCGGCGAAGTAATGGCTTATGTTTGGTAATAAAGAAATCTGAAAGGGACCTTGTAAAAGGTTCGGAATTTTAAGATCGGAGGAAATAAAAATGTCCAGAATAGGAAGAAAGCCGATTGCTATTCCTTCAGGCGTTGAAGTAAAAGTACTTGACGATAATACTGTTGAAGTAAAGGGACCTAAGGGAACACTCGTTGAGAAATTCGATGCAAGAATGGCAATCAAAACAGAAGACGGCAACATTATTGTTGAAAGACCTTCTGACGACAAAGAGGAGAGAGCTCTCCACGGACTTACAAGAGCACTCGTTAACAACATGGTTGATGGTGTAACAAAGGGTTATGAGAAGACACTCTTAATCCAGGGTGTAGGTTACAGAGCAGCTAAGCAGGGTAAGAAACTCGTACTCAGCCTTGGATTCTCACATCCGGTTGAGCTTGAAGATCCTGAGGGAATTACAACAGAAGTATCTGCAGAGCAGACAACAGTTGTAGTAAAAGGTATTAGCAAACAGGCAGTAGGCGAGCATGCGGCTAAGATCAGAAGCAAGAGAAAGCCGGAGCCATACAAGGGCAAGGGTATTAGATATGCTGATGAGCATGTTAGACGTAAAGAAGGCAAATCTGCTGCTAAGAAATAATAAGAGAGGAGTAAGCTGACATGATTAATAAAACAAACAAAAATGAAGTTCGTTTAAGAAAGCATGCACGTGTAAGAAAAAAGCTTGCAGGTACAGCAGAACGTCCGAGACTTGCTGTTTTCAGAAGTCTTTCAAACATTTATGCTCAGGTTATTGATGATGACAAGGGTGTAACCTTAGTAGCTGCTTCATCTCTTGAAAAAGCTATTAAAGACAAAGTTGAATTCGGTGGAAACATCGAAGCAGCTAAAGAGGTTGGTAAGCTTGTAGCTGAGAAAGCTACAGAAGCCGGTATCACTGAAGTCGTATTCGACAGAGGTGGCTATGCATACCACGGCCGTGTTCAGGCAGTTGCTGAAGGCGCTCGTGAAGCTGGCTTGAAATTCTAATTTTGAAGGAGGAAATGACAATGGAAAACGTAAAATCCGAAGCACCTGAATTCAAAGAGAAGCTTGTAAACCTCAGCAAAGTAACAAAGGTTGTAAAAGGCGGCCGTAATATGAGATGGAGTGCACTTGTTGTTGTCGGAGACGAGAACGGACATGTTGGTGCAGGCATCGGTAAAGCTGCTGAAGTTTCAGAAGCAATCAGAAAAGGCGCAGAAGACGCTAAGAAGCACATCGTTAACGTAGCAATCGTTAATGACACTATTCCTCACGAAATCATCGGTGAGTATGGTGCAGGCAGAATTATTATGAAACCGGCTTCAGAAGGTAGCGGTGTTATTGCTGGTGGTCCTGCCAGAGCAGTTATCGAACTTACCGGTATCAAGAATATCAGAACAAAATCACTTGGCTCCAAGACACCTACAAACGTAGTTAATGCTACAATCGAAGGTCTTAAGAATCTTAAGACAGTAGAGCAGGTTGCTAAAGTTCGTGGCAAGTCAGTTGAAGAAATCTTAGGATAAGGAGGATATCGAAGTGGCAAACTTAAAGATTACTTTAAAGAAGAGCATCTGCGGTCAGAAGAAGAACCAGATTGCTACAGTTAAAGCACTTGGTCTCAGGAAGATCGGTCAGACAGTTGAGCAGCAAGACAATCCTCAGATCCGCGGCATGGTGAAGGTAGTAGCTCACCTTGTTAAAGTAGAGGAAGCATAAGGAGGAATGACCATGAAATTAGATGAATTACGTCCTGCAGAAGGTTCTGCAAGAAGCGCATTCCGTAAAGGTCGTGGCGCAGGAACCGGTAACGGTAAAACAGCCGGCAGAGGTCACAAAGGACAGAAAGCTCGTTCAGGCGGCGGTGTTCGTCCCGGATTCGAAGGTGGCCAGACTCCTCTTTACAGAAGAATTCCGAAAAGAGGATTCAACAACAAGCGTTTTGCTGATAAATACGCAGAAGTTAATGTATGTGCATTAAACGTATTTGAAGACGGCGCAGTTGTAGATGCAGAGGCATTAATTAATGCCGGTCTTGTTAAGAAGACATTTGACGGTGTTAAAGTTCTCGGTACAGGAGAAATCTCCAAAAAACTTACAGTTAAAGCCGTAAAATTCACTGAGAGTGCTGCCAAGAAGATCGAAGAGGCAGGAGGAAAGGCTGAGGTGATCTGATATGTTTAAGGTTATCGCCAACGCATTCAAAATTCCGGAACTGAAGAAAAAGATTTTAGTAACAATTGCTTTAATTATTCTCTTCAGACTTGGATGTTTCATTGCGGTTCCGATCTTAACACAGGAAGCAATGACAAGCCTTGCATCAACAGGTTTATTCAACCTGATGAATGTACTTTCAGGTAATGCTTTCTCAAACGCTTCACTCTTTGCTATGGGTATTTCACCATACATCAATGCATCGATTATCATTCAGTTACTTACTGTTGCAATCCCTGCACTTGAGAGACTCAGCAAAGAGGGAGAAGAAGGCAGAAAGAAAATTTCTAAGATTACAAGATACGTAGCAATCGCGCTTGGTCTTTTCCAGGCAGCAATGCTCTACTTCAATCTTAACTCAAACAGCGGAACACTTAACTCATGGTTTGGTCCTACAGGCGGAAGCTTTGAAATCACTTCATTCCTTACACTTGTATTATCATTCACAGCAGGTACAGCAGTTGTTGTTTGGCTAGGCGAAAAGATTACTGAACTCGGTATCGGTAACGGTATCTCATTACTTATCTTCGGCGGTATCATTGCGGGAGCACCTTCAATCGCAGGTTACTTCTATCAGATTATCGCTTACGGAGAAGGAGATGCAAACGCAGTTCTTAAGTTTGCTCTTCCGTTAAGAATACTTACAGTTGTTGTAACAATTGTTGTATTCCTTGCAGTTATTTCAGCTGTAGTATGGATGGAAAGCGGCGAGAGAAGAGTTCCTGTTCAGTATGCAAAGAGAGTTGTCGGAAGAAAAGTATACGGCGGACAGAATACAAACATTCCGCTTAAGGTTAACTCTTCAGGCGTACTTCCTATCATCTTCGCTATTTCATTATTGCAGTTCCCGGCTACAATCGCAGCATTTGTAGCACCTAACGGATCATTTGCAACATGGCTTAATAACTTCACACAGTCATGGTGGTACTTACTTGTATATGCAGTGCTCATCGTAGCATTCACATTCTTCTACAATATGGTTTATTTCGATCCGGTTGACATCGCAAATAACCTTAAGAAGAACGGCGGATTCGTACCTGGTTTAAGAGCAGGACGTCCGACAGCAGAATACATCAAAAAAGCATCAACAAGAATCACATGGTTTGGCGCATTTTTCCTTGCCATCCTTGCTATTCTTCCAAGCTTACTTCAGAAGATTTGCTTACTCTTCAGCCCTAACTCAGGACTTGGTGACATGAATCTCTGGATTGGTGGTACAACAGTACTTATCTTGGTTGGTGTTGCACTTGAGACAGTTCGTCAGATCGAGTCTCAGATGCTTATGAGACATTACAAGGGATTCCTTGAGTAATCAAAGCAGTTTTTGTTATGACACGGCATGCCTTGCGCAGGCCGTGTCATTATTTCTAGAGAGGAAACATTATGAACTTAATCTTTTTAGGAGCGCCCGGAGCGGGCAAGGGAACACAGTCAACTGTTGTTGCTGAGAAAATGAACATTCCGCATATCTCAACAGGCGACATTTTCAGATATAACATAAAGAATCAGACAGAGCTCGGTAAAAAAGCAAATGAATATATTTCAAAAGGCGAGCTTGTTCCGGATGAACTTACTGTCAGCATCGTAACTGACAGACTTATGCAGGATGACTGCAAAAACGGATTTGCTCTTGACGGATTCCCGAGAACAATTCCCCAGGCAGAAGCCCTGGAAAAGTTTTTGGCTGAGCACGGTAAAAAAATAGACAATGCCCTGAACATTCAGGTTGATGAAAATATTTTAGTAGAAAGACTCTCAAACAGAAGATTCTGTCCTAAGTGTAACGGCACATTCCACATGATCGAGAATAAACTCACTGAAGAGATTTGTCCGGTATGCGGAGCAGAGCTTAAGCAGAGAGATGATGACAAAGAGGAAGTAATTCTTCAGAGACTTCAGGAATATCATAAGAGCACAGAACCGCTTATTGATTTTTACAGATCAAGAAATGTTCTCACTGACGTTCCTCCGATTATCGGAATGGAAAAAGCCATTGCTGCAACACTGAAGGTACTTGGTATTGAATAATGATATCACTTAAATCAAAATATGAAATTGAACAGATGATTTCTGCAGGAAGAATTGTCGGTGAAGTTTTAAATCTCATGGGCGAAAAAGTTCGTCCGGGAATTACAACAAAAGAACTTGACAAAATTGCTGAAGAATATATAATTAAGAGCGGTGCGCTTCCGTCCTTCAAAGGATACAAGGGCTGGGCCGGAGCAATGGATTTTCCAGGATCCATATGTGCATCCGTAAATGACCAGGTCATTCACGGCATCCCGGACAACACTGTATTAAGAGAAGGAGACATCATAAGCATTGATGTAGGCGCATGTTTCAATGGCTACCATGGAGATGCAGCCAGAACTTTCCCGGTTGGAAAATGCAGCGAAGAAGCATTGCGGCTGATTTCTGTAACCGAGCAAAGCTTTTTTGAAGGACTCAAAAAGGTTGTGCCGGATAACAGAATATTTGATGTTTCAGGTGCAATCCAAGATTACGCGGAAAGTTTCGGTTACGCCCTCGTCCGCGAGTTCACCGGACACGGCGTTGGCAAAGAACTTCATGAGGACCCTGAGGTTCCGAATTACAGGACCATACATAAAGGTCCGAAAATCAGGAACGGAATGGCGCTTGCCATTGAACCCATGGTAATTGACGGTTCGGGTAAAATTTTTGTAGACAGTGATAACAAGTGGACTGTTTACACAGATGATGAGGCCCTTGCCGCACACTATGAGAATACTGTAATCATGGTGGACGGAGAACCGGTAATTACTACACTAGTTAAGTAAAATTTTTGGAGGTAATGCTTTGTCTAAGGAAGATGTTATTGAAGTTGAAGGAACAGTCACTGATGTTTTACCGAACTGTGTCTTCAAAGTTACTCTTGAAAACGGACATGTTGTTTTATCACATATTTCCGGAAAACTGAGAACTAACTACATTAAGATTTTACCGGGAGATCATGTAAAGGTGGAAATTTCACCTTATGACCTTTCACGAGGAAGAATTACCTGGAGAAAGTAACCTTATAAGGAGGATCATTTTATGAAAGTTAGACCGTCTGTTAAACCTATTTGCGACAAATGCAAGGTTATTAAGAGAAAAGGTAAGGTTATGGTTATTTGTGATGCTTACCCAAAGCACAAGCAGAAGCAAGGCTAAGCCAATAGGCTTTATTATTAATTGGAGGTGTTTAGATGGCTCGTATAGCAGGTGTTGACTTACCGAGAGAGAAGCGTGTAGAAATTGGTCTTACATACATCTACGGTATCGGTAGAACAAAAGCACAAGAGATCATTGAAAAAACCGGTGTTAATCCGGATACCAGAGTCAGAGACTTAACTGACGATGAAGTAAATAAAATCAGAGATGTCATTGATAAAGATTACACTGTTGAAGGTGACGTAAGAAGAGAAGTTTCCTTAAACATCAAGCGTCTCATGGAAATTGGTTGCTACAGAGGCAGAAGACATAAGGCGGGATTACCTGTTCGTGGTCAGAGAACAAAGACCAACGCAAGAACCCGTAAAGGTCCTGCTAAGACTGTTGCAGGCAAGAAGAAATAAGGAGGCGAGAGTTTATGGCAGTTAAAACAACACGTAAGGGTGCCAGAGGCAAGAGAAAAGAACGCAAGAATATTGAGCGCGGCCAGGCACATATCCGCTCAAGCTTCAATAACACAATCGTAACTATTACCGATACACAGGGTAATGCACTTTCTTGGGCAAGTGCCGGCGGACTTGGATTCAGAGGATCTAAGAAGAGCACTCCTTTTGCAGCACAGTCAGCTGCAGAAACAGCTGCTAAGGCAGCTATGGAGCACGGTCTTCACTACGTAGAAGTATACGTAAAAGGCCCTGGTGCAGGCAGAGAAGCAGCAATCAGAGCTCTTCAGGGAGCAGGTCTCGAAGTTACATCTATCAAAGATGAAACTCCTGTACCACACAACGGCTGCAGACCGCCTAAGAGAAGAAGAGTTTAATGGAGGTGCAAAGAAATGGCTAGATATACTGACGCATCTTGCAGACTCTGCAGAAGAGAAGGCACTAAGCTTTTCTTAAAGGGCAGCAGATGTTTTGGAGAAAAATGTGCTTTATCCAGAAGAGCTTATGCTCCTGGACAGCACGGACAGGCAAGAAAAAAACAGTCTGAATACAGCATTCAGCTTCGTGAAAAACAGAAGGCTAAGAGATACTATGGCTTGCTTGAAGGCCAGTTCCATAAGTACTTCGAAATGGCCAGCAAAATGAAGGGTGTTACCGGTGAAGAGCTTCTCAACTTACTTGAGAGAAGACTTGACAACGTTGTTTACCGTATGGGTCTCGGTTCTTCAAGAGCAGAAGCAAGACAGCTTGTAACACACGGACACTTTACAATTAACGGTAAGAGAGTTGATATCCCGTCATATCTTGTAACAGCTAACGATGTAGTTGCTCTTTGCGAGAAGACAAAATCAGCATCTTCAACTAAAATTGACGCAATCCTTTCTTCAACAAACGGAAGAACAGTTCCTGAATGGATTGATTTCGATGCAGACAAACTTTCTGCAAACATTGTCAGATTACCTAACAGAGCTGATATTGACTTCCCGATCGAGGAACACCTTATCGTCGAGTTGTACAGCAAATAATGCAGCATGATTTAATTGCTTAATTAAGGAGGATATACAATGAGCGAAATCGAGAAGAATACAAAAATAGAGTGCGTTGAAACTTCCGATGACGGCAACTATGGCAAATTTGTCATTGAGCCACTCGAAAGAGGATACGGTATTACACTTGGTAATTCTTTAAAGAGAATTTTGCAATCATCTCTTCCGGGCGCTGCTGTTACATCCATTAAGATAGATGGTGTGCGTCATGAATTTTCAACTTTACCTGGAGTAAAAGAGGACGTTGCAGAAATCATTCTTAACATCAAGACAGTTGATTTCAAATTATACGGCGAAGGTCCTAAGACTGTAATCCTTTCAGCAACAAAGAAAGGCGAAGTTACAGCAGCTGACATTAAGTGCGACAGCGATGTTGAAGTGCTTAACCCTGAGCAGTACATCTGTACTATCAACGGCGAAGAGCCTCTTACAATCGAGATGGAAGTTGCAGCAGGTGTAGGTTGGAGAAGTGCTGATAAAAACAAGGATAAGGATACACCGATCGGTGTTATTCCGATTGACTCTATTTTCTCACCTATAAAGAAAGTAAACCAGATTACTGAGAACACTCGTGTTGGTAACATGACAGACTATGACAAACTCACTCTTGAGGTTTGGACAAACGGCGGTGTTACTCCTGAGGATGCAATCAGCTACAGTGCAAGAGTTTTAATCAGAGAGCTCACACTTTTCGCAAACTTAGGCGGCGAAGAATTCGCTCCTGTAGTTTCAGCTGACAGCTCAGCAGAGGCCGGCACGAACGCTCTTGACACAAACATTGAAGATCTTGACCTTTCAGTAAGATCATACAACTGTTTAAAGAGAGCAGGCATCAACACTGTTGAGAATTTGGTTTCCATGACAGAGGAAGAGATGCTTAAAGTTCGTAATTTAGGAAAGAAATCCTTTGATGAAGTTATCGAGAAGCTGGAAGGCATGGGTCTTTCACTCAAGAATAACGAGGATTAACATTAGGAGGTTTTATTATGGCATACAGAAAACTTGGTCGCAGTGCTGATCAGAGAAAAGCTATGCTCAGAGGTCTTGTTACAGCTCTCCTTCAGAACGGTTCAATCGTTACAACTGAAACAAGAGCTAAAGAAGTACAGAGCATTGCTGAGAAGTTAATCGGATTAGCAGTTCGCGAAGCAGATAATTTTACATCTAAGCAGGTTACATTCTCAGCTGCTAAGAGAGACAGCAAAGGTAAGGCTGTTACTAAAGTAGTTACTTCCAAGAACGGAAGAAAGTACAAGGTTATCGAGAGAGAAACAACTCAGGATCTTGTAAGAGTGGACAACCCTTCAAGACTTGCAGCAAGAAAGCAGGCTATCCAGTGGCTTTACAAGACAAAGGATGCCGAAGGCAACAACGTAAACGTTGCAAGCATGCTTTTTGATGAAATTGCTGATAAGTACAAGGAAAGAAAAGGCGGATACACAAGAATAGTTAAGACAGGCGCAAGACGTGGTGACGCAGCTCCTATGGCAATTCTTGAATTGGTTTAATATCCAACTGTTTGCTTATTTTGGGAAGTGCCTGAGTAAAGGCGCTTCCCATATTTTTTTAACATGATTGAAGTAAAAAACGTCACATTTTCATATTATGAGGAGAGCGAGACAGACACCAAGAACAATGAACCCGTGCCTGTGGCGCTTGAGAATGTCTCTTTGCATATTTCTGAAGGAGAATTCGTATCAATTGTCGGAAGAAACGGCTCGGGCAAATCCACTCTGGCCAAGCTTCTTAACGGCCTCATTGTGCCCAAAACGGGCGTTGTGACGGTTGCCGGAATGGATACCGTAAATGATGAAACCATTTTTGACGTGAGAAAAACCGTAGGAATGGTATTTCAAAACCCGGACAATCAGATTATAGGAACGACTGTTGAGGAAGATGTTGCATTCGGCCCGGAAAACCTCGGTGTTCCCACAGAGGAAATGCACAAAATCGTTGCCGAGGCAATTGAAACAGTCGGTCTTACAAAATTTTCAAAAACAGAACCGCATCTCTTATCCGGAGGACAAAAGCAAAGAGCAGCTATTGCAGGCGTTATTGCAATGCGCCCGAAATGCATTGTACTTGATGAATCAACTGCAATGCTTGACCCCATCGGAAGAAGGGAAGTAATGTCGGTTATCGAAAAACTGAACAGAGAAGAGGGCATTACTGTTATTCTCATTACCCATCATATGGATGAGGTTGCCATGACCGGTCGTTCAATTCTTATGAATGACGGTAAAATATCATTTGACGGAACTCCGAGAGAATTGTTTTCAAATACAAAGCTGGTTCACGATTCAGGCCTTGAGCTGCCCCAACCGGCTTACCTTATGGAACTGCTGGGTCTGGACACCGGTATTATTTCTCCGGAAGAAGCCGCAGATAAAATCGCAAGCATGCTGAGGGGAGGCAATCATGTCTCTTAAAGCTTTAAATATTTCATACACATATCAGAAAAAAACACCCTTTGAGCATAAAGCCTTAAATAACGTTTCCGTGGAAATCCCAAAGGGCTCTTTTACAGGTATAATAGGTCGCACGGGCTGCGGAAAATCAACGCTTCTTAAACACTTCAACGGACTTTTAACAGCAGACGAAGGAAAAATTATCGTTGATGATGTGGAGGCAGACAGCAAAAATGTCAGAGAAATACGCAAAAAGGTTGGCCTTGTTTTCCAGTACCCGGAGTATCAGCTTTTTGAGGATACGGTATACAGGGATGTTGCTTACGGACTGAACAGAGAAAAAATTTCAGATGAGGAAAAAAAGGAACGTGTAATTGAGGCACTGAAAACAGTGGGACTTGACGAGTCATATCTTGAGAGATCACCTTATGAGCTTTCGGGAGGAAGAAAAAGACGCGTCGCACTTGCGGGTGTTATCGTAATGAAACCGCAATATCTTATCCTTGACGAACCTGCTGCCGGACTGGATCCGGTGGGAAGAAGAAAAATTTTCTCATATATCAAGAAACTTCAGACAGAACAGGGAATTACCATTGCGCTTGTTTCTCACAGCATGGAGGATATGGCCGATTATGCGGATAATCTAATCGTAATGGACGAGGGCGTTGTTGTCACGGAAGACACACCTGAAAACGTATTCAGAAAAACCGAGATGCTTGAAAAACTCGGACTGGCAGTTCCTCAAATATCAAAAGTGTGGGAGATTCTCAGGAAAGAATTCCCTGAGCTTCCCGACAGCATTTACACTGTTCAGGGTGCTGCGGAGGAAATAAAAAAACATATGGGAGGCGAAAGCAAATGAAGCCTGCCATAGGACAATACATACCGGGAAATTCATTCTTACACAGAACGGACCCGAGAATTAAAATCCTGATGACCGTTATATATATGGTGGCCATAATGTTCATAGACTCATTTATCGGCTACGCCGCCTCGGGTGCGGTACTTGTTGCTGCGGTAATTGCATCACGTCTGTCTCCGATATACGTGCTGAAAAGCGTAAAACCGCTCATATTCCTTATTTTGCTGACTATTGTGCTTAACATATTCTTTTACGGCGGAGAAACCTTATGGGCGCAGTTCTGGATTATAAAAATATACAAAGAAGCTATTTTGTTTTCAGTAAAAATGGCTCTTCGTATTCTCATACTTGTTGCAGGTGCGTCACTTCTGACATTCACAACATCATCAATCGCTCTTACGGACGGACTTGAAAGACTTATGTCACCGCTTGAATTCATTCACTTTCCTGCCCACGACATAGCGATGATGATGAGTATCGCACTCAGATTCATACCGATTTTCTCAGATGAGGCAACAAGAATCATGGATGCGCAAAAATCAAGAGGTGCTGAGTTTGACACCGGAGGACTCATAAAAAAGGTCAAAGGCCTTGTGCCGATTATCATTCCTCTTATTGTTTCCGCATTCAGAAGAGCCGAGGATTTGGCATCAGCCATGGAAGCAAGATGCTACAGAGGCGGCAAAGGCAGAACACGATTCAAGGTACTGAAATTCACCTGGAGAGACCCGCTGGCATTTGCGATAATCACGGCACTTCTTGTGTGTATCATAGTATTCTCTTTGTGATATAATAAGAAAACAGAAAGGGAAGAAAATGCAGCTGGTTACACCTTCACAAATGAGGCAGACAGACAGGTATTGTGATGAGCATACGGATCTCAAAGAGTCCGTTTTGATTCAGCATGCAGCTGAAGCACTGGCTCGTGAAATCGGCAAATCATATCCCAGACTGAAAACAAAGTCTTTTCTTTTTGTGTGCGGAAAAGGAAACAACGGAAACGACGGTAAAAAGGCGGCCGAAATCTTAAAGAAGAGCGGAGCTGATACTCATGTATGGGATATTACCGACAAAAAAGCACAAATTCCTGACCTTGAGAGCTTTGACGCAATAGTTGACTGTATTCTCGGAACCGGATTCAGAGGCACTCTTTCAGACGAAATCGCAGAAATAACAAAAAAGATAAACGATGCAGGAAAAACCGTATTTGCCGCAGATATTCCAACGGGAGTGGATGCGCTTACAGGCAATGCTGATGAAAATGCGGTAAAAGCATCCGTAACCGTTGCTTTCTGCAATGCCAAGCCGGGACATGCTCTTTTCCCGGGAAGAGAGCTGTGCGGAAAACTCAAGGTATGGGACATCGGAATACCCCGGGAAATAATCGACAAATTCACCGATATAAAAGGTTTCTATTATTCAAACATTCACAGAAAAGAACTTCTGGAAGCAGTTTTCCCGAAGAGACCTGCTGACAGTCACAAAGGAGATTTCGGCAAGGTCGGAATTGTTGCGGGTTCATTCGGAATGTGCGGTGCCGCAGCCCTTACAGCAGAAGCGGCATTGAGAACGGGAGCGGGTCTTGTTTACAGCTTTTTACCGGAAGAACTCATACCCACTATGGAAACGATTTTAAGAGAGAATGTAAAGGTAAAAAGAGAAAACATTTTTGAATATTTTGGCAAACTTGATGTTATTGCAATCGGACCGGGTTTGGGACGAAGCAGTAAGACGCAGGAATACATAAAGGACATTCTTAAAAAGGCATCGGAAAACTATAACGGAAAGCTTGTGCTTGATGCAGACGGCATTATGGCATTTGCCGGAAAAAAAGAAGAACTCATTGAAATTCTTAAAACCAATAATTTGGGCGAGCGAACTGTTATTACTCCGCACACGGGAGAGTTTGCCGCACTCACCGGAAAGAGCATTGAAGAAATCCTTTCAGACAGAGTAACTGCGGCAATTGACGCATCAAATGAATTTGGTTGCACGGTTCTTTTAAAGGGAGCAGCCACGGTTACGGCATACAGGGATACATACACAATCAACGGCAGCGGAAACCCGGGTATGGCAACCGCAGGAAGCGGAGACGTGCTTACGGGAATTATTTCGGCAATAGCTGTCAGAGAAAATACATACAATGCCGGAAGATACGGCGCTTTTTACCATGGTGTAAAGGGTGACAAGGCCGCAGCCTTCCAAGGCGAATACGGAATGATTGCAGGAGATATGCTTAAATGAATAATCAGAGCAGAGCATGGACCGAAATTGATTTAGATGCAATAGCACACAATGTGCGTGAAATAAGAAGAGTGACAAGTAACCACGCTGAAATTATGGGTGTTGTTAAAGCGGATGCCTACGGACACGGAGTGCACGAGGTGGCCGACACGCTCCTTTCAAACGGTGCGACAAGACTTGCGGTTTCAATGGTTGACGAAGCCATTGAACTCAGACAGAGCGGAATAGAAGCACCGATTCTTGTTCTCGGATATACGGATCCTTCACGTGCAGATGATATTATCGAGTATAAAATCACACAAACAATATTTACACATGATCTTGCAAGAGCGCTTTCTGATGCTGCAGTTGCAAAGAACACGAAAATTAAGGTACATGTAAAAATCGATACCGGTATGGGACGTGTGGGCTTTTTACCGGGATACAGTGCCGTTAAGGATGTTATGGAAATCAACAAGCTTCCGGGCCTTGTAATCGAGGGCATGTTCACACATTTTGCTGTTGCAGACGAAAACGGTGATCAGGATGCATACACAAAGCATCAGTTCGAACTTTTCATGAATATCGCAACAGAGCTTTCAAGAGTCGGAATCATTATTCCGATTAAGCATGTTGCAAATTCCGCAGCCATAATCAGATTCCCGGAAATGCATCTTGACATGGTAAGAGCCGGAATCATCCTCTACGGACTTCATCCATCGGACGTTACGGACTACGGTAAAATTGACCTTCATCCTGCAATGACATTCAAGGCAAGAGTAACAAACATAAAGAATGTTGAGGAAGGCTGCTCCGTAAGCTACGGCAGAACATTCAAAACAGAAAAGCCAAGCAGAATCGCAACCGTGTCCATAGGATATGCAGACGGTTATCTCCGTGCGTTCAGCAATAAGGCTGATATGGCAATAGCAGGGGAACGATTCCCCGTCAGAGGAAGAGTATGCATGGACCAGTGCATGATTGACATTACAGACGCAAAGGGTGATATAAAAGTGGGAGACGAAGTTGAACTTTTCGGTAAAAACATTTCCGTAAATGAACTTTCCGAAATCGCCGACACAATCAACTATGAACTTATCTGCCTTATCGGAAAAAGAGTGCCTCGTGTCTATTACAAAGACGGAGAGGTTGTCACAACACTTAACTTCATCGTAAAAAGCTGATATGGAATACATTGAATTTCAAAACATAAAAGATTTTAACCCGAAAGAAATTTTCACATGCGGTCAGTGCTTCAGATGGAAGGCCGGTAAGGACGGACTTTTTGAAGGGGTTGCTTCAGGACGTTATGCGAAAATACAGTACGGGAACGGCATCCTGAGAATTGTCGGAGGAAAAGAAAAGGACAGGGATTTCTGGGCGCAGTATTTCGACCTTTCCCGAGATTATTCGAAAATCAAAAGGGATTTTAAGAAAACCGACGAAAAACTCGCAACGGCTGTAAAATTTGCACCCGGCATCAGAATACTCAATCAGGAATTATTCGAAACCGTCATTTCTTTCATTGTTTCGGCAAATAACAACATTCCGCGAATAATGAAAATAATTGAGACGCTTTCAGAACAATACGGCACTGAAATAAAAAACGGATATGCGTTTCCGACACCGGAGCAGCTTTCACGCGCGAGTGTTCAGGACATAAGCGACAAGACTCATGCCGGCTACAGATGCGCATACATACTTGAAACCGCGAAAAGGTTCGAAGAGGAAGGAATATCTGTCGAAAAACTTTCTGCAATGGAAAGAGACCAGGCAAGAAAGACTCTTATGAGGCTCCCGGGGGTGGGTCCCAAAGTTGCTGACTGCATATTGCTTTTTACAGGGGCAAGGCAGGATGTGTTCCCGGTTGATGTTTGGGTTAAGCGTGTTATGGGACAGCTTTATTTAGGAGAGGCTGTGACTCCGAAGCAAATTGACGAATTTGCCACGGCTCACTTCGGCCCGTTGTGCGGCATAGCGCAACAGTATCTTTTCATGTGGGCACGTAAATGATATAATTAATCAGGTAATTTTAAGAAAAGCAGAGATATATGAAACTTTTAAATTGTGCAAGAGAAATAGCAAAAAGAGACCCGGCAGCAAGAAACACATTTGAGGTGTTTATGCTTTATCCGGGCTTTCATGCCATGATCTATCACAAGCTTGCTTCTTTCCTTTACAGACATAAGCTTAAATTTCTCGGAAGATGGGTTTCTCAGGTTTGTGCAAGAAGAACAAATATTGAAATCCACCCGGCCGCTAAAATCGGAGAGGGTCTTTTTATTGACCACGGTCACGGCATCGTAATCGGTGAAACTGCCGAAATCGGTGACAACTGTACAATTTATCACCAGGTAACTCTCGGCGGTACGGGACATGCCCGAAAAGAAAAGCGACATCCCACAATCGGAAATAATGTTTTAATCGGAGCCGGCGCAAAAATCCTCGGTCCTGTTATTATCGGTGACAATGCCATGATAGGTGCGGGATCCGTAGTTCTTACTGACGTACCGGCAAATTCAACTTATACGGGCCTTAAAGCGAAACTTGTCAAACAGGACGGTAAAAGGGTTGAAGCTCCTTCAGTTGAACTTCAGCAGAAAACAGAAAAGGATCCCTACGAAGACGAACTTGCAAAAATCAAGGACAACATTGCTGAAATATTGGAGCGCATAAACAATAAGTAAGAAATCCAAAAAAAACACAGAATACAGCGAAGCAATTGACCTGCCGCTTGCACAGGCAGGTGATGTTGTTGCACTTGAAAATTTAATAGAAGGATACCGCGGATATATTGCACTCCTTTGCATGGGCTTTGAACTTAAAGGCTATGAAAGAGAGGACTTGATTCAGGAGGGCTCAATTGCTCTTGTTAAGGCAATAAAGACATACAGCCCTGACAAGGGAGCAAATTTCAAAACCTATGCCACAACATGTATAAAGAACGGACTTGTTACTCTTGCACAAAATGATTCGGCTGAAAAGAATAAGCTGCTGAATGAAAAGGTTGACATTGAGCCGCTGGCTGAAACCCTTCCGTCCAATCTTTACGATGAACTCGCCGCATATGAAGAAAGAGAGCATTATGAGTCGCTGGACAAGAAAATAAAGAATATTTTATCTGACCTGGAATACGAAATCCTTCACCTGTATATTGAGGGATATTCGTACAAAGAAATAGGAAGCAAAGTAGGTAAAACGGCAAAGACGGCGGACAATGCCGTACAGAGAATACGAAAAAAAATAAGGGAGGCAGAAATACTGTGAGTAAGTCACCTAACCAAAGAATGATAGGAATACATATTCTGAATTATCTTCAGAAGAATTCAAATGAAAGTCATCCCGTAACAGCAACGAATATAATTGATTATCTTGCAACACTGGACATTACGGCTGAAAGAAAGACTGTATATGCATACATCAAAGAACTCAACGAATGCGGATATGATGTTTTCAATACAAAGGGAAAGAACGGAGGCTACTACACCACCAGCGGTGTGTTTGAACTCCCTGAACTTTTGATTTTTGCCAATGCGGTACAGGCCGGAAAGTTTATTTCGGAAAAGAAGTCAAAGCAGCTTATCAAAAAGCTTACCGATTTCGTTAATAAATATGACGCCGAAAAGTTCAACCGCAAGCTCTATATCGCAAACAGAGCAAAAACAGAGAACGAAAAAATATATTATGCCATTGATGAAATATATTCAGCTATCAATGCCAACAGGATTCTGAATTTCACATATTGCGAATGGACGGTTGATAAGGTTCTTGTTGAGAAGCATGACGGTAAAATATACAGGGTAACTCCGAACGCACTTGTATGGGATGACGAAAATTACTACCTCATTG
>CAMFNB010000023.1 GCA_945965275.1 uncultured Clostridia bacterium | reverse complement strand
AAATTTTCTGCTCCCTGTCTTGCATTGTTTTTTTTGAGTCCGAGGTACACTGCATCGGCACCGCATTGAACGGCAGCTTTAAGTTCTGTGGGTCCTCCGGCAGGGGAAAGCAGTTCAGGCATATCAGTAATGTCCCTGATTTCTTGCAAGCTTAAGCTCAAGCTCACGTTTTTCTTTTCTTAATGTTTCAAGTTCCTTGTTTGCGTCCTGAAGCTGACGCCATGTTTTAAAATAGTCATCAGCAATATTGATACATGCCATAACGGTAGCTTTTTCTTCAACAAGCTTCATTCCGCCTACGGATGTTTCCTGAATTTTTTTGTTGACATACTGACCGATTTTAAGAACATATTCGTCAGATTCAGTATGGTTTACGAAGTAATCTTTGCCGTTAATTACGACGGTGATTTTCTTTTGTTCGTCCATGGTATTTTCTCCATTCGTATTATTATATATGTATTTTATCAAATATTGTCCGTGTTGAAAAGATGCCTGATTTTCGTTATACTATGATTCATGAAAAAACCTGAACTTCTTTGCCCTGCAGGCAATATGATTAAACTTAAAACAGCTCTCAGATACGGTGCTGACGCAGTGTATATCGGAGGAAACTTCTTCGGCCTTCGGGCCAGAGCAAATAACTTTACGCCTGAGGAGATGAGAGAAGCAATTTCCTACGCTCATTCTCTCGGTAAAAAAGTCTATGTAACAATGAACATTTTATCCCGTAATGAAGATCTTGAGGCGGAGAAGGAATACGCAAAAGAACTTTATGAGATGAAAGCAGACGGAGTAATCGTATCTGATCTGGGCACTGTAATGATGGTAAGGGAAACCGTACCTGAGCTTCCGATTCATGTGTCAACCCAGGCAAATAACCTGAACTGGCTTACCTGTAAAACATGGATTGAGCTTGGCTGCGAGAGAGTGAATCTTGCAAGAGAATTATCCCTCTCCGAAATTTCTGATATTAACGTAAAATTAAGAGAATCAGGCATTGACTGTGACAGTCATATTCGACTTGAAGCATTCTGCCACGGCGCAATGTGCATGTCTTTTTCAGGCCGTTGCATGCTTTCTGACTATATGACAGGACGTTCTTCAAACAGAGGAGACTGTGCTCAGCCCTGTCGTTGGAATTATCATATTGTTGAAGAACAGCGTCCGGGAGAATATATGCCCATAGAGGAAAACGAAAGAGGAACATTCATCTTTAATTCAAAAGACATGTGTATGATTGAATATCTTCCGGAAATGCTCGCTTCAGGTGTGGGTTCTCTCAAAATTGAGGGAAGAATGAAGAGCGAATATTACACTGCGGTTACAGTTTCTGTATATCGCCGTGCAATAGACATGCTGTTTGAAAATCCGGAGGGGTATAAGAAAGCAGTACCTGAATTCATTAAAGAGCTTTGCATGGTTTCTCACAGAGATTACACAACCGGATTCTATCTCGGACTTAAAGGCGAGCAGGTTTATTCGACTTCTTCATATATGAGAGACAGTGACTATATCGGAATTGTCAAAGAATGCGGTAAAAATGACAACGGCACTTATCGAATTTGTCTTTCTCAAAGAGGTAATTTCAAAAAGGGAGATTTGTTGGATTTTCTTGTGCCGAATAAAGCACCTGAATCTCATAGGGTTTCGCTGATGTATAATGACAAGGGAGAGGAAATCGAATCAGCTCCCCATGCCATGATGGATGTTGTTTTTGACATTCCGTTTGAAGCTCCTGCCGAAACTCTTGTAAGAAGAAAGAAAACAGGGGACTAAATCAAACAAATGGTGTATCAACAGTGATAACGCAGGATAATCCTGCGTTATTCTTTTCTATATCGGAAGTGATACGATTTCGAAGTTCAGTTTTTTCCTTTTCGGAAATTCCCACATGAGCAACCACGTCAAATATAAGATTCTTGTTATTCTGACCGTCCGTGATTCGGAAATCATGGATTGAATAATCAGGATTAATATCAGATACGATTTTTGAAACCATTTGCTTCAAACCGTCAACAGTTTCGTTATTGGTTGAAACAGGGTCCATGTGAATTACGAGCATAACGCCGAGCTCATTCATTGCCTTGACTTCAATGGCATCAATTTTTTCATGAACATATACTATGTCGCAGTCATCAGAAACTTCTGCATGCACAGAAGCAAAATGCCTTCCGGGACCATAGTCATGTACTATTAAGTCGTGAATACCGACCACACATTCATCAGAAAGAATCAAACTGCTCAGTTCGTCAACAAGTTCCTGCTCAGGTGCCTTTCCCAAAAGGGTATCGATGACGTCCTTTGCAATTTCGAAACCGCTGTGCATAATCAAAAATGACATAAGCAATCCCAAAATTCCGTCTACAATCGCGTAGCCTGTAAAATGGCCGATGATTGTTGCAATAAGTACAACTACTGTTGAAAGAACATCAGCTATACTGTCTTTTGCGGCGGCAAGAAGAATCTTTGAATTGATTTTCTTGGACATATATTTGTTGTACGAATACATCCATACTTTTACAAGCATAGTTGCACCGAGAATGATAAACGGAATTACTTGGAAATCTATGGGCTGCGGGTCTTTGATTTTGTCTATTGAACCGGTCAGGAGTTCAAAACCCATAAACAGAATAATAAAAGAAATTATGAGAGACGCGATGTACTCATATCTTCCGTGACCGAAGGGATGATCTTTGTCCGCTTTTTTATTTGCAAGCTTTGCACCTAAAATACTAATTAGTGAAGAGCCTGTATCTGAAAGTGTATTCATTGCATCTGATACAACAGCAAGAGACCCTGTAACCGTACCGATAATAAACTTAACAACAAAAAGGACAAAGTTACATATAAGTCCGACTACACCACTTAAAACACTGTAGCTCTCTCGGACTTTTTTGTCCTTTACATTTTCTGAATTTTTAACAAAGGTTTTTAATAATAGTTTAATCATGCCGAATATTATACTATAATATTCATATAATTACAAAACAGAGGTAATGAAAATGAACTTCGGAAGATATAAAGTGATTCTTGCATCAAAATCACCTCGCAGGAAAGAACTTTTAAGGTATATAGCAAAGGATTTTGAAATACTCGTATCGAATGCGGACGAATCATCTGAAAAAACAGAACCCGATAAGCTTGTGGAGGAACTTTCCTTCAAAAAGGCTGAGGCTGTGGCAGATTGTGTAAAAGCTCCTGCAATCGTAATAGGAGCTGATACCATCGTATATGCCGACGGTAATATACTCGGAAAGCCGACTGACGAAGATGATGCAAAGGCTATGATAAGAAAACTGTCGGGAAAGGTGCATCAGGTTTTTACAGGTGTTACTGTCATAAAAAAAGATGAGGACACAGTTGTATATAAAACATTCAGCGTTAAATCCGACGTTTATGTTGCGGAAATGACTGAAGACGAAATTGATGAATATGTTGCAGAAGGCGAGTGCCTTGACAAAGCAGGAGCATACGCAATCCAGGGATCGTTCTGCAGATTTATTTATAAATTCGAAGGTGACTACTCAAATATTGTGGGACTTCCCGTAGCTGCCACCTATGCGACTCTCAAAAATCTCTTAGGGCTTGCAGATGCAACTGATGTTGAAAAAATGACATATGTTGCAGAGCAGGACAAATCCCTATAATTAACTATTTGTTAACAGTTTGTTGACGATTTGTTAATAAAATGATATATTCTCCGTGTAGCATGTTGGAACTTTGTAGGATGAATGTTTATACAAAAGGAGTACACCATGGGTAAATATTTTGGTACGGACGGCTTCCGCGGAGAAGCAAATGTCAATTTAACTGTTGATCATGCGTTCAAAATCGGACGTTATCTCGGATATTATTATCAAAAGGAAAATCACCATCCGAAAATTGTAATAGGAAAAGACACAAGACGCTCCAGCTATATGCTTGAGTATGCTCTTTGTGCGGGTCTTACCGCATCAGGTGCGGATGCATATCTTCTTCATGTAACAACTACACCTTCGGTTTCATATATTGCAAGAGCAGATGATTTTGATTGCGGAATAATGATTACCGCAAGCCACAATCCGTATATGGATAACGGAATCAAGCTCATCAACAGCAAAGGTGAAAAGGTGGAGGAGGCATTGCTTGAAGATCTTGAAGCCTATCTTGACAGCAATGAAGAGTTGCCTCTTGCAAAACGTGATAAAATCGGCGTGACTGTTGACTATACCGCAGGCCGTAACAGATATATGGGATATCTTATTTCTCTTGCAACCAGATCATATAAAAGATATAAAATCGGTCTGGATTGTGCAAACGGAAGTACATGGCAGATGGCCAAGAGCATCTTTGATGCATTAGGTGCAGATACCTACACTCTTGCAGACAGACCGGACGGCCTCAATGTAAATGTGAATTGCGGATCAACTCATATGGAAAATCTTCAGAAGCTTGTTAAAGAAAATCACCTTGACGTTGGATTCGCATTTGACGGTGATGCAGACAGATGCCTTGCTGTTGATGAAAAAGGCAATATCATCAACGGTGACCACATAATGTACATTATGGCAAGATATCTTCAGGAAGGAAATAAGCTCGGCAATTCAAAAGTTGTAACTACCGTGATGTCAAACATGGGCCTGTATAAAGCTCTTGAAGAACGCGGAATCGGATATGAACAAACTGCCGTAGGAGACAAATATGTTGCGGAAAACATGCGTGAGAACGGCCATCTTATAGGCGGAGAACAGTCAGGCCATATTATATTCGGCAGACTTGCAAATACAGGTGACGGACTCATGACCGCAATAAAAATCATGGAAGCTATGACTGAAACAAAACTCTCGCTTTCTGCACTGGCAGCTCCTGTGACAATGTATCCTCAGGTACTTAAGAATGTCATTGTAACGGACAAGGATGAAACCTTGGAGTGTGAAGAGGTTAAGGCTGCTGTAAAAAAGGCCCAGGAGGAGCTTGGCAGCAACGGACGTGTCCTTCTTCGTAAGAGCGGAACAGAGCCTCTCTTAAGAGTTATGTCAGAGGCAACAACGCAGGAGCTCTGCGAAGAAAAGGTTGACGCGATTATTGCTGCAATGGAAAAAGCGGGAAAGCTTATAAAGGTGAAGTAAATGTATAAGATTAATGACTTATTTGATTTAACAAAAACAATTGCTGCTGATATTTTTAACGGCAGGGAGTACCCCTGGGATGTGATTCCGGATATAAGTGAATACATTTTTAAATTGGGTGCAACTCTTTCCGAAGATGAGTATGACCATCCTGAAGAGGGTGTGTGGATTGCAAAGGACGCCAAAATTTTTCCGTCTGCATATATAGGTTCACCCTGCATTATTGACCACGGAGCGGAGGTAAGACATTGTGCTTTCATTCGCGGAAGTGCAATAGTCGGTAAAAATTCCGTAGTGGGTAATTCGGTTGAACTGAAAAATGTTATTCTGTTCGATAATGTTCAGGTTCCCCACTACAACTATGTGGGCGACTCGATTCTCGGATACAAGGCTCATTTGGGAGCAGGATCTCTGACCTCAAATGTTAAAAGCGACAAGAAACCGGTTGTGATAAAATCCGAAGACGAGCAGATTGAGACAGGACGAAAAAAGGTGGGAGCCA
Source organism: uncultured Clostridia bacterium (assembly GCA_945965275.1). Lineage (GTDB taxonomy): Bacteria > Bacillota > Clostridia > UBA1212 > SIG427 > CAMFNB01. The sequence continues at coordinate 19,025 of CAMFNB010000023.1, read as the reverse complement.
TGGTCGGAGATTTTGTTGAAGTGGGTTGCAATTCGGTTCTGAATCCGGGCACGGTAATAGGCAGAAATACCAATGTGTATCCCACCAGCAGCGTAAGAGGAGTAATTCCTGAAAACAGTATATACAAAGGCAAAGGAAACATAGTAAGCAAAGCCTGAAAACACATAATTAAAGCATTATAGGATACGGACATTCCGTATCCTTTTTCATTGACTTAAATATGTTCTTGGGGTAAAATAAACCGATTATGTACTATAAATACATAGGAGATGTAAACCAATGAAAAAAAATATTATGAAAATCTTTTTACTCATGCTTGCAATGGTAATGGTTATTGCTGTGTCTGCATGCGGAAATACAGAGGAAGAACCGACTGATGCGGCAACAGCTGAGCCTACATCAGTACCGGGCGTTCCCACAATGGCACCGGGAGATGACCTTGAGCTTGTAATCGACGGACCGTCATCAGATTTAAAGGCCGGTGATACCGTAACTTATACAATTTCTCTTAAGTCAGTTAAACCCTCTGAAGGACTCATCGGTATTGATTACACAATCGCATACGATTCAGATATGCTTGTGTACACAAGTGAGAAACAGGAGAAAGCTCCGGGTGAAAAATGGGAGTCATGCTCAAGGGAAGGCGAAGATAAGGGCGTCAGAATTTATTCTTGCTTTGACGACTCAGATGAGATGGACAAGGCTGCAAAAGGAAACGGCGACTATGAGCTTACCGTCACATTTGATGTTCAGCAGGATACCGCAGGAAAAGATTTCCTGATTAAGTTATATGACGTTTCCGGTGCAATCAATAACGATAATTTAGATATGGCATACGGAACAGGAAACACAATTACACTTAAGTGATTTTTACAGAGGAAAGAAAAATGGAAGAAAAGAAAACCTATTATATTTCAACACCGATTTATTATCCCAGTGATAACCTTCACATCGGTCACTCATATACAACAGTAGCAGCAGATGCTGAGGCAAGATACAGAAGACTCAGAGGCTATGATGTAATGTTCTTAACAGGTACAGACGAGCATGGTCTCAAGATTCAGCAGAAGGCCGAGAAGAAGGGTGTGACACCAAAGGCTTATGTTGATGAAATCGTATCAAACATCAAAGAGCTTTGGAAAATCATGGACATTTCAAATGATAAGTTCATTCGTACAACTGATGACTATCATGTTGCTGCGGTTCAGAAAATTTTTAAGCAGCTCTATGACCAGGGAGATATCTATAAAAGTGAGTATGAAGGCCACTACTGTACACCCTGCGAATCCTTCTGGACAGAGACACAGCTCAAAGACGGAAAGTGCCCTGACTGCGGAAGAGAAGTACAGCTTGCCAAAGAGGAAAGCTATTTCTTCAGACTTTCAAAATACCAGGACAGACTTATTGAATATTTGGAAAGTCATCCCGATTTCATTCAGCCTGCAACCAGAAAGAATGAAATGATCAACAACTTCTTAAAGCCGGGTCTTGAGGATCTTTGCGTTTCAAGAACAACATTTGACTGGGGTATTCCGGTAACATTTGATGACAAGCATGTTGTTTATGTTTGGGTTGATGCTCTTTCAAACTACATCTCAGCTCTCGGTTACGGCAGTGACGATGACAGCCTTTACAAAAAGTTCTGGCCTTGTGACGTTCACCTTGTAGGTAAGGAAATCGTCAGATTCCATACAATCATTTGGCCGGCAATTCTCATGGCTCTTGACCTTCCGCTTCCTAAGCAGATTTTCGGTCACGGCTGGCTTGTTATCAACGGCGGTAAAATGTCAAAGTCAGTGGGCAATGTTGTTGATCCTGTTGTACTTGTTAACAAATACGGTTCAGATGCAATCAGATACTTCCTTCTTCGTGAAGTTCCTTTCGGATCAGACGGTGAGTTCACAAACGAAGCTCTTATAAACAGAATCAACACGGATCTTGCAAACGATTTGGGTAACCTTGTTTCAAGAACAGTTGCAATGGAACTTAAGTATTTTGACGGCGTAATGCCGGAGGAAAGAGAAGACACGGAACTCGAAGCTGAAATCAAAGCACAGTTTGAGGCTCTCACTCCTGCAGTTGAGGATTATCTTGATAAACTTCTTTTCCCGAATGCTTTGACAGAGATTTGGAAGTGTGTGTCAAGACTTAACAAATACATCGACGAGACAGCTCCTTGGGTTCTTGCAAAGGATGAGACAAAGAAGGCAAGACTTGCTTCAGTAATGTATACACTTTTGGAAGGTATCAGAAACATTGCGATTCTCATTGAACCGTTTATGCCTCAGACACCTGCTAAAATATTTGCACAGATCGGAGTTAAAGCCGGCTTGCCTGAGACATCATGGGACAGCACAAAGACCTGGGGCGGATACAAAGCCGGAACACTTTGCGTAAAGGGCGATGTGATTTTCCCGAGAATTGATGTTGAAAAAGAACTTAAGGAACTTGAAGCAAATGCACCGAAAAAGTCGCAGCCTGTATGCGATAATAAAGACGGTGCAAACGTAATCACCATTGATGACTTTGCAAAAGTTGAACTGAGGGTTGCCAAGGTGCTTACAGCTGAAAAAGTTGAAGGGGCAGACAAGCTCCTTAAAATGACACTTTCACTGGGAGACGCAGGCGAAAGACAGGTTGTATCGGGAATTGCCAAATTCTACAGTCCTGATGATATGATCGGCAAGAAGGTTGTTCTTGTTTCAAACCTTAAGCCGGCCACACTCAGGGGCATTGAATCACAGGGCATGATCCTTGCGGCTGCTGACAAGAAGAATCTTGTTCTTGTCACTATTGACGGTGATATTCCTGAAGGAACAAAGATTTCCTGATTGTTTGATATATATTCACAGATGTGTTAAAATACATAGGTTGCTTTTAAGAGAAAATTGGAGGAAAGAAAAATGCAAGCTAAATTGGAAAACTTAGAAAAAACAAACGTTAAACTTACAATCGAGACATCACCTGAGATGTTCGAGGAAGGCCTTGCTTATGCCTATAAGAAGAACGTAAAGAAATACAAAGTGGACGGTTTCAGACCGGGTAAGGTGCCGAGAGCAATTCTTACAAAGATGTACGGCGAAGAGTGCCTTTATGATGAAGCAATCAACTACATCATTCCCCGTGACTATGATGCAGCAGTTGAAGAACTTAAACTTTTAGTTGTTTCAGAACCAAAGTTCGATATCGTAACTCTTGAAAAAGGAAAATTCGTTTTCACAGCAGAAGTTACACTTAAGCCTGAGGTTAAACTCGGACAGTATGAGGGTGTTGAAATCGTTGAGCAGAGCACAGAAGTAACTGATGAGGACATCGAAGCTGAACTTAAGAAAACAGCTGAGCAGAACTCAAGAATGGTAGAAGTTACAGACAGACCTGCTGAAATGGGCGACACAGTAAACATTGACTTCACAGGTTACCTTGACGGAGAAGAATTCGCAGGCGGCAAGGGTGAGAATCATCCTCTTGAACTCGGTTCAGGTTCTTTCATTCCGGGATTTGAGGAGCAGCTTGTCGGAACAAATGCAGGCGATGAAAAAGATGTTAACGTAACATTCCCTGAGGACTACCACGCAGAAGACCTTAAGGGTAAGGCTGTTGTATTCAAGTGCAAGGTTCACGATATCAAGAAGAAGGAAATTCCTGCAATCGATGATGACTTCGCATCAGACGTAAGTGAATTCGATACACTTGACGAATACAAGGCAGACATCAAGGCAAAGCTTTCAGAGAGAAAAGCAACATCAGCTAAGAACATTATGCAGAATGAAGCAATCGAAGCTGCAACAGCAAATGCAGAAGTTGACGTACCTGACTGTATGGTTGAGAACAGAGTTAACAACCAGATCGAAGACTACAGACATCAGCTTGGTCACAGCGGAGTTCAGCTTGAGCAGTACTTACAGTACATGGGCATGACTCTCGAGCAGATGAAAGAAGATCTTTCAAAGCAGGCAGGCAAGGACGTTAAAGAAATGCTTGTTCTCGAGGCTATCGCAAAAGATGCAAAGATTGAAGCAACAGATATTGAAATTGATGAAGAAATCGAAAAGATGGCTAAGCAGTACAATATGGAAGCTGCAGAGGTTAAAGAAAGACTCGGCGAAGCTAACCTTAAGAACATTGCTGAAAACATTAAAATCAGAAAAGCAATCGAACTTATCACTGATAAGGCAGTAAAGGTAGCAGCTAAGGAAGAAAAGCCTGCAAAGAAGACAGAGGAGAAAACGGAAGAGTAATTTTTACCGATCCGAAATTTAAACAAAGGAGGAAAATAACTTATGGCATTGGTACCTTATGTTATTGAACAGACATCCGGAGGAGAAAGGTCATATGACATTTTCTCAAGATTACTTAAAGACAGAATTATCGTATTGTCAGATGAAGTAAACGATGCAACAGCATCACTTGTGGTTTCACAGATGCTTTTCCTTGAGTCGGAAAACCCTGACAAGGACATCCAACTGTATATCAACAGCCCGGGCGGTTCTGTTTCAGCAGGATTTGCAATCTATGATACGATGAACTTTGTAAAATGTGATGTATCAACAATTTGTGTTGGTATGGCAGCAAGTATGGGCGCATTCCTTCTTGCAGCAGGTGCAAAGGGTAAGAGATTTGCACTCCCTAACAGTGAGATTATGATTCACCAGCCCCTGGGCGGAATGCAGGGACAGGCTTCTGATATGGAAATCCACGCAAATCACATTTTAAAGACAAAAGATAAGCTCAACAGAATCCTTGCGGAAAGAACAGGACAAAGTTTAGAGCAGATTATCAAAGATACAGACCGTGACAACTTCCTTTCAGCAGAAGAAGCTGTAAAATACGGACTTATCGACAAGGTTATGGAACACAGAGCATAACATAATTCATCCGGGCATCAGCGATGATGCCCGATTTTACTATTATATAAGGAGTACTTGCTCATGGCAGGAAACAGAAAACCCGTTCGTTGCTCATTCTGCGGAAGAGGCGAAGGAATGGTGGAAAGACTTATAGAAGGCATTGACGGATTCATCTGTTCAGATTGTATCGAGACATGCTGGAATATTATAGGAAATGGTGATGGAGTCGGTGAAGTTCCCGAAAGAAAATCAGCCGACAAGGAACTGGAGCTCATTTCTCCGAAATCAATGAAGGAGCGTCTTGACGAATATGTTATCGGTCAGGATGATGCCAAAAAAGCTCTTGCAGTGGCGGTTTACAATCACTACAAGAGAATTAATGCGCTTAAAAGCAAAGACCAAAATGATGTGGAAATTCAAAAGAGCAATGTTCTTCTCATCGGTCCTACAGGCGTAGGTAAGACATATCTTGCACAGACACTTGCAAGAATACTGAATGTGCCGTTTGCGATTGCAGATGCCACGTCTCTTACTGAAGCAGGTTATGTGGGTGAAGATGTGGAAAACATCCTTTTAAGACTCATTCAGGCTGCTGACGGTGATGTAAAGCAGGCTGAAAGGGGAATTATATTTGTAGATGAAATCGATAAGATTTCAAGACGCGGTGACAACCCGTCAATTACACGAGACGTATCAGGTGAAGGCGTTCAGCAGGCACTTCTTAAAATACTGGAAGGAACAGTTGCCAATGTTCCTCCCACAGGCGGAAGAAAGCATCCTCATCAGGAATTCATTCAGATTGACACATCCAACATCCTGTTTATTTGTTCCGGTGCGTTTGACGGACTTTCAAAAGTAATTGACAGTCGTCTCGGTAAAAACATGATCGGTTTCTCAGGTGAGGTTCACGGATCTGAGGATAAGAAGGACGATGATCTTTTAAAGAAAGTTGAGCCTGAGGATTTGCTTAAGTTCGGTCTTATTCCTGAATTCATAGGACGTGTGCCCACAATTGTTACTCTTAAATCTCTTGACAAGACAATGCTCAGACAAATTTTAACCCAGCCAAAGAACGCTCTTATCAAACAGTATAAGAAACTCTTTGAAACTGAAAATGTTGAGCTTGAATTTGAGGAAGATGCAATTGATTCAATTACTGAGATTGCACTTGAACGTAAGACCGGAGCAAGAGGTCTTCGTGCAATTATTGAGACTGCAATGATGGATGCCATGTTTGAGGTTCCCTCAATGACAGGCATTAAAAAATGCATTGTAACTAAAGAGACAATTACAAAAGGCGCTCAGCCGAAGCTCCTGGACAATGATGAAAAGGTATTAAAACTTTCAGAAAACAGAAACGACAACAAGGAGACTGCATAATGATTGAAGTATTAAAAGCAATTTTACTTGGTATTGTGCAGGGATTGGCAGAGTTTCTCCCTGTTTCAAGCTCAGGTCATCTGATTGTTTTCAAAAAGCTTTTCAATATGGATCCTGCAAACTACGGACTTTCTTTTGACATTGCACTTCATTTTGCAACACTTATTGCAGTGTGCTTTGTGCTTTGGAAAGAGATTTGGCCTCTTATTAAGAATCCGATTCAAAAATATGTTTTATGGATTATTGTCGCTACAATTCCGGCTGTTTTAGTCGGCATGTTTTTTGATGATTATATTGAAGAATTCAGCCAGAGCGGCGGATTCCTGGTACCATGCTTCCTTATCACTGCCGCAATTCTCTGGTTCTCAGAGAGCATCGGCAAGAAGACAAAGGACAAGGATGATATTACACTTAAAGATTCGGTTATTATCGGATGTACGCAGGCTGTTGCCGTTATGCCCGGCATTTCAAGATCGGGAAGTACACTCTCGGCAGGACTTTTCTGCGGACTCAAAAAGGATGTGGCAATTACATTCTCGTTTATGATGGCAATTCCGATAATTGCAGGCTCAGCTGTTTTGGGTGTTAAAGATGTGATTGAAGATCCCGCATCCATTCAGGTTGTTCCCACAATCTGCGGTATGATTGCGGCACTTATATCAGGATTCCTTGCAGTTAAGTTTATGATTAAGTTCTTTAAAAAGCACTCTGTAAAAGGATTTGCAGTTTATGTTGCAGTGCTTGCCGTACTTATATTGGTTGACCAGCTGTTCTTCCAGCAGTTCTTTGATACATTCTTAGTATTCTCTATGAAATGAAAGATATTTTAACTTTGGGAATTGAATCCTCGTGTGATGAAACATCTGCTTCCGTTGTTCTTAACGGACGCAAGGTTTTGTCCAACGCAATTTCAACTTCACTGGAGCTCCATAAGGAGTACGGCGGAGTGGTTCCTGAGCTTGCATCAAGAAAACATATTGAGTTTATTGTTCCGTGTATAGAAAAAGCACTTAAGGATGCAAATGTTACATTAAAAGACATAGACTATATCGGTGTGACATACGGCCCGGGACTTATCGGCGCATTGTTGGTAGGTTTATCTGCGGCAAAGGCTCTTTCCTGGGCAGAGAATATTCCTCTCGTGCCGATTCATCATATAGAAGGTCATATCAGTGCAAACTATCTTGAATATCCGGATTTGAAGCCGCCGTTTTTGTGCCTGGTGGCGTCCGGCGGACATTCTTCAATTGTTGCTGTTGATGACTACGGAAAATACAGAGTACTTGGAGCAACTCGTGACGATGCAGCCGGTGAAGCCTATGATAAGATTTCAAGAACACTCGGTCTCGGCTATCCCGGAGGACCGGCCATTGATAAGGCAGCAAAAGAGGGAAACCCCGAGGCAATGCAGTTCCCGAGAGTTCATTTTAAAGACTGTCTCGATTATTCGTTCAGCGGACTTAAAACCGCAGTTATAAATTATGTAAACACAACGAAAATGAAGGGCGAAGAAATATCAGTTCCTGATGTTTGTGCTTCATTCCAAAAGGCTGTCGTGGACATACTTGTCGAAAATACAATTACAGCAGCAAAGAAAGAAGGACTTACTCATATTGCGCTTGCCGGCGGTGTGGCTGCCAACTCAGCCCTTCGAGCTGCCATGGAAAAGGCAGCAGGCGAGAATAACATGACATTTTACAGACCGACACCGATTTTATGCACGGATAACGGAGCGATGATAGCATCTGCAGCATATTACGCGGCTGTGCACAATAAGCGGTTTGCCGGACTTGATTTAAATGCAGTTGCAACGATATCACTTGAGGAGATTTGATGAAAATCTCCTCTTTTTTTTGTATATATGCATACTGTTTGCATAAATATTTGTACACTATTGTGCATAACTTGTTTATTTTGGTGTCCAAACCTGTGCATAACTCGTGTTGAAAACTTCAAAAAGCCCTAAAATAAAGGAAAGTTGATTGTTGATAACCTTGTGCATAACTGTGCAAAACTGTTTTGCATATACAAAAATTTGTGCATAAATGAGGCAAATTCGGTACGTTTAAAGGTACTTTATCCACAGATAAAAGGCATGTATGTTCTTAAGAAGCACGATGAAGCAATTTTTATATATTTAACATGCGATTACAGCTGTATTGTTGAAGCCAATAAAGTGAAATGATATAATTAATGTAATTTAAATCTCGGAGGATTTTATAATGGACGAATTCTTTAAAAACATTCCAAACATCAAATATGAGGGGTCAAAATCAGATAACCCTCTTTCTTTCAAATACTACAATCCGGACGAAGTAATCGGCGGAAAGACAATGAAAGAACAGCTTAAGTTTGCAATGTCATACTGGCACACAATGTGCGCAAACGGTGTTGACATGTTCGGTGTAGGTACGGCTGACAAATCATACGGAACAACTGATCCCATGGAGCAGGCTGAAAGAAAAGCTTATGCCGCATTTGAACTTATGAATAAGCTTGGTATTGAATATTACTGTTTCCATGACAGAGACATCGCTCCTGAGGCAGATACTCTTAGAGAAACAAATGCAAGACTTGATAAAATTCAGGTTCTTCTCGACAAACTCATGAAAGAGAATAACAAAAAGCTTCTTTGGGGAACTGCAAACTGTTTCGGTAACCCGAGATACATGCATGGTGCAGGCACAGCTCCGAATGCTGACGTATTTGCATTTGCTGCAGCTCAGATTAAGAAGGCTCTTGAAATCACAACTGCTCTCGGCGGCGACGGATATGTGTTCTGGGGCGGAAGAGAAGGATATGAAACTCTTCTTAATACAAATATGAAACTTGAGCAGGATAACATGGCACGCCTTATGAGAATGGCTGTTGACTATGGTCGCTCAATCGGCTTTAAGGGTGCTTTCTATATTGAGCCTAAGCCGAAGGAACCAACAAAACATCAGTATGATTTCGATTCGGCAACTGTTCTTGCTTTCCTCAGAAAGTACGGACTTGATAAAGATTTCAAACTCAACATTGAAGCCAACCACGCAACACTGGCAGCTCACACATTCCAGCATGAACTCCGCGTTGCAAGAGATAATGATGCTTTCGGTTCAATTGATGCAAACCAGGGAGACGTTCTTCTCGGTTGGGACACAGACCAATTCCCGACAAATGCTTATGACACAGCCCTTTGCATGTACGAAGTAATTAAGGCAGGCGGATTCACAACCGGCGGTCTCAACTTCGATGCAAAGGTTCGCAGAGGTTCATTTACACAGGAAGACACATTCCTTGCATATATTGCAGGTATGGATACATTTGCTCTCGGTCTCAAAATTGCAGATAAGATGATTGCTGACGGAAGAATCGACAAGTTTGTTGATGACAGATATGCTTCATATAAAGAGGGTATCGGTAAAAAGATTGTTGACGGAACAGCAACAATACAGGAACTTGAGGCATATGCTCTTGAGATGGGTGACGTTAAGTCAAATATTTCAGGCAAGCAGGAATATCTTGAGTCAGTAATGAACTCAATCATGTTCGGTTGATTTTTACAGAGGTAATTATGGAATACGTACTTGGCATAGACATCGGAACATCGGGAACAAAAACAGTTCTTTTTGACAAAGATGCAAATGTAATTGCTTCCCACACAATTGAATATCCGATGTATCAGCCGCATAACGGCTGGGCAGAGCAAAAGCCTGAGGATTGGTGGAACGCAGTTGCGGGAACATGCAAAGAGGTTGTATCAAAATCAGGTGTTGATGCAAAAGAAATTAAGGGTATAGGACTTTCGGGTCAGATGCACGGTCTTGTAATGCTGGACAAAGACAATCAGGTAATCAGACCTTCGATTATTTGGTGTGATCAGAGAACAGCAAAAGAATGCGAAGAAATAGAAGCAAAGGTTGGCAGAGAAAGACTTATTGAGATTACTGCAAATCCGGCCCTTACCGGTTTTACCGCATCAAAGATTATGTGGGTAAAAAATAACGAGCCTGAGAACTATGCGAAGTGCGCTCATATCCTTTTACCGAAAGACTATATTCGTTTTATGCTCACCGGTAAGTATGCGACTGAAGTTTCAGATGCCAGCGGAATGCAGCTTCTGGATGTTCCGAAGAGAGACTGGTCCGATGAGGTTCTTGAGAAGCTCGGTATTGATAAGACACTACTCGGAAAGGTTTACGAATCACCTGAAGTAACAGGAACGGTAACTGATGAAGCAGCTGCTCTTACAGGACTTAATCCCGGAACGAAGGTTGTTGGCGGTGCAGGTGACAATGCTGCTGCAGCTGTGGGAACAGGTGTTGTTAAGGACGGCAGAGCATTTACAACAATCGGAACAAGCGGAGTTGTATTTGCCCATACAAGTAAAATCAGCATTGACCCGAAGGGCAGAGTTCACACATTTTGTTGTGCTGTTCCGGGTGCATGGCATGTTATGGGTGTTACGCAGGGTGCCGGCTTATCACTTCAGTGGACAAGGAACAATATCTGCACTGAGGAAATGAATCAGGCAAAGGCAGAAGGCGTCGATCCGTATTACATCATGGACAAGGAAGCAGACTCTGTAGCCATAGGTTCGGAAAGACTTCTATATCTTCCGTATCTGATGGGCGAAAGAACTCCTCATTTGGATCCTAATGCAAGGGGAACATTCTTCGGGCTTTCTGCAATGCATAAGAGGCCGCATATCATTCGTTCCGTAATGGAAGGTGTTAGCTTTTCTCTTATGGACTGTCTCAGCGTATTCGGTGAGATGGATATTAAGGCCGACTCAATGATTGCATGCGGAGGCGGAGGAACAAGCAAAGTTTGGCGTAAAATGTTGTCCGACATTTATAACTGCGAAATCTCAACCATCGATTCAAAGGAAGGTCCGGCGCTGGGTGTTGCAATTTTGGCAATGGTCGGAACAGGAATGTATTCTTCGGTTGAAGAGGCATGTGACGCGGTTATACGAAAGGGAACAACAACGGCCCCTGATGCGGACAATCACGAAAGATATATGAAGTTCTACGACATTTATCGCAAGCTGTATATTTCAAACAAAGAAAACTTTGCAAAACTGGCAGGTTTGTAGTAGTATTATGACACCTATGATTTCAATTGTGCAGCAACAGCATGGGAGAAATCATTATGTCTGAAATTAAACTTATAAACAAAAATGTTTTCCCCCAAAGGCAGATAGCCTTATGGGGGATTTTTTGTATGGCTGCAGGACCTGTGGCTGCAACATTCGGATTGCTGCTTGCAATAGCTGCCGTATGTGATATTAACGGTAAAATCGTGCCTAATATCATACCGCTTGCAATAACGATTACGGGCCTGACAAATATGCTGCTTCACTTAAATGGCGGCTTTTTAAGGCTGCTAATCGGTTTTCTGGCTGCGGGAATCACATCAATCCTGCTGAAAGCATTATTTAAAGAAAATTTCGGGTGGGGAGATGTGAAATTACTGACATCCTGCGGACTCTTTTTACCCTACGGAAGAATGTTGGCCGCACTCGGAACCGCGTGCGCGTCAGCGGCTGTTGTCGGCTTTTTAAAAGAACGAAAGAAGAATGCGGAGATTGCACTTGTACCGTATCTTTCTTTTGCAATTTTTGTGCTGTTTGTTGTTGACTAAACTGTTGGTTTAGTGTATAATAAATCACGATATTTTGATGTGCAGGCTACGATATTATCTACCGTACCGCTCGGAGGGAGGGAATGTAATGTCAGAGATAAAGCTTAAAGAAGGCGAATCACTTGAAAGTGCTCTTAAAAGATTTAAACGCTCATGCGCTAAATCAGGCGTTCTTGCTGAAGTAAGAAAAAGAGAGCATTATGAGAAGCCAAGCGTAAAGAGAAAGAAGAAGTCCGAGGCTGCCAGAAAACGCAAGTACAGATAAGATTTCAATTTCTAATGACTAAGTACTTAAAGACTCGAATTTTGTTATTCGGGTCTTTTTGCTTTTTTTGAAAATGTTTGACAGGTTATGGAATGTTAAAAGTGAAAAGTCGTGTGATGAAGTAAGGAAGCTCAGTGCGGAAACCGGGCTGCCTGAATTTATGGCGGACACTTTATTCCAAAGAGGTCTTAAAACGAAAGAGGATGTGGATTTCTTCCTGTACGGTACTGCGGGAGAACTCAGAGATCCGTATCTTTTTACCGATATGGAAAAAGCTGTTTCGAGGATTATCGAAGCAGTTGAAAAGAATGAACATATCACGATTTACGGTGACTATGACGCAGACGGTATTGATGCCACTGCGATTTTATACAGATTTTTCAAAGACGAAATGGGTGCAGTCAGATTAAGCTGGTACATTCCCGATCGTTTCAATGACGGCTACGGCCTTTCAATCAAAACAGTTGATATATTAAAAGAACGGGGAACGGACTTAATTGTAACGGTTGACTGCGGCATTACTTCAACAGAAGAAGCAAAATACATCAAAGAGTCGGGAATTGATTTAGTGGTGACAGACCACCACAGACCAGGTACAGAGCTGCCTGAGGCGGTTGCTGTTATTGACCCTTCGTGCAGTGAATCAGGATATCCGTTTGCCGGACTTTGCGGTGCGGGTGTTGCTTTTAAACTTGCCCAGGCACTTTCTCAAAAGCTCGGTAAAAAATTCAATATTGATGCATATCTTCCTTTTGCAACCATAGCGACAATCGGAGATTCAGTACCTCTTTGCGATGAAAACAGAATACTCGTAAAGAGCGGTCTTTCCCTTATGGCAAAGCCGGAGTTTAATACAATTCCCGGTCTTGTGAGGCTCTTTGAAGTTTCCGAAAAAGCACGTACACTTAATACGCAGGGCATTGCATACGGAATTGTACCCACAATAAATGCGGCGGGAAGAATGGGAAGCGGCGAGAGAGCGCTTAAACTTATTCTTTCAAAAGATGACAATGAAATAAACGAACTCACAAGAGAGCTTATTGACGAAAACAAAAACAGACAGACAGTTGAAGCGGATGTAACTAAAGAGGCATCAAAGGATGAAAATATATTTACAAAGCCGACGGACAGCATTGTTATTTCAGTTGGCCACGGCTGGCATTCGGGTGTAATAGGAATTGTTGCATCCAAGCTTGTGGAGAAGTTCAACAAGCCGTCAATCGTGTGCGTATATGAAGATGACGGAATTACTGTTCACGGAAGTGCAAGATCGGTACAGGGCTTCAACATTCATGAGGCTCTTGCAGGCTGTGAGGAAATTCTGGACAGATTCGGCGGGCATAAGATGGCTGCGGGATTAAGCCTGAAAGCAGACAAACTTCAGCAGCTTGTTGACGGTATAAACAAATATGCCGAGGAACATGACATTTCCGCATACACCCTTCCGACCATTGACGCAGAATGTGTTATTCCTCTTTCTGAGATAAACATTGACAATGCCGAAAGGCTTACCGTTATTGAACCCTGCGGCGAGGGAAACAAGGAACCGATATACATTGCGGAAAATCTTCAGCTTGTAAAATGCAAAACCGTTGGTGCGGACAACAATCACTTAAGCATTCAGTTTAATATAAAAGAAAATGCAGATGACAGATTCGGAAGAACTGTTTTCGGCATTGCTTTTTCAGCAGGAAAATACTATTCGCTTGTTTCACAAATCAAAAGCTGCGATATTGCATTTAAACTGATGGTAAATGAATGGAATAATCAGCGAAGTGTTTCGCTGATTATATTGGACATAAGAGCACACGGCTCATATAATATACAATGCAGCAGGGAAAGACTTGTTGTTCTTTACAGTGCAATCAAAAAACGTTTTTCTGACGGATTCAGTTATGAAAACATCGGCTCACTTTATGAGATGATTGCATCGGTTAATCCCGGCTACAGTCATTTTGAGTTTTTCAGAGGACTGGAAATTTTTGAGGAACTCGGCTTTATAAAGCACAGCGGAAACAATTTTAAGCCGGTGGAAAATCCGAAGAACAATGACCTTGAAAATTCGCCTGTGTTTATGGCGATGACAGAACACATAAAAGAAAAATCTTAAACCGCGGGAGGTGGCAGCTTTGGACGAAGAAATGAAATCCAAGATTAAAGAAATAGAGGAAATCATAAGCAAGTACAACAGCAATGCCGACCTTGCCATGCTTGAAAAAGCCTTTGATTTTGCTGAGAAGGCACACAAAGGACAGCTCAGAAAATCGGGCGAACCGTTTTTCATTCATCCCCTTGCAGTGGCAAAGATGCTTGCAGAAATGGAAATGGACATGCCTTCCATTATCGCAGGTATTTTACATGACGTTGTTGAAGACACTGAAGTCACATCAAAACAAATTGCTGAAGAGTTCAGTTCTGAAATTGCATATCTGGTTGACGGTGTAACAAAACTCAAGCATATTCCTGTTTCTTCAAAAGAAGAACTTCAGGCAGAGAACCTGAGAAAAATGTTCATCTCAATGGCATCTGACATTCGAGTTATCGTTATCAAACTTGTGGACAGACTTCACAATATGAGAACGCTTCAGTATGTCAATACAGATTCACAGATTACAAAGGCAAGGGAAACTCTTGAAATCTACACACCCCTTGCTCACCGCTTGGGTATGTCTAAGATCAAGTGGGAGCTTGAGGACCTTTGTTTTAAATACTTAGAGCCGGATACTTATCAGGATTTAAAGAAACAGATTAATGCAAAGAGAGAAGACCGCGAAAAATATATTCAGGGTGTACTTGAAACAATAAGAGAAAAAACATCCGAGGCGGGTCTTAAGGTATTCCTGGACGGAAGACCGAAACACCTTTACAGTGTTTATAAAAAAATGGTCAAGCAGAATAAGACTCTTGAACAGATTTATGATCTTATTGCCATTCGTGTAATCGTGGATACAGTACAGGAATGTTATACGATTCTCGGTATTATCCACGAACTGTATAAACCGATGCCCGGACGATTCAAGGACTATATTTCAATGCCGAAGCCTAATATGTATCAGTCTCTGCATACAACTCTTATTGGTCCTGACGGTATGCCTTTTGAAGCGCAGATTCGAACCTGGGAAATGCATAAGATTGCGGAAAGCGGTATCGCAGCTCACTGGAAATACAAAGAAGGCGGAACAACAACTTCTGAGTTTGACGAAAAGCTGGATTGGGTAAGACACCTTCTGGACATTCAAAAAGATTCGGGAGATGCAAGTCAATTCGTTGACACGTTTAAGATGGACCTTTTTACCGAGGAAGTGTTTGTGTTTACTCCCAAAGGTGATGTTAAAAACCTGCCTGCAGGTTCGAACCCCATCGACTTTGCATACAGCATTCACTCTGCCATAGGAAACAGAATGATCGGTGCCAAGGTAAACGGCGAGATTAAACCGCTTAACTACAGACTTAAAAACGGTGATATTGTTGATGTCATTACAACAAAAGAAACACACGGACCTTCGCGTGACTGGCTTTCAATTGTCAAATCAAGTGAAGCCAAGAGCAAGATTCGTCAGTGGTTTAAGAAAGAACGTCGCGAAGAAAACATAGAACACGGTAAATCATTCATTGAACGAGAACTTAAGAAGCAGGGCTTTACACATGAGCAACTGTTTAATAAGGAATATATTGGTCCGATTTTAAAAAAGCACAATTTCAACAGCATTGATGATTTGCTTAATGTGGTTGGCTTCGGTGAACTTACTGCGCAGAAGGTTGTTTCAAGACTTCGTGACGAATACTTAAAGGACAATCCAAAGGATGTTCTTTCAACTGAATCACTTGAAAACATAGTATCGAAGGAAAAGAAACAGACAACGGATTCGGGTATCGTTGTTAAGGGAATTGATAACTGCCTTGTTCGTTTCTCAAAATGCTGTAATCCGGTACCTGGTGATAATATCGTAGGATATATAACCAGAGGACGCGGTGTTTCGATTCACAGAGCTGACTGTCCGAACATTCAGTCAATGAATGAATTTAAAGACAGAGAAATCGATGTAAGATGGGCACAGAATTTCTCAACCACATACAATGCCGAACTTACAATCAAGGCACTTGACCGTTCAAACCTCATGCTGGAAATTGCCGGCGTAATTGCGGAACAGAAGCTCAATATGAGAGCCATCAGTGCAAGAACAACGAAAGACAATTACGGTATTATCGATCTTACCGTGGAAATCTCTGAGAGAACACAGCTTGATAAACTTATCAAGAAACTCAATCAGGTTGACAGCATTGTCGAAGTAATGAGAAAGTCGAGCTGATAAAATGAGAGCAGTCGTACAAAGAGTTCTTTTTTCAAAAGTTGTTTCTGAATCCGTTGAGTCCGGTAAAATTAATGCAGGCTTCAATGTTCTTTTAGGCATAAAAAACACGGACACGGAAAAGGATGTTGAATATATTTGCGACAAAATTGCAAACCTTCGTGTGTTCGAAGATGCGGATGCCAAGCTGAACTTGTCCATACTGGATAAGCTGGCAGAAGGCGGAGATTACAAAATACTTCTTGTCAGTCAGTTTACATTATACGGAGACTGCAGAAAAGGACGCAGGCCTTCTTTTATTGAGGCTGCCCGCCCCGAGATTGCTGAACCGATTTATGAAAAAGTAAAAGCGAAGCTTGAAAGCTACGGACTTTCGGTTGAGACAGGTGTGTTCCGTACTGATATGAAGGTTGAAATTCTGAATGACGGGCCGGTTACTTTATTACTTGACAGTGAGAAAATATTATGAGCTTAGAACATAAGAGATTTACCGAGGGAATGCTCGGAGCAAACACATATTTGATTTATGATACAGAGAGCAGAGAGGCTGCAGTCGTTGATACCGGCAATCGTGTGGCAGGTTGTTTTGAATTCACGCGTGAGAACAACATTCGCGTGAAGTATATCATTCTGACCCACGGCCATTACGACCATGTCTGTCACATTGAAGAATACATTGATGTTTATGCCGCACCGCTTTGCTGTACTGAAGAAGAAAACAGAAACTTAGGCAACATCAGACTTAATTGCTCTGATATTTTTGATGACCCTCAGGAGTACAGAAAGGCAGATAAGATACTTAAGGACGGTGATGTGCTTATGCTGGGTCGCGAAGAACTTAAGATAATCAAAACTCCCGGTCACACTTCAGGCGGAATCTGCATTCTTGCAGGTAAATATATTTTTACAGGGGATGTTCTTTTCTATAACACAATCGGACGTACTGATTTGGGTGACGGAAACGAGACTGACTTATTAGGTTCCCTTAAGATGCTTTCTGAGATGGATCCTGATTTGATTATTCTTCCGGGACACGGAACCAGATCCACCATAGGACGAGAAAAACAGGAGAATCCTTTCCTTGAATTCTGAAAAGGTAGTTATAAAACATGAAGGAAATGCAATGCCGTACTGGGCCATTGAAGTGGTCCAGATATTTAACGGTGTTGCACTTTTTGATATTACAGGAAATTGTAATTCTTTTACCGTGAACGGTAAAAACCCTCCGGACATAAATGACAATCATGAGCTTAAAAGATGGCTGTATGTTTTTCTTTCCGAGCTTACGGGATACAGTTCTCCCTGGGGCTGCATGACAGGAATCAGACCGACAAAGATTATAAACACATTATTTGCAGAAGGACATGACGAGAAATATATAAGAGATTATCTTGAAAAATTTTATCTTGTTTCTCAGGAAAAGACAGATCTTGCCATGGAGACCGTGAGGATTCAAAAGCCTTTCTTAAGAGGCGTGGACACAGCTGTTGCGGACTGGTATTCAAATATTCCTTTTTGTCCCACAAGATGCCTTTATTGTGCCTTCACTTCACATGCCATAGGCCAGTATAAAAATAAGCTTGACGATTATCTTGATGCTCTCGAACGGGAACTTGAGGCAACAGCAAAGCTGCATTCCAAAGTCGCCGAAAAAGCGGAGTGTCTCTATCTCGGCGGCGGCACTCCCACATCACTTCCGGAAAAACAATTTGACAGATACATAAACATGTTCAGTAAATACATTGACATTTCTTCTCTTAAGGAGTTTGCTCTGGAAGCGGGAAGACCGGACTCCATAACTCCTGCAAAACTGGAATCCGCAAAGAAGGCCGGGGTGACAAGGCTGAGTGTAAATCCTCAGACAATGAATGATATTACTCTTAACAGAATCGGAAGACTGCATAACGCAATGCAGGTGCGCGATGCCGTGAAAATGGCCAAAGAGGCCGGTTTTGAAAACATAAACATGGATTTGATTGCGGGACTTCCGGGAGAAACTCCTGAGATGTTCAGACATACTCTTGAAGAAGTTCGTAAACTTGAACCTACGGGAATTACCGTGCACACATTAAGCATAAAGCGTGCCGCCGATCTGAAACAGGATGAAGCAAATAAAGCAGTTCTTGATGCTGAAATGACGGGCCGGATGGTGCGAGAAGCAAGAGCTTTTACCGCAGCTATGGGAATGCATCCTTTCTATATGTATCGACAAAAACATATGGTCGGAAATCATGAAAATGTATCCTATTCAATTCCCGGATATGAATCTCCGTATAACATTCATATTATGGAGGAAGACAGAACAATTCTCGGTATAGGAGCAGGAGCCGTTACAAAGGCTGTTGCGGCTGACGGCAATATTTCCAGAGCATACAATGTTAAAGGCATTGAATATTACCTTGAACGTGGTGACGAAATGATGAAGAAGAAGAGAGAGCTGTTTGAACCCTTCTCAGAATAAATATTTAGCGGCAGCTGCAAAACGGATTGAGGAACTTCTTGCTGCCGGCATCATCAAAATGTTTGTATAAAATAATACCCTGTAAAAAAACTCCCGAACCTGTTTTAAGGTTCGGGAGTTTTGAGTTGTTTAAG